>NZ_JBSHAF010000004.1:492608-524116 GCF_053611365.1 Streptomyces sp. NPDC054813 | reverse complement strand
CGCCGCCCCCCCCCCCCTCTCTGGTGTCCACTCCCAAAGAATAATGAGCACCGAGGTATGTGGCGGTGGGGGGTCGCAGCTCCATCGGCCGCCCCCCCCCCCCCTCCTTGGTACCTCAGCCCGTGAACCCGGCCACGTTCTCCTTCGTGACCACCTTCACCGGCACCTTGATCGTCGACTCGACCTTCTTGTCCTGGATCGCCTTGAGCGCGTTGTCCACGGCGATCTTCCCGAGCTGGGAGGGCTGCTGGGCGACCGACGCGTACAGCGTGCCGTTCTTGACCGCCGTCAGGCCGTCCGGGGTGCCGTCGAAGCCGACCACCGAGACCGACTTGCCGGCCTTGGAGCCGAGCGCCTTGATCGCGCCGAGGGCCATCTCGTCGTTGGCGGCGATGACGCCCTGGACGTCCGGGTGGGCCTGGAGCAGGTTCGACATCACGTCGAGGCCCTTGGTGCGGTCGAAGTCGGCCGGCTGCTGGGCCACCACCTGGATGCCGGGGTAGGCCTTGAGGCCGTTGGCGAAGCCCTGCGCGCGTTCGCGGGCGGCGGAGGTGCCGGCCTGGCCCTGCAGGATCACGATCTTGCCGTGGCCGCCGAGCCTGTCGCCGATCGTCTTCGCGGCCAGCTCGCCGCCGGCGACGTTGTCGGAGGCGACCAGCGCGTCGGTCTTGGCGTTGTTGACGCCCCGGTCGACGGCGATCACCGGGATGCCGGCCTTGTCGGCGGACTTCACGGAGTTGCTCGCCGCGTCCGAGTCCACCGGGTTGACGATGATCGCGCCCAGTCCCGAACTGGTGAAGTTCTGGAGCTGGTTGGCCTGCTGGGAGGCGTCGTTCTGGGCGTCCGTGACGGTCAGGTCCACGCCCTGCTTCTTCGCCTCGGCCTGGGCGCCGGACCGGATCTGCACGAAGAAGGGGTTGTTCAGGGTGGACAGGGACAGGCCCATCTTCGGGTTGCCGGAGGAGGAGCCGGTGTGCAGCAGGGAGGTCGCGGCGACGAGTCCGACGGTGACGACGGCCGCGAGCGCGTACGTGCCCGCCTGCTTGCCCTTGTTGCCCCCGGTACCGGCGGCCACCGGAGTCGCCCCGGCCTTGCGGCGCACGGTGTCGAGGAGCACGGCGAGCGCGATGACGACACCGATCACGACCTGCTGCCAGAACGCGGAGACGTTCAGCAGGTTGAGGCCGTTGCGCAGCACCGCCAGGATCAGCGCGCCGATCAGCGTGCCGGAGGCCTTGCCGGTACCGCCGGCCAGCGACGCGCCGCCGATCACCACCGCCGCGATGGCGTCCAGTTCGTAGCCGTTGGCGGCCTGCGGCTGCGCGGAGGACAGCCGGGAGGCGAGCACGATGCCGGCGACGGCCGCGAACAGCCCGGACAGCGCGTAGATGGCGAGCTTCTGCTTGGACACCCGCAGCCCGGAGAGCCGGGCGGCCTCCTCGTTGCCGCCGATCGCGTACATCGAGCGCCCGATGTACGTCCGGCCGAGCACGAAGGCGGCGATCAGCCCCATGAGGACCATGACGAGGACCGGCACCGGCAGCCAGCCGCCGAGCGTGTCACCGAGGTGCGAGACCGAGTCGGGGAAGGCGATCGGGGAGCCCTCGGAGATCACCAGCGACAGGCCGCGGGCCACCGACAGCATGGCCAGGGTGGCGATGAACGGTGGCAGCTTGCCGTACGCGATGAGGAAGCCGTTGACGAGACCGGCCACTATGCCGGTGGCGACGGCCAGCACCACGGCCAGGAAGACCGGCACCCCGTGCGAGGTGGCGCTCCAGGCCAGCACGGTGGCCGACAGGGCCGCGACGGAGCCGACCGACAGGTCGATGCCCGCCGCGACGATCACGAACGTGACACCGAAGGCGAGGATGGCCGTCACGGCCGCCTGGACGCCGACGTTCAGCAGGTTGTCGGTGGTGAGGAAGTCCCCCGACAGCGCCGACATGGCGATGACGAGGACGATCAGCGCGGTCAGCGCGCCGTTGTCGAGGAGCAGCCGGCGCACGCCGGAGACGCCACCGGCGCCCGCGTTCCCGCTCTTGAGCGTGTCAGTGGCCACGTCCGGCCTCCTTGTCGGTTGTGGTGGTGGGGGTGCTGACGGCGAGGGCCATCACGGAGTCCTGGGTGGCCTGGTCGGCGGAGAGCTCACCCGCGATCCGGCCCTGGGCCATCACCAGCACCCGGTCGCTCATCCCGAGGACCTCGGGCAGATCGCTGGAGATCATCAGTACGGCGGCTCCGGCGGCCGTCAGCTCGTTGATCAGCTGGTAGATCTCGACCTTGGCGCCGACGTCGATACCGCGCGTCGGCTCGTCGAGGATCAGCACCTTGGTGTCGGCCAGGAGCCACTTGCCGATGACGACCTTCTGCTGGTTGCCGCCGGAGAGCGTGCGCACGTGCTGACCGAGCCCGGCCATCCGCACGCCCAGCTGCCCGGCGATCCGCTCGGCGGCGACATGCTGCGCCTTGAGGTCGACGATCCCGGCCCGGGTGGCCCGGCGCAGGGTCACCAGGCCGAGGTTCTCCTCGACGGAGGCGTCGAGGACCAGCCCCTGCCCCTTGCGGTCCTCGGGGACGAGCCCGATCCCGGCGGCCATGGCCGCGTTGACGTCGTGCCGCTTCAGCGCCGTACCGGAGACCTGCACGGCCCCCTTGTCGTACGGATCGGCGCCGAACACGGCCCGCACGACCTCCGTGCGACCGGCGCCCACCAGGCCCGCGATGCCGACGACCTCCCCCGCGTGCACCGCGAAGCTGACGTCGTGGAAGACCCCGTCCCGGGTCAGCCCTTCGACGGACAGCAGTGCGGCACCGGTCTCGGCCCGCTCCCGCGGGTACTGCTGCTCGATGGACCGCCCGACCATGAGCCGGACCAGCTCGTCCTGCGGGGTGGCGGCGGGCACCTGCCCGACGGACTTCCCGTCGCGGATCACCGTCACCCGGTCCCCGAGCTCGGCGATCTCCTCCAGGTGGTGTGTGATGAAGACGATCCCCACCCCGTCGGCCCGCAACTGCCGCACGATCGTGAAGAGCTTCTCCACCTCCTCCGAGGTGAGCACGGCGGTCGGCTCGTCCATGATGAGCACCCGCGCGTCCAGGCTGAGCGCCTTGGCGATCTCGACCATCTGGAGGCGCGCGATACCGAGTTCACGCACCCGCGCGCGGGGCGAGACATTCACCCCGACCCGCTTGAGCAGGGCCTCGGCGTCGGCCTCCATCCGCTTCCGGTCGATCATCCCGAAGCGGCGCGGCTGGCGGCCCAGGAAGATGTTCTCGGCGACCGTGAGATCGGGTACGAGGTTGAACTCCTGGTAGATGGTGGCGATCCCGAGGCGCTCGGAGTCCTGCGCACCATGGATGCGCACCTCCTCGCCACCGGCCAGGATCCGCCCCTCGTCGGGCGTGTAGGCGCCGGAGAGCATCTTGATGAGGGTGCTCTTGCCCGCGCCGTTCTCACCGAGGAGTACGTGCACCTCGCCCCGGCGCAGGTCGAAGTCGACGCCGTCGAGCGCGACCACGCCGGGGAAGGATTTCCGTATGCCCTCGATGCGCAGCAACTCGTCCGGGTTGCTCACGACGTGCTCCTTTGCACAGGGGTCTGGTTCTCGCCACGGTTCGAGCCGTGGCTCCCGTCGTGGTGCGCGCCGCACGAGCGGCGTACGACGAGCCGAGCGGGGAGGGTGACGGACTGCGGAGGCCGCCCCTCGATACGGTCGATCAGCGCGCGCACGGCGGCGCGTCCCAGCTCGCCGGTCGGCTGGGCGATCGCCGTGACCGGCGGATCGGTGTGCACGAACCACCGGATGTCGTCGAACGCGGCGAGCGCGATGTCGTCCGGCACCCGCAGGCCGCGCGCGCGTACGGCGTCGAGCGCGCCGAGCGCCATCAGGTTGTCGGCGGCGAAGACGACCTCGGGCGGCTCGGGCAGGTCGAGGAACCCCTCGGTGACCCGCCGCCCGCTCTCGGCCTGGAAGTCGCCCTGGCCTATGTAGGTGTCGGGGAGGGGCACGCCGTACTCGGCGAGCGCCTCCCGGAAGGCCCGCACACGCTCACTGCCGGTGGTGGTGGCCGCGGGGCCCGCGATGATCGCGAGCCGCCGGTGCCCCAGCCCGTGCAGATGCGCGACGAGGTCCCGGATGGCGGCCTGTCCGTCCGCGCGCACCACGGGCACGTCGACGCCGGGGATCCACCGGTCGACGAACACCATCGGCGTTCCGCCGCGCGCCGCCTCCAGCATCAGCGGCGAGCCGCCGTCGGTGGGGGAGACGAGCAGCCCGTCGATGCGGCGGTCGAGCAGCGTCCGGACGTGATGGTCCTGCAGCTCGGGGCGTTCGTCGGCGTTGCCGATGATCACGCTGTAGCCGAGCGCGCGGGCCTCTTCCTCGACCGAGCGGGCCAGCTCCGTGAAGTACGGGTTGAGTACGTCGCTGATGACCAGGCCGAGGGTGCGGGTCTGGTCGGTGCGCAGGGAACGGGCGACGGCGTTCGGGCGGTAGCCCAGCGTCTCGACGGCGGCCAGCACACGGGTACGGGCGTCGGCGCTGACCGACGGATGGTCGTTCAGGACACGGGACACCGTGGCGACGGATACGCCCGCCGCGGCGGCCACGTCCTTGATGCTCGCCATCGCCGCTCCACCTCCTCGTGGAACTCGTGGAATCGATTACACGCATTGCGTACCGAGGATTGGAATCGATTACACGGCTGTGAGGCAAGGGGTGGGAGATGGCCGAAACCGAATCGTGACTCTCGCCGGCCAGGCGCGCCGGCGCGCCGCCGTGAAGCCCACGGGACAGGGCCGGAAGCCGCGGGTCCGCTTCCTGCGGTGCCCGTCGGCGTACCGGCCCTGCGTGACCTCTTCGGTGCCCGTCAGGCGATGCGGGTCCCCGTGCCGCTGACGTGGACGCGCGGGTCGCCCGCGTGCAGGGTCACCGTGAGTTCGCCGGGGCGGCCCAGGTCCTGGCCCTGGTGCAGGGTGAGGACGGCCTCCTCGGGGACCAGGCCCAGCTCGCGGGCGTACGCACCGAAGGCGGCGGCCGCGGCGCCGGTCGCCGGGTCCTCGACGACGCCTCCGACGGGGAACGGGTCGCGGACGTGGAAGACGGTGGCCGACTCCCGCCACACCAACTGGACCGTGGTCAGGTCCAGGCGGTGCATCAGGGCCTCGAGGCGTGCGAAGTCGTAGGCGAGATCCGCGAGGCGGGCCCGGGTCGCCGCCGCGAGCACGAGATGGCGGGCACCGGCGAACGCGATCCGGGGCGGGAACGCCGGGTCGAGATCGGCGGCCGGCCAGCCGAGCGCGGCGAGCGCCTCCGCGAGGTCGGCGTCGGCGATGTCCTCGACGTGCGGCTCGACGCTGGTGAGGGTGGCCGTGACCGTCCCACCCGCCTCGGTCACCTCGACCGGCACGGTACCGGCGCGCGTCGTGAACACCAGCTCGCCGGGGCCGATCCGCTCGGCGAGTGCGATCGCGGCCGCGATGGTGGCGTGCCCGCAGAACGACACCTCGGCCTTGGGGCTGAAGTAACGGATGGTGTAGGCGCGTTCGCCGCCGAGGCCCTCCGGGGGCGCGGTCAGGAACGCGGACTCCGAGTACCCGAGGTCGGCGGCGATCGCCAGCATGGCGTCGTCGTCCAGGCCACTGGCGTCCAGTACGACACCGGCGGGGTTCCCGCCCTCGGGGCGGCCGGAGAAGGCGGTGTATCGCAGGACCTCGGAGTGCGGTGCGTTCGTCGTCATGACCGCGCAACACGGGTCGGTCGCACGGCTATTCCGGCTGCTCCCTTTCCCTGTCCCCATCCCCGCCCCCCTCCCGTACGCCGGTCACCCCAGGGTGTCCCGGACTGTACGGAAGGCGAGGCAGAGAAGGGCCGAACCCGGTGCCTCCGGTGAGCTGTTGCGCTACCGAGGGTGTGTCACATCGGCTTGGGCTTGAAGACCGCGAAGGTCGCGCCCTGCGGGTCGGCGACCACCGACATCCGGCCGGCCATCATCTCGAACGGCGGTGCCAGTACTGATCCGTTGCGCTTGACCAGCGCGTCCACCGTGGAGTCGACGTCGTCCACCGCGAAGTACGTCAGCCAGTGCGGCGGGACGCCGGGCCGGTCGTCGCCGAGCTGTGCGGCACCGCCGACGGCTTTGCCGCCGACGTTCAGCGACCAGTAGTCCCCGTCGGCGCCCTCCATCGGCTGGATCTCGATGCCGAAGGACTCGCCGTAGAAGCCGGTGGCGCCGAGTACGTCGCTGGTGTTCAGCTCGTTCCAGATCAGCGTGCCCGGCTCGTTGACCAGCCCGGCGCCGTGGAACTCGCCCGGCTGCCACACCCCGAACACCGCGCCCTGCGGGTCGGCGGCGATCAGCATCCGGCCGAGTCCGCCGACGTCCATCACCGGGGCCAGCAGGGTGCCGCCCGCCGAGACGATCGCGTCCTGAGTGGCCGGTGCGTCGGTGCTGGCGAGGTAGGTCGTCCAGACGGTCGGCGGCTCCGGCTGCCCCTCGGGCGCCATGGCGGGACCGATGCCGGCCACCGGCTTGCCCCGCAGCGTGCAGACCGCGTACCCCCCGAACTCGCCCGGGCCGACCTCGCCCTGCCAGCCGAACAGGTCACGGTAGAAGTCCAGCGCGGCCTGCTGGTCCTGTGCCATCAAGTCGACCCAGCACGGCGTGCCGGTCGCGTACGGAGTGGTGATCTCGGGCATCTCAGGTTCTCCCTGCGCGCGAAAAAGTTCCCGCCGCCCACCTTCACCGCCCACCGCGGATCCCGCCACCCGGCCGCAAGGGGAAATTGCATTCGCAGGCCGCCGGCATCGATGCGGCACCGTCGATCTCCTGCGACCTGATCCGTCCGACGGGCCTTAGGAGTGCCTTAGGAGCCATCCTTCCGCAACGCCGTGATGAGGAGGTCGAGGTCCCCGCGCGCCGTGTACGTGCGGATCGGGTCGATGTAGTCGCGGGACTCGACGATCCGACCGTCCCGGACACGCATGACGAAGACGCAGGGCACTTTGGCCGTGGAGTCGTCCGGCGCCGTGAACTCGTAGGCGAACTCGGCGACGATCACTTCGGGGTCGGCGGTCTCGTGCACGACGACATCGACGACCCGCCTCTTCGGTGAGGCCTCCCGAACCTCCGGCGGCACCGTGAAGTGCTCCCGGAGCGCACGTCGGCTCGTCAACGGCTCGGACTCCGGCGTCGCCATCGGATGCCGGACATCGGTGAGCTCGCCGTACAGGTCGGGCAACTCCCCGAAGTTCCCGTCGGCGACCCCGTGGACAAGCCGGAGAAACACCTCGCGCGGACTCGGACTCACAAGAACTCCCCCAGTGATGCGTCAGGTGGCTGCCGATCAGCATCATCGCGTGACGCGAGCCGCTCCTGCGGGCTGTTTCGGCCAACAGCACGCCCCCCGCTGTCCGGCCGTCGGGGCCCCGCGCCCGCGCGCGCCACCCGCCCGGACTCGGTCTCTGCGGTCACGCCGTGTTCGGCTGCGGGCGCCAGGTGCCGTCCAGCGGGACGCCGGCGGCCGCCGCGACCCGGTCGCGGGACTCCCGCAGGCGGGTGCGCAGCGCCCGCAGGTCCACGTCGACCAGCGCGCCGTCCCGCTTCACGACGCGGCCCGCGACGAGGACCGTGTCGACCAGGCCGGGGTGACCGGCGGCGACGATCGTGCCGGCGGGGTCGGTGACCGGGGCGACGGTGATGTCGTCGGTGCGCAACAGGATCACGTCGGCGTCCTTGCCGGGCGTGAGGCTGCCCGTGCGGGCGGCGAGGCCCAGGGCGTGGGCGCCGTCGACGGTGGCGAACTCCAGCAGGTCACGGGAGTCGAGTCCGCCGTCCAGGCCGCGCTGTACGACGTAGGTGGTGCGCATGGTGGAGAACATGTCGCCGCCGACCGACGGGACGTCGTCGACGGAGAGCGTCGGGCGCAGGCCCGCGGCCAGCATCCGGCCGGTCATCGGCCAGCCGAACCCCATCTTCAGCTCGACGTCCGGGCTGATGGACACCGTGGCGCCGGCGTCGGCGAGCATCCGCAGCTCGTCGTCGCCGATCCCGTTCGCGTGCACGAACGTCGTGGTGTCCCGCAGCAGCCCGTGCTCGTGCAGGTCGGCGACCGGGCGCCGGATTCCCTCGGACTCGACGTGCAGGCTGGTCCGCAGGCCCAGTTCGGCCGCCAGCTTCAGCTCCTCGGCGACGGTGTCCATGGAGGTGTCCTCCGCACCGCGCAGCCCGAACGCCATGGTGACCAGAGTGTCGTCGCCGGGGAGCGCGGACCGCACACGGCGGATCTCGGCCTCGACGGAGTCGGCGGTGCCCCATCCCGCGCCGTGGCAGAAGACCGACCGCCCCGGCGCGTCCCGCAGCGCCGCGACACCGGCGTCCGCGTGCTCGGGGCTCTGCGCGCAGTGGAACCAGTCGAGCATCGTGGTCACACCGGAGTGCAGGGCCTCGAGGCGGCCGAGCAGGGTGCCCAGATAGACGTCCTCGGGCCGGTAGCGGGGCTTCAGCGTCCGGTGCATGGCCTGCGCCCACTCGGGGAACGTCCAGTCCGCGCCGATACCGCGGAACGCGGTCTGCCAGGTGTGCCGATGGGTGTCCACGAAGCCGGGCATCACGATCCGGTCGGTCGCGTCGATCACCTCGGCGTCCGGGGCGTCGATCGCCTCGGCCACCTCGACGATCACGCCGTCCTCGATCAGCACGTCACCGCGTTCGAGATCGCCGACGGCCGGGTCCATGCTGACCACGGTGCCGCCGGCAAGCAGGATCCTCATCAGAAAGCTCCTCTACGAATAGTGGTTGTTTGCCCGGATTGACGATGCGGACAAGTCTTGCCGAGCGGCGTGTGGATGGAGGCCGATCCCGGCAACGTTGGCAGGAAATTGCGCGGCCAGAGGGGCGGAGAATGGTGGAAAGCCCCGTTCCTGAGCAATAATCTGCCCTCATGGATGATGTGGATCGGTCCATCCTCGCCGTGCTCGAGAAGCACGGGCGGATCAGCAACGCCGAGCTCGCCGCGCGGGTCGGTCTGTCGCCGTCACCGTGCCTGCGGCGCGTGCACCGCCTCGAGGAGACCGGGGTGATCCGCGGCTACCGGGCGGAGATCGACCCCGCGGCCCTCGGCCGTAGCCTCCGCGTGTTCGCGGGCGTCCGCCTGATGCGGCACAACCGCGGCGACGTGGCCGCGTTCGAACGCGCGGTCGTCCAGCTGCCCGAGGTGGTCCACGTCCATCACGTCACCGGCAACTACGACTACCTGCTCCAGGTCGAGGTCGCCGACCTGCCGGCCTACGAGGCCTTCCACGCCAACCGGCTGGCCGACCTGCCCGGCGTCGCCACGGTCAGCAGCTACGTCACGATGAAGACGCTCTCCGCCCGCACCGCGTGAAGCCCGGGATTGTTCAGGCGGTGGCGGCCGCGTCGGCCGCCGTGACCACGTCGGCGACCAGGTCGGCCGTGTCCTCCACGCCCGCGGCCAGCCGGACCAGGCCGGGCGGCACCGCGGCGGCGAGCTGGTCGTCGCTGAGCATGCCGCGCCACATGGACGCCGGGTGCACGGCCAGTGATTCCACGCCGCCGAGGCTTGCCGACCGGCGGGCGTAGCGCAGCCGCCCGAGGAACGCGTCGGCCACGTCGAAGCCGCCGGTGAACTCGACGCTCAGCACTCCGCCGAACCCGTTCATCTGGCTCGCGGCCAGCTTGTGCTGCGGGTGGGAGGACAAGCCGGGATAGTGCACCCGGCGCACGGCGGGGTGGGCGTGCAGGGCCTCCGCGAGCGCCTGGCCGTTGGCGTTGTGCCGGGGCATCCGCAGCGGAAGGGTGCGCATCCCGCGCAGCAGCAGCCACGCGTCGAACGGCCCGAGCACGGCACCGGTGAGCAGACCGGTGTCCCAGACCCGGTCCAGGAGTCCGGCCGGACCGGCCAGCACTCCGGCGGAGACGTCGGTGTGGCCGTTGAGGTACTTGGTCGCGCTGTGCCAGACCAGGTCGACGCCGAAGTCCGCCGGGCGCTGGTTCAGCGGGGTGGCGAAGGTGTTGTCGGCCATGGTCGGCACGTCGTGCGCGCGGGCCAGGTCCGTGACGGCGCGCAGGTCGGTGATCTGGAGCAGCGGATTGCTCGGGGTCTCCACCAGGATCAGGCGGGTGTGCGGGGCCAGCGCCTTCTCGAACGCCTCCGGGTCGGTCTGGTCGACCAGTGTGGTCGACACGCCGAACCGGGGCAGCAGGTTGAGCAGGACCGACGCGGTACCGCCGTAGGTGGACCGTTGCCCGATGACATGGTCACCGGCGGACACCAGGGCCAGTACGGCGGTGGTGAGCGCGGCCATCCCGGACGCGGTCACCATGGCCGCCTCGGTCCCCTCCAGTTCCGCGACGACGGCCGCGGCCTGCGCGTGGTTCGGGTTGCCGAAGCGGGTGTAGAAGTCCTGGCCGCGCGGGTCGACGGCAGCCCGCGCGAACGTCTCGCCGTCCGGGGCCGAGAAGGCCGCCGTCTGGTAGATGGGCGGTGCCACCGCGCGATGTGGAAGGACCTCGCGATCGGCGTGGACGGTGACTGTGCTGGTGCCCGGCATGGTTGCGTGCCCTTCCGTGGTCCGTCGGTACGACACCGTCGAGCGTGGCCGACGGAACCGCGAAGGCGAGCGCATCCGAGCAATGTTGGCAGCATATTGCGCCCGTAGCGGGGTTCAGGATTGTGCTAGAGCCGAGAATTGAGCAATTCTGTGCTCATCAAAGAGCTACGGTGCCGCGGACGCAGACGGTCGTGGCACCGCTCACCCACACGGTGCCGTCCGCGTCGGCGGTGACCTCGATGGTCGCGGCCCGTCCCACCCGCGCGCCCTGCGAGACCCGGTAGGCGGCGGGGGCCGCGCCGGTGGCGGTGAGCCACTGCCCGACGGCGGCGTTCATGCTGCCGCAGGCGGGGTCCTCGGGCACTCCGCAGCGGGGCGCGAACGTCCGCATCTCGAAGTCGTGCGGGGAACCGTCGGGGTAGGCGCCGATCGCGCCGACCATCGCGGTCGGGATGCGGGAGAGGTCGGGTTCGAGGGCGAGCACCTCTTCGGCGGTGGCCAGCCGGAGCACGGCCCAGCCCGGCCCGTTGTCGACCCACTGGTGGGCGAGGACCCGGTCACGTCCGATGCCGAACGCGGCCACGATCTCTGCCAGGTATCCGTCGTCGAGCGCGCCGTCCCGCAGCAGCGGCGGGGCGGCGAAGGACAGCACGCCGTCGCCGCGGCGCACGGTGACCAGGCCGGCGCCGCATTCCTGCACGATGCGGTCGGTGTGGAGCGGCACACCGCCGCCGTCCAGCCAGGCGCGCGCCGAGCCGAGGGTGGGGTGCCCGGCGAACGGCAGCTCGCCGTCGGGCGTGAAGATCCGCAGCCGGTAGTCCGCCTCCGCGACGGTGGGGGCCACCACGAACGTGGTCTCCGACAGGTTGGTCCACCGCGCCAGCCGCTGCATCTCCTCGTCTGCCAGGTCCGCCCCGTCGAGGACGACCGCTACCGGGTTGCCGCGATAGGGACTTGGCGAAAACACGTCGACCTGGACGAACGGGCGGTTGCGCGGCGGCATGGTCATCACGGCCTCTCGGTGACGGAGTCGGCCCCATCACAACGGGCGCCCGTACGGTCGGGACATGGCCAGTCACGACAAAGTGGACTGCCTTCTACGCCGCGGCCAGCTCGCACCACACGTACTTCCCCCGGTTGCCGTATCTCGACAGCGGCTGCCACCCCCACAGATCCGAACAGGCCCGTACGAGCGCCAGCCCCCGCCCCTCCTCCGCCTCCCCGAGTCCCTCCAACGGCACGGGCGGCTCCGGCGGTTCCGGGTCCGCGTCCCACGCGCCGATCCGCAGGGTCCCGGGCGGCGACCACCGCACCCGCAGGGCCGCAGGCCCCTTCGTATGCCGTACGGCGTTGGAGACCAACTCGGTCGCGAGGAGTTCGGCGACATCGAGGAACCGCGTCAGCCCGTGCGCGGCGAGGATCAGTCTGAGCGTGTGCCGGCTGACGGTGACAGCACGGAGGTCGTTGGGGATGGTGAGCGTGTACTCCCAGGCTTCGGGCATGCGTCATCAACTCCGGTGTTCGTGGGGGAGTTTCACGCGCGGTGGCGTTGCCGCGGCCGTCGTGGCAGGACGGGGCGGTGCACTTCCGATGCGTGAGCGGTGCGTCACTGACGGTAGGGCTAACATGTGTACCCGAGCAAGCCGATCGCGTAATCCGACCCGAACGAGGAGTAATCGATGCCGCTGAGGCGCGAAGCAACCGCACGTCAGATGCGCTTGGGCGTCGAACTGCGCCGACTCCGCGAGGCGGCGGGGCTCACGGCCATCGAGGCGGCAGCGCTGCTTGGGGCGAATCGCGCCCAGATGAGTCACATTGAATCGGGACTCGCGGGTGTGAGCGAGGAGCGGCTGCGGCGCCTCGCATCCCACTACGCCTGCACGGACGAGGAGTTCATCGACGCCCTGGTCGTCATGGCTACCGACCGGACACGCGGCTGGTGGGAGGAGTATCGGGGCTTGCTACCCACGTCGTTCTTGGACCTTGCGGAATTGGAGCACCACGCTACGTTCATGCGCGAGGTGGCGGTTCTGTACGTTCCGGGTCTGCTGCAGACGGAGGACTATGCGCGCGGCGTCTTCTCCAGCAGGGTGCCTGAACTCACGGACGGTGAACTGGAGTTGCGTCTAGGCCACCGGCTGCGACGGCAGCGGTTCACCATCCCGTACGAGTTGGTGATCCATGAGTGCGCCCTTCGTATCAGGGTGAGCGACCGGGCTGCCGCCCGGGCCCAACTCGTTAAACTGGTGGAGCTTTCCCAAGCCGAAAACATCACCGTGCGTGTCATCCCGTTTGACCTGGACGGTTTCGGCAGGGCGGCCAGCACGATGACGCACGTTGGCGGCCCTCTCCTCAAGCTGGACACCGTCGTGCGCGACGTGCCCCACGGCTCGGCCTTCATCGATTCCGAAGCACAGCTCAGCGTCTTTCGAACGCGCTTCCGTAAGGTGGAAGCTGTATCACTCGACTCCGAACGGTCGCGTGACTTTATCTACCGGCTGGCGAAAGAGCTGTGAGGCACCCATGGACAACTGGCGGAAGTCGTCCTACTCAGGCCCCGACGACGGCAACGCCTGTGTGGAGATAGCGAAGTCACCCACCCACACAGCCGTTCGCGACTCGAAGGCCCCCGCCCGAGCCACCCTCACCTTCCCCACCCTCGCCTTCACCGCCTTCCTCGGCGCCCTGAAGAAGCACCCCCACCCGTAAACTTCCGGCGTGGCATTCATGAGCACCCCGCACTGCTGCTTCCTGTGATCGGAAGGCGCTGAGGGCGAGGCCGGACGGCGTCGCCCTCCTTGGTGTGCCTGTTGCGCCGGTCTCCGTACGCGCGTGCAGGCACGGTCCCTTCCCTTCGGCTCTGCCAGGAGTGCCTCGTGCCCGTGTTGCTTCCCCCTGCCCTCGGACTCTTCCTCGACCTGTTGCGCTGCCCGGCGTGCCGCGTGCGCCGTCTGCATCCTGAACCCGGCGCACTGCGCTGTGCGGCGGGCCATGCCTTCGACATCGCCCGGCACGGCTATGCCGGCCTCCTGACGGGCGGCCGGGCCACCAGCGGCGACGACGGTGCCATGGTCCGGGCCCGGGACCGCTTCCTGGCCACCGGCGGGTACGCCCGCATCCGGCAGGCCGTTGCCCGCCTGGCGGCCGATTCGGCCCCTCGGCGGGGCGCGGTCGTGGACGTCGGGTGCGGAACGGGCTACTACCTGGCCGGTGTTCTGGACCAGTTGCCCGGTGCCCACGGTCTGGGCCTGGACACGTCGGTGCGCGCGCTGCGCTCGGCGGCCCGGGCCCACGAGCGGGGCGCCGCGGTGGCCTGGGACGTCTTCCGTTGCTTCCCGCTCGCCGACGGGGCGGCCGACGTGGTGCTCGACGTGTTCGCCCCGCGCAATCCGGCCGAGTTCCACCGGGTACTCCGGCCGGCCGGCCGGCTGATCGTGGTCCGTCCCACCGTGCGGCACCTGGCCGAGGTGTACGGCCGGGTGCCCGGAACGATCACCGTCGACCCGGCCAAGGAGCAGCGCCTGCACCGGGCGCTGGCCCCCTGCTTCGAGGCCGTCGTCACGGAGCGGGTCGAGTACCCCGTGGTCCTGTCCGGGCGGCAGGCGCTGGACCTGGTGGGTATGACGCCGAGCGCGCGACATGTGAGCGGTGCGGACCTGACCGGGGACGGCCTCCTGCCCGACCGGGTCACCGTCTCCGTACTGGCCACCGCCTATCGGCCTCGGTGACCACGACGGTCGCATGCGCCCGCTGACCGACGAAGTGCGGGCACGCGCGTGTGCCCGCACCCGGTCGCCCTGTTACCGAATGCGGACAGACCCGGGTGAACGACGCCTGTCCCGGCGCCATCTCATGGGGTGTCACGAAACAGCCGACGCGGTCGGTTCGCCCTGCGGGAGCAGAGGCGCCGCGTTCCGACAGCCCATGGGGAGCTTTCATCATGACCACCAACCGTGCCCGCCGTACCGTCCGTTCCGCCGGCCTGCTGGCCGTCGTCGCCGCGGCGGCACTGTCGCTGACCGCCTTCCACAGCGGGGGCGACGCCACCGTCGCCGCGGCATCCAAGGCGGCATCCCCCGTCCGCACCCAGCCCCTGCCCGACGGCAGCAAGGCCGAGATCCACAAGCTCGGTGCCCGGCACTACCGGCTCAAGATGGTCCACCGCGGTGACGTGCTGGCCACGATGGAGGCGAACCGCCACGACGCCGGGCTCGACGCCAACGACATGTTCATCGTGCTCACGCCGGACGGCCGGGTGCAGTCCTGGATGGGCGGCGGACACGAGGGACCGGGCACCTTCCGGCTCATGGGCGGCTGGACGGCCAAGGTCACCAAGACCGGTGAGGGCCACTACCGTGCCCGGATCCTCGGCGACGCCGGCGGCGTGTCCGCCACCCTGGACGCGAACGAGCGCGACGCCGGTGTCGAGGTGGACCGTGTCTACATCGTCCTCAGCGCCGGCGGTGTGATCAGCGCCCACGCGTAACCACCGGCGGCCGCCGCCCCTGTCAGTCCCCACCGGTACCGTCGGTTCATGGCTCAGCAGACGGGGACCCCCACCGGCGAACGACGGCTCGCCACCGTCGAAGGCGTGCTCGAACGGATCACCTACGCCAACGAGGAGAACGGGTACACGGTCGCCCGTGTCGACACCGGCAGAGGTGCCGGCGACCTCCTCACCGTCGTCGGCGCGCTGCTCGGCGCGCAGGTGGGGGAGTCGCTGCGGATGGAGGGGCGCTGGGGGTCGCACCCCCAGTACGGCAAGCAGTTCACCGTGGAGAACTACACCACCGTGCTGCCGGCCACCGTCCAGGGCATACGACGCTATCTGGGGTCCGGGCTGGTCAAGGGGATCGGGCCGGTGTTCGCCGACCGGATCACCCAGCACTTCGGCGTGGACACCCTCCGGATCATCGAGGAGGAGCCGAAGCGGCTCATCGAGGTGCCGGGGCTCGGGCCGAAGCGGACCAGGAAGATCGCCGACGCGTGGGAGGAGCAGAAGGCGATCAAGGAGGTCATGCTCTTCCTCCAGACCGTCGAGGTGTCCACGTCCATCGCGGTCCGCATCTACAAGAAGTACGGCGACGCCTCGATCTCCGTCGTGAAGAACCAGCCCTACCGGCTCGCCGCCGACGTCTGGGGCATCGGGTTCCTCACCGCCGACAAGATCGCCCAGTCCGTGGGGATTCCCCATGACAGCCCGGAGCGGGTGAAGGCGGGGTTGCAGTACGCCCTGTCGCAGTCCGCCGACCAGGGGCACTGCTACCTCCCCGAGGAGCGGCTGATCGCCGACGCGGTCAAGCTGCTCCAGGTCGACACCGGGCTCGTCATCGACTGTCTCGCCGAACTGGCCGCGCCGCCCGAGGACGGGGAGGACCCCGGCGTCGTACGGGAGAAGCTGCCCGGGCCCGCCCCCGACGCCGAACCCGTCACCGCCGTCTACCTCGTTCCCTTCCACCGCGCCGAAGTGGCGCTCGCCTCCCAGCTGTTGCGGCTGCTGCGCACCGGCGACGACCGGATGCCGTCGTTCAAGGACGTCGCCTGGGACAAGGCGCTCGCCTGGCTGAAGGACCGCACCGGCACCGACCTCGCCCCCGAGCAGGAGGCCGCCGTCAAGCTGGCGTTGACGGCGAAGGTCGCCGTGCTGACCGGCGGCCCGGGATGCGGCAAGTCGTTCACCGTCAGGTCGATCGTGGAGCTGGCGCGGGCCAGGCGGGCCAAGGTGGTGCTCGCCGCCCCGACCGGCCGTGCCGCCAAGCGGCTCGCCGAGCTGACCGGCGCGGACGCGTCGACCGTGCACCGTCTGCTGGAGCTGAAGCCCGGCGGTGACGCGGCCTACGACCGGGACCGGCCGCTGGACGCCGACCTGGTGGTGGTCGACGAGGCGTCGATGCTGGATCTGCTCCTCGCCAACAAGCTGGTGAAGGCCGTACCGCCCGGTGCGCACCTGCTGTTCGTCGGTGACGTCGACCAACTGCCCAGCGTCGGGGCGGGGGAGGTGCTCCGGGACCTGCTCGCCGAGGGCGGTCCGCTCCCCGCCGTCCGTCTCACCCGGGTCTTCCGGCAGGCGCAGCAGTCGGGGGTGGTGACCAACGCGCACCGGATCAACGCGGGGCAGACCCCCGTCACCGAGGGGATGAAGGACTTCTTCCTGTTCGTGGAGGACGAGACGGAGGAGGCCGGGCGGCTCACCGTCGACGTCGCCGCCCGCCGCATCCCGGCCAGGTTCGGGCTCGATCCGCGGCGCGACGTGCAGGTGCTCGCGCCCATGCACCGGGGACCGGCGGGCGCGGGCGCGCTCAACGGTCTGTTGCAGCAGGCCATCACGCCCGGCCGTCCCGACCTCGCCGAGAAGCGGTTCGGCGGGCGGGTCTTCCGGGTCGGCGACAAGGTCACCCAGATCCGCAACAATTACGAGAAGGGCAAGAACGGTGTCTTCAACGGCACCGTGGGCGTGGTCACCTCGCTCGACCCGGTCGACCAGCGCCTCACGGTGCTGACCGACGAGGACGAGGAGGTTCCGTACGAGTTCGACGAACTGGACGAACTGGCCCACGCCTACGCGGTGACCATCCACCGTTCACAGGGAAGTGAATATCCCGCCGTGGTGATCCCGGTCACCACCGGTGCCTGGATGATGCTCCAACGGAACCTCCTCTACACGGCGGTCACCCGGGCCAAGCAGCTGGTCGTGCTCGTCGGTTCACGCAAGGCGATCGGTCAGGCGGTGCGCACGGTGTCGGCAGGACGGCGCTGTACGGCACTGGACTTCCGGCTCCGCGGCGGCTCATAGGGGCGCATAGGTGACGCGCCGGGGACCATCACGAAAAATGATCGATCAAATGAGTCGTGAAGGTCACAGAGCACTTCCAGATGGCGAGACAAGGGGGCAGGATGAGCAGATTGGCGGCACTGAGTGCCGTCGATGGGCCTAATGGCCGACCCCGAGTGCACTCTCCTGAGCCAAATGGGGGATGGTAGAGACAGTCAGGGCACCTCGAAGATGAGGCACTACGTCGGTGAGGGAAGACGTGAGCGACAACTCTGTAGTACTGCGGTACGGCGACGGCGAGTACACCTACCCGGTGGTCGACAGCACCGTCGGCGACAAGGGCTTCGACATCGGGAAGCTCCGCGCCCAGACCGGTCTGGTGACCCTGGACAGCGGGTACGGCAACACTGCCGCCTACAAATCCGCCATTACCTACCTCGACGGTGAGGCGGGCATCCTTCGGTACCGCGGCTACCCGATCGAGCAGCTGGCGGAGCGCTCCACCTTCCTTGAGGTGGCGTACCTGCTGATCAACGGTGAGCTGCCGACCGTGGATGAGCTGACCACGTTCAAGAACGAGATCACGCGGCACACCCTGCTGCACGAGGACGTCAAGAACTTCTACCGGGGCTTCCCGCGCGACGCCCACCCGATGGCCATGCTGTCGTCGGTGGTGTCGGCGCTGTCCACCTTCTACCAGGACAGCCACAACCCGTTCGACGCGAAGCAGCGCGACCTCTCCACCATCCGGCTGCTCGCCAAGCTTCCGACGATCGCCGCGTACGCGTACAAGAAGTCGGTGGGCCACCCGTTCGTCTACCCGCGCAACGACCTCTCCTACGTGGAGAACTTCCTGCGCATGACGTTCTCGGTGCCGGCGCAGGACTACGAGCTGGACCCGGTCGTCGTCTCGGCGCTGGACAAGCTGCTGATCCTGCACGCCGACCACGAGCAGAACTGTTCGACGTCGACGGTCCGCCTGGTCGGCTCGTCGCAGGCGAACATGTTCGCGTCGATCTCGGCCGGCATCTCCGCCCTGTGGGGCCCGCTGCACGGTGGCGCCAACCAGTCCGTGCTGGAGATGCTGGAGGGCATCCAGGCCAACGGCGGTGACGTCGACTCCTTCATCCGCAAGGTGAAGAACAAGGAGGACGGCGTCCGCCTGATGGGCTTCGGCCACCGGGTCTACAAGTCCTTCGACCCGCGCGCCAAGATCATCAAGTCCGCCGCGCACGACGTCCTCTCCGCCCTCGGCAAGTCCGACGAGCTGCTGGACATCGCGCTGAAGCTGGAGGAGCACGCGCTCTCCGACGACTACTTCGTCTCGCGCAACCTCTACCCGAACGTCGACTTCTACACCGGCCTGATCTACCGCGCGATGGGCTTCCCGACCGAGATGTTCACGGTCCTGTTCGCCCTCGGCCGGCTGCCGGGCTGGATCGCCCAGTGGCAGGAAATGATCAAGGAGCCGGGTTCCCGCATCGGCCGCCCGCGCCAGATCTACACGGGTGTCGTCGAGCGCGACTTCGTGCCGGTCGAGGAGCGCTGACACCAGCCGTCACCGGTCAGGGGGCGCCGCCGTCATCGGTGCCCCCGCCGCACGGACACAGCGGAACGCGGCGGAAACCGTACGGTCACGGCTGAAAACCGCACGCGCACAGCAGAAGGCGCCCTGGAGCGCCGGTCCCCCCACGGGCCGGCGACCAGGGCGCCTTCCCGTGTCCCGGTGCGGATTCCCCCCACGGGATCCGGCCGGGCGCTCGGTATGGCAGCGCCTGAATTCGCTGCTTTGAGCACAACGAGCAGAACTCGCCGTACTACATGTCGTACTCCAGTGATGCGGTGCGGTCTGCCGGGACCCGTACCGCACGGGAGGGCCGCTCAAAGCTTCCCGTCGTACGTGTCCCGGCAACGCATCTCTGAGGAAGTCCCCCAAGACATCCCCAGATGCCAGGTCAGCGCCCCCCAAGACGCTGGTCTGACATCGCCAACTTAGACCTTCGAACCCCTTCGATGGTTACGTTCGCATCACTGTGATCTGCGTCTCTTGCATATGTCCGTTAGATACGCAAGAGCCCCGATACGGCGATCGGAGCTCAAGCGTAAGGATGATGCGCGAGCCTTGTGAAGAGCTTATGTGAGGTGCGCGTTGGACTCCAGGGGGACTTCTGCATCCGCTGCCGCGAACCGGCGGTAACTTTCAGCGGAAGGTGCGCAGCCGCAGGCTGTTGGTCACCACGAACACGGACGAGAAGGCCATCGTGGCGCCCGCGATCATCGGATTGAGCAGTCCGGCGGCGGCCAGTGGGAGCGCGGCCACGTTGTAGCCGAAGGCCCACACGAGGTTGCCCTTGATGGTGGCCAGGGTCCGCCGGGAGAGCCGGATCGCGTCCGCCGCCACCCGCAGGTCGCCGCGGACGAGGGTCAGGTCGCCGGCCTCGATCGCCGCGTCCGCCCCCGTGCCCATCGCCAGACCCAGGTCGGCGGCGGCCAGTGCGGCCGCGTCGTTGACGCCGTCGCCGACCATGGCGACCGTGCGTCCCTCGCGCTGCAGCCGTCGTACGACGTCGACCTTCTCCTCGGGCAGCACCTCGGCGATCACGTCCTGGGCGTCGATCCCGACCGCCCGGGCGACCGCCTCGGCCACCGCCCGGTTGTCCCCGGTCAGCAGCACCGGCGTCAGCCCGAGGTCCCGCAGTTCGCGTACCGCCTCGGCGCTGGTCGCCTTGACCGTGTCCGCGAGGGCGAGAACGGCGCGGGCCTCACCGCCCCAGCCGGCCAGGACGGCCGTACGGCCCTCCTCCTCGGCCCGGGAGCGGGCGGCGGTCAACTCCTGCGGTACGGCGTCGAAGAGGCGCCCCACGGCCACCTCACGGCCGTCCACGCGCCCGCGTACGCCCCGACCGGGTACGTTCTCGAAGTGTTCGGCCGCAGGCAGGGCCCCGACCCGCTCCTCGGCCCCCGCGGCGATCGCCCGCGCCACCGGATGCTCCGAGGCGTGTTCGAGGGCGCCCGCGAGCCGCAGCACCTCGTCCTTGTCGGCGCCGTCGGCGACGTACACCTCCTGGAGGCTCATCCGCCCGGTGGTCACCGTCCCGGTCTTGTCGAGCACGACGGTGTCGACCCGGCGGGTGGACTCCAGCACCTCCGGGCCCTTGATGAGGATGCCGAGCTGCGCGCCCCGCCCGGTGCCGACCATCAGCGCGGTCGGCGTGGCCAGGCCCAGGGCGCACGGGCAGGCGATGATCAGCACGGCGACGGCGGCCGTGAACGCGGCGGCCGTGTCACCGGTGACACCGAGCCAGACCCCGAAGGTCGCGAGCGCGATCAGGATGACCACGGGCACGAAGACGGCGGAGATCCGGTCGGCGAGCCGCTGCACCTCGGCCTTGCCGTTCTGCGCGTCCTCCACCAGCCGTGCCATCCGCGCGAGCTGGGTGTCGGCCCCGACCCGGCCGGCCTCGACGACCAGCCGCCCGCCCGCGTTGACGGTCGCGCCCGTGACGGCGTCGCCCACGGTCACGTCCACCGGCACCGACTCGCCGGTCAGCATCGACGCGTCCACCGCCGAGGCGCCCTCGACCACGGTCCCGTCGGTCGCGATCTTCTCCCCGGGCCGTACGACGAACCGGTCGCCGACCGCCAGCGATGCCACCGGGACCCGGACCTCACGTCCGGCCCGCAGCACCGCCACGTCCTTGGCGCCCAGCTCCATCAGCGCCCGCAGGGCCGCCCCCGCGCGCCGCTTGGAGCGGGCCTCCAGATAGCGGCCGAGCAGGATCAGCGCGACGACCCCGGAGGCGACTTCGAGGTAGATCGAGGACGCGCCCCCCATGCCGCCGTCCGCCCGGGAGACGGTGAACCGGAACTCGTCGTGCATGCCGGCCATGCCCGCGTCACCGAAGAACAGCGCCCACAGCGACCAGCCGAACGCGGCCAGCGTGCCGACCGAGACCAGGGTGTCCATGGTGGCCGCGCCGTGCCGGGCGTTGGTCCAGGCGGCCCGGTGGAACGGCAGGCCGCCCCAGACGACGACCGGAGCGGCGAGCGTCAGGGACAGCCACTGCCAGTTGTCGAACTGCCACGCCGGAACCATGGCGAGCAGCACCACCGGCGCGGCCAGCAGGGCGGAGACGAGCAGGCGATGGCGGAGCGCGGCGAGTTCGGGATCCCGCTCGGGCCGGGCCTGCGGTTCCGGTTCGTCAGCCGGCTCCGGGGGTGCGGGCTGCTCGGCGGTGTACCCGGTCTTCACGACCGTGGCGATCAGGTCGGCGACCTGGACCCCCCCGGGGTATGTGACCTTCGCCTTCTCGGTCGCGTAGTTCACCGTGGCGGTGACGCCGTCCATGCGGTTGAGCTTCTTCTCGACCCGGGCCGCGCAGGAGGCGCAGGTCATCCCGCCGATGATCAGCTCGACCTCGGCCGTCGGGCCGGGGGCCGGCTCGGCTATCTGTGTCTCTGCGGTGGTGGTGCTGGTCATGTCCGGACTCCAGACAACGGACCGGACCGCACGGAGCCAGTATCAGCTGGTCGGCACGGCCCGGCGGAGAGATACGTTTCCGTCGTACGTACTGCGGGTGCTGCGCGTGTTGCGGGTACCGGCCGCGGCTTCGACGAGGTCAGACCCGGCCGGCGAGTTCGAAGCCCGCCTCGTCGACGGCGGCGCGGACCGCCTCCTCGTCGAGCGGGCCCGCGGAGACGACCGTGACCTCACCGCTGGACGCGACGGCCTGCACCGAGCTGACGCCGGGCAGCTCGGAGATCTCGGCGGAGACGGAACCCTCGCAGTGTCCGCAGCTCATGCCGGTCACCTTGTAGACGGCGGTCACGGAATCCTGGGTGTCGGTCTGGGCGGTCATGTCGTTCTCCTCGTGGAGGCGTGTGGGGCCGGTGGGGCCCGCGAGGGAACCCCACTGTTTTGACACTATACCCCTAGGGGGTATTTCTCCAAGAGGGCTCCCGGCGTGCCAGCGAGCGCACCCAGGCGATGCCGAGCAGCGAGACGAGCACCAGCAGACCGACCGAGAACAGTGTGAAGAGGTGCTCCTGTGCGGCCGTGGGGCGCGGGATGTACCCCTCGGCGAACAACCGCCGGTCCAGTCCGGTGCCCGCCAGCTGTGCCACCAGCCAGATCGCGATGCCGTGCGTGGAGTCCCACAGGGCGTGCAGCAGGGCGACACCGAGGTAGGTGCCCACGACCGGGGTGGTGAGGCGGAAGCGGCCGTTCGGGCGGCGGCAGGAGAGCAGGACCCCGCCGGCGATCGCCGTCCACAGGCCGTGCCCGAAGGGGGCCAGTACCCCGCGCAGGATCTCCGTCTCGATCAGCGCCCGCAGGTCGATGCCCTCGGTGGAGACCGCCGCGTTGAAGGCGTAGCCGGCGCTCTCCAGGGCCGCGAAGCCGAAGCCGACGGCGGCGCCGAGCACCAGCCCGGCCCGCATGCCCCGGATCCCGGGCAGCCGGCGCAGCACGAACATCAGCGCGCCGAGCTTCACCGCCTCCTCGATCAGGCCGACGGCGACGAACATCCCCCAGGAGGGGCGGACGAGGTAGGACTCCATCACCGAGGCGCCCAGCACCCCGAGCGTGCCGCCGGTCAGGAAGCAGCCGAGGATCGCGCTGACGCCGAGGTCACGGCCGTGCCGCTCGTACGCCCACAGCACGAAGGCGACCGGGACGAGGAAGCTGCCGAGCAGGATGAGCGTCGGCAGCAGCGTGGTGTTCTTCGTCGCGTACGTCACCACCGCGGTCAGCGCCCACAGGGCCAGCCCGCCGCCGAGGCAGCGCTTCCACAGGCCGGTGCGGATACGGGGGTACGGCGGTGGCGGCTGCTGCGGACCGGGGATACGGGCCTGCGGCCGACGGGGCGACGGAGAGTGGGTCACGGCGGGGTCCCTCTGGGTGCTCCTGCGGGCGCGAGCGGCGCGTGGCGGATCGGGGCTGGCGGAACTGGAGTGAGGCGATTACCCGCACTCTAGGCATATGCGCCGAATGTCGCAGTCCGGAGAGGGGGTGGGGAGCCATCCCGGCCCGGGCGGTGCCCCGCACGGCGTGGATTCGGTGAAAGGCCGGGCGGGGGGTCCGCCGCGCGCACGGACGCGCCGGCAGCCGGTTCCACCGCGCACCGAGGGCCCCGCGGCCGCCGTTCCGCCACCGCCGGCCACGGCGGCGACCGGCCGCGGAGGGCCGGTACCGGTGCTGCACCGCGGCCCTCGTGCCGCTTAGCCTTCGCAGAGCCCCCGGAAGGAGCACGCGCGCATGCGAGCAGTCGTCTTCGACCACTACGGCAGCCCCGCCGAGGTACGGGACGTGCCGGACCCCCGCCCGGCGCCGCACGGAGTGGTGGTCCGGGTCGAGGCCACCGGCCTGTGCCGGAGCGACTGGCACGGCTGGGCGGGGCACGACCCGGACATCACGCTTCCGCACGTGCCCGGCCATGAACTCGCCGGTGTGGTCGAGGAGACCGGCGCCGCGGTGACCGGCCGGCGCCCCGGCGACCGGGTCACCGTCCCCTTCGTCTGCGCCTGCGGCGGCTGCCCGTCCTGCGCGGCCGGCGACCAGCAGGTCTGCGAACGCCAGACCCAGCCCGGCTTCACGCACTGGGGCTCCTTCGCCCAGTACGTGGCCCTGGACCACGCCGACGTGAACCTGGTGGCGATCCCGGAGGGCATGTCGTACGCGACGGCCGCCTCCCTGGGCTGCCGGTTCGCGACGGCGTTCCGCGCGGTGGTGCAGCGGGGCAGGGTCGCGGCGGGGGAGTGGGTGTCGGTGTACGGCTGCGGAGGCGTGGGCCTGTCGGCGGTGATGATCGCGGCGGCGGCCGGAGCGCGGGTGGTCGCGGTCGACGTGTCGCCCCAAGCCCTGGACCTGGCAAGGAGGTTCGGCGCGGCGCACTGCGTGGACGCGGGGGCCGGCGACGACCCGGCGGCGACGGTCCGCGAGCTGACCGCCGGCGGCAGCCACCTCTCCCTGGACGCCCTCGGTTCACCGCCCACCGCCGCCGCCTCGGTCAACTCCCTGCGCCGCCGCGGCCGGCACGTCCAGGTGGGCCTGCTGCCGTCCCCGGACGGCACCACCCCCGTACCCCTGGCCCGCGCGCTCGCCCTGGAACTGGAACTCCTCGGCAGCCACGGCATGGCGGCGCACGCCTACCCCGCCATGCTCGAACTGGTCCGCGCGGGCACCCTCCGCCCCGACCTCCTGGTGACCTCGACGATCACCCTGGACGCGGCCCCGCAGGCCCTGGCGGCGATGGGCGGGGCACGGGGGGCCGGGGTGACGGTCATCGAGCCGTGGGCCTGAACGCCCCGCCGGCCGCGGTTCAGGCGTCTCCGCGGTTTCTGTTGCCCGGCCGGGAGGCGACCCAGGCGCGGACCGTGTCGGCGTACCAGTAGGGCTTGCCGCCCTCGACGTGGTCGGGTGGCGGGAGGAGCCCGTGTTTGCGGTAGGAGCGGACGGTGTCGGGCTGCACCCGGATGTGTGCCGCGATCTCCTTGTAGGACCAGAGCCGTCGGTCGGTCATGAGATGCACCTCCCTGCGCGCACCGCGGGGGCGACCGGAGGCGGTCGTCGGGGGAGCCGGGCGCTGCGCTGGCGATCACAAAGCCTGTGCCCGGTCAACGACGGAGAGTGACTGTGGGCAAGCGGCTGTGGGCCTGGTGTGACCGACAACCCGCGTAGGCGCGACATGTGTGACACAACAGGGGTGTTTGTGACACAGCTGGGGCATAGGCGCGCGTCAGCGTGTCAGCGGGGCGCGTTGACATGTGTGGGCCGGTGTGGGCGGGCCCGCACCCGCCGCCCCGGATCCGGCCTGTCGGCATCGTCTCGTCCGAATGTCCGGACAAACCATTGACACGACCTCCTGTCCAGGACTACAAACCGGGGGAGAGCCGTGACGAAGGGAAACCGATGGCGTACGACCTGATCACCATGGGGCGGATCGGGGTGGATCTCTATCCGCTCCAGACCGGTGTCCCGCTCGCCCAGGTGTCGTCCTTCGGCAAGTTCCTCGGCGGGTCGGCGACGAACGTGGCCGTGGCCGCCGCCCGCCTGGGCCGGAACACCGCCGTCATCAGCCGCACCGGGCAGGACGCCTTCGGCAGCTACCTGCACGAGGCGCTGCGCGACTTCGGGGTGGACGACCGCTGGGTCACCGCCGTGCCCGGACTGAACACCCCGGTCACCTTCTGCGAGGTCTTCCCGCCGGACGACTTCCCGCTGTACTTCTACCGGCAGCCCAAGGCCCCGGACCTGGAGATCGACGCCCACGACCTGGACCTCGACGCCGTCCGGGACGCCCGGATCTTCTGGGTCACCGGCACCGGCCTGAGCGAGGAGCCCAGCCGTACGGCGACCCTCGCGGCCCTCGCCCACCGCGCCAAGGCCGGGACCACCGTCTTCGACCTCGACTGGCGGCCGATGTTCTGGAACGACCCGGAGTCGGCCCGCCCCTTCTACGCCGAGGCCCTCAAGCACACCACCGTCGCCGTCGGCAACCTCGAAGAGGTCGAGGTGGCGACCGGCGTGCGGGAGCCGCAGGCCGCCGCGCAGGCCCTGCTCGACGCCGGTGTCGAGATCGCCGTCGTCAAGCAGGGGCCCAAGGGCGTCCTCGCCGTCAACCGTGACGGCGACTGCGCCGAGGTGCCGCCGCTGCCCGTCAACGTCCTCAACGGACTCGGCGCCGGTGACGCCTTCGGCGGTTCCCTCTGCCACGGCCTCCTCGAAGGCTGGGACCTGGAGAAGATCATGCGGCACGCCAACGCGGCCGGCGCCATCGTGGCCTCCCGCCTGGAGTGCTCCTCCGCCATGCCGACCGGCGAAGAGATCGCGGCCGCGCTCGCCGCCGGAGCGGTGCTGTGAGGGCCGGCCGCGTCGCGGGCGCGCACCACGTCGGCGCAGCCCCCGCCAAGCAGCCGGGCGTGGACATCGCGGCCCTCGTGCACACCCGCACCCACCACCCCGAGGCCATCGCCGAGGCGGCCGCGCGACGAAGCCGCCGTCCGCTCCTCGACGAGGACGGCAGGCTGATGATCGTCGCCGCCGACCACCCGGCCCGCGGCGCCCTCGGTGTGGGCGGCGACAGGCTCGCCATGGCCAACCGGGCGGAACTGCTGGAGCGGCTCTGCCTGGCGCTGTCCCGGCCCGGCGTCGACGGCGTCCTCGCCACCGCCGACATCCTCGACGACCTGCTGCTGCTCGGCGTCCTCGACGGCAAGGTCGTCATGGGCTCGATGAACCGCGGCGGACTGCAGGGCGCCCGCTTCGAGCTCGACGACCGGTTCACCGGCCACCGCGCCGAGGACATACAGCGCCTCGGGTTCGACGCCGGCAAGCTGCTGCTGCGGATCGACTACGACGACCCGGGCTCGCTGACCACCCTGGAGTCCACCGCCCGCGCCATCGACGAAATGGCCGCACGCCGACTGCCGGTCTTCGTCGAGCCGTTCATCAGCAGCCGCACCCCCGAGGGCAAGGTCAGGAACGACCTGTCCGCCGAGGCGGTCACCCGGTCGATCGCCATCGCCTCCGGCCTCGGCGGGAGTTCGGCCTACACCTGGCTCAAGGTGCCGGTCACCGACAACCCCGACGACATGGCCCAGGTCATGGAGACGTCCACGCTGCCCGCCGTGCTCCTGGGCGGCGAAGTGGGCGATGACCAGGACGGTGCGTACGAGAAGTGGCGCAGCGCCCTCCAACTCCCCACCGTGCGCGGCCTGGTGGTCGGCCGCTCGCTGCTGTACCCGGCGGACGGCGACGTGGCCGCCGCCGTGGACACCGCCGTAGGACTGCTGTGAGGCCCTGATGACGACGAACGAGCTGCACCTGAGCAAGGGTTCGACCGCGAACGCACAGTACGTGCTCGACGTCGACCCGAAGCGGGCCGGCTGGGCGCACAGCAGCCTCCGGATCGTCGAACTGCCGCCTGGTGGCAGCCACTTGTTCACCACCGGGGACAGTGAGTGGATCGTGCTTCCGCTGCAAGGCGGTTGTACGGTGCGAACAGAGGGAACAGAGTTCCAGATCCTGGGCCGGGAGAGCGTGTTCGCCGGAGTCTCCGACTTCGTCTACGTGCCCCGGGACACCCAGGTCCAGATCGCCTCCGGCGCGGGAGGCCGCTTCGCCCTGGCAGGAGCGAAGTGCGAGCGACGACTCCCCGCCCGCTACGGCCCCGCGCCGGAGGTCCCCGTCGAAGACCGCGGCAGCGGCACCAGCGCCCGCCGGGTGCGCAACTTCGCCTCCGCGGACGCCTTCGACTGCGACAAGCTCATCGCCGTCGAGGTGATCACCCCCGGCGGCAACTGGTCCTCGTACCCGTCGCACAAGCACGACGAGCACCGGCCCGGCGAGGAGTCGGAGCTGGAGGAGATCTACTACTTCGAGATCGACGGACCGAACGGTTTCGGCTATCAGCGCGTATTCCCCTCCCGTGAGGGCGGTACGGACGTCCTCGCCGAGGTCCGCTCCGGCGACGTCGTGCTGGTCCCCGACGGATGGCACGGCCCGTCGATCGCGCAGCCCGGGCACGACATGTACTACCTGAACGTCATGGCGGGGCCGGGTGAGACGCGGGAGTGGCGGATCTGCTTCCACCCGGCCCACGTAGAAAGCGCAGAGGGGTATCGATGACGATACGGCTCACCGTCGCGCAAGCGCTTGTCCGCTTCCTCGCCGCCCAGTACACCGAACGGGACGGCGAGCGACGCCGCCTGATCGGCGCCACCTGGGGCATCTTCGGCCACGGCAACGTGGCCGGCCTCGGCCAGGCACTCCTGGAGCACGCGGACGAGATGCCGTACCACCAGGGCCGCAACGAACAGGCCATGGTGCAAGCGGCCGTCGGCTACGCGCGTCAGTCGAACCGTCTCGCCACGCACGCCGTCACCACCTCCATCGGCCCCGGCGCCACCAACCTGGTCACCGGCGCCGCCCTCGCGACGATCAACCACCTCCCGGTGCTGCTGCTGCCCGGCGACGTCTTCGCGACCCGCCCCGCCGACCCGGTCCTCCAGCAGCTCGAAGTCCCGCACGCCGCCGACGTGTCGGTCAACGACACCCTGCGCCCGGTGTCGAGGTTCTTCGACCGGATCACCCGCCCCGAGCAGCTGATCCCGTCGGCCCTGCACGCCATGCGCGTGCTCACCGACCCCGTCGACACCGGCGCCGTGACGCTGGCGCTCCCGCAGGACGTCCAGGCCGAGGCGTACGACTGGCCCGAGGAGTTCTTCGCGGAGCGGGTGTGGACGGTACGACGGCCGGGCGCCGACCCGGTCGAACTCGCCGCCGCCGTAAGGGCGATCAGGAGCGCCGGGCGCCCCCTGGTCATCGCGGGCGGCGGGGTCCACCACAGCCGCGCCGAAGCCGTCCTCGCCGAGTTCGCCGAGGCCACCCGCATCCCGGTCGCGTCCACCCAGGCCGGCAAGGGCTCGCTGCGCTGGGACCACCCGCAGGACGTCGGGGGCGTCGGCCACACCGGCACCGCCACCGCCGACGAACTCGCCCGCACCGCCGACCTGGTGATCGGCGTCGGCACCCGCTACACCGACTTCACCACGGCCTCCGGCACCCTCTTCGAGAACCCGGACGTCCGCTTCCTCAACCTCAACATCGCGCCCTTCGACGGCCACAAGCTCGCCGGTCTGCCCCTGATCGCCGACGCCCGCGGCGGCCTCGCCGAACTGACCGAGGCGCTGGCGATGCACGGCCACCGTGTGGCCGACTCCTACGTCACCGAGTACACCGAGGACAAGGAGCGCTGGGAACAGCGCGTCGACGCCTGCTACGAGGCCGAGGAGCCGGACATCCGGCCGACCCAGCCGCAGGTCCTCGGCGCCCTGGACGCGCTCGTCGACGAGACGGACGTCCTGGTCAACGCGGCCGGCTCGCTCCCCGGTGACCTGCACCGGATGTGGCGGACCCGGTCGCGGGACCAGTACCACCTGGAGTACGGCTACTCGTGCATGGGCTACGAGATCCCGGCCGCCATCGGGGTGAAACTCGCGGCGCCCGAGCGGAACGTCTGGGCGCTGGTCGGCGACGGCACGTATCTGATGATGCCGACCGAGATAGTCACCGCCGTACAGGAGGGGATAGCCATCAAGGTGCTGCTCGTGCAGAACCACGGCTACGCCTCCATCGGCGGACTCTCCGAGTCGGTGGGCGGCGAGCGGTTCGGCACCGCCTACCGCTTCCCCTCGGCGGACGGCACCTTCACCGGCGCCCCGCTCCCCGTCGACCTGGCCGCCAACGCGGCCAGCCTCGGCATGCGCGTCCTGCGCGCCAAGACCGTCCGTGACCTGCGCTCGGCGCTCGCCGAGGCGCGGGCCGCCGACACTCCCACATGTGTCTACGTGGAGACCGAAACGGCCGACACTGTGTCGGGCCCGCCTCCCGCGCAGGCCTGGTGGGATGTACCTGTGGCCGAGACCGCGACCCGAGCGTCCGCGGTCAAGGCACGTGAGCTGTACGAACGGCACGTCTCGACCCGACGCCGCCATCTGTGAAGGAGTAACCGGTCATGACGAAGATCGTCAACCACTGGATCGGCGGCAAGACCGTCGAAGGCGCGTCGGGCACGTACGGGCCGGTCACCGACCCGGCGACCGGCGCCGTCACCACCAAGGTCGCGTTCGCCTCGGTCGACGAGGTCGACGCGGCGGTGGCCGCCGCGAAGGACGCGTATGCGACCTGGGGCCAGTCCTCGCTGGCCAAGCGCACGGAGATCCTGTTCCGCTTCCGCGCCCTGCTGGACGCGAACCGCGACGCGATCGCCGAGCTGATCACCGCCGAGCACGGCAAGGTGCACTCGGACGCGCTGGGCGAGGTCGCCCGCGGCCTGGAGATCGTGGACCTGGCGTGCGGGATCAACGTGCAGCTGAAGGGCGAGCTGTCGACGCAGGTCGCCAGCCGCGTGGACGTCTCCTCGATCCGCCAGCCGCTGGGCGTGGTCGCGGGCATCACGCCGTTCAACTTCCCGGCGATGGTCCCGATGTGGATGTTCCCGATCGCCATCGCGACCGGCAACACCTTCGTGCTGAAGCCGTCCGAGAAGGACCCCTCCGCCTCGATCAAGATCGCCGAGCTGCTGGCCGAGGCCGGCCTGCCGGACGGCGTCTTCAACGTCGTGCACGGCGACAAGGTGGCCGTGGACCGTCTCCTGGACCACCCGGACGTCAAGGCCGTCTCCTTCGTCGGCTCGACCCCCATCGCCCGCTACATCCACACCACCGCCTCGGCGAACCACAAGCGGGTGCAGGCCCTGGGCGGTGCCAAGAACCACATGCTGGTCCTCCCGGACGCCGACCTGGACGCGGCGGCCGACGCGGCCGTCTCCGCGGCCTACGGCTCGGCGGGCGAGCGCTGCATGGCCATCTCGGCCGTCGTCGCGGTCGGCTCCATCGGCGACGAGCTGGTGGCGAAGATCCGCGAGCGCGCCGAGAAGATCAAGATCGGCCCCGGCAACGACCCCGCCTCCGAGATGGGCCCGCTGATCACGGCGGTCCACCGCGACAAGGTGGCCTCCTACGTCGAGGGCGCGGCCGCCGAGGGCTGCGAGGTCGTCCTGGACGGCACCGGCTACACCGTCGACGGCTTCGAGGACGGCCACTGGATCGGCATCTCGCTGCTGGACAAGGTGCCCACGTCCGCGAAGGCCTACCAGGACGAGATCTTCGGCCCGGTGCTGTGCGTGCTGCGCGTGGACACCTACGAAGACGGTGTGGCCCTCATCAACGCCTCGCCGTTCGGCAACGGCACCGCGATCTTCACCCGGGACGGCGGCGCCGCCCGCCGCTTCCAGCTCGAGATCGAGGCCGGCATGGTCGGCGTGAACGTCCCGATCCCGGTCCCCGTCGGCTACCACAGCTTCGGCGGCTGGAAGGACTCGCTCTTCGGCGACCACCACATCTACGGCAACGACGGCACACACTTCTACACCCGCGGCAAGGTCGTCACCACCCGCTGGCCCGACCCGTCCGAGGCCCCGGCCGGTGTCGACCTGGGCTTCCCGCGCAACCACTGAGAGTGACCGACTGACCCTGTCGAGGGGGGGGGGGGTAGTGGGGCGCCCGGCTCTTTTTTTTTTTTGGGGTGGGGGGGGGTGTGTGGGGGGGTGTGTATGTGTTGTATTAAGATAGATTGAATGTTGATATATGAAAAAATTACA
>NZ_JBSHAF010000004.1:483171-492598 GCF_053611365.1 Streptomyces sp. NPDC054813 | reverse complement strand
ACCACCCCCCCGCCGCAACCGCCGACCGCTTTTGGTGTGGGGGGTTCGTTTTTGTGTTTACCCCCCACCCCCTGCAGGGTCCCCCCCGGCCCGTGTGGGGGCGGTCCGTATACGGGCGGGCCTCGACTTTTTTTGTCGGCGGTGCTGCGGTTCTCGTGTGGACGGGATGAATCGGATGACTTAAGCGCTCCTGATAGGTGACCTTCGAAAGCAAGGTCATGCGATCGGAAGGCTTGATGATTGCCCTATTCGCACCGCCGGACCTGTGAAAGCGATGTGACCCCGGTCGCTTTACGAGTGCGGAATCCGAAGGTAAACAGCCATTGACGCAGCGGTTTTCGTCGGGGTTCCATGCAGCACAGCCCAACCGCCGGAGGCATCCGCAACGACGCGATCGGAACCGCCGCATGACCGACACGCTCCGCCCCGTCGAGACCGCCCTCCCCGAGGTGTCCGACAGCCCCAAGACGCTCAAGCGCTCCATCGGCGTGGTCGGCGGCACCCTCCTGACCCTCTCCTGCGTGACCCCCGCCTCGACCCTCTTCGTGGTCGTGCCCGACCTGTTCGGGTCCCTCGGCACCGCCACCGCCCTGACGATCGCCATCGGCTCCCTCCTCTGTATCGCCGTGGCGTTCTGCTACTCGGAGCTGGGCACGCTCATCCCCAGCGCGGGCGGCGAGTACGCGATGGTCTCCACGATGGCGGGCCGCCTGGCCGGCTGGCTGGTCTTCGTCCTCTCCCTCCTCGTCGTGATGATCGTGCCCCCGGTGATCGCGATGGGCACGGCCGACTACCTGGCCCCGATCGTGCACCTGGACCCCGCCATGACCGGCGCCGGCGTGATGCTGCTCGCGACCCTCGCCGGCCTCCTGGACCTGCGCGCGAACGCCTGGATCACCGGCATCTTCCTGGTCCTGGAGGTCATCGCGGCGGGCGTGGTGGCCGTGCTGGGCTTCTCCCACAGCCACCGCGGAGCCGGCAGCCTCACCTCCATGCAGGTGGCGGACACGGGCGGCCACACCACCACCGTCACCGCGATGCTGGTGGTCTCCGGTCTGGCCATCGCCCTCTTCGTCACCCAGGGCTTCTCCACGGCGGTCTACCTCTCCGAGGAACTGGAGAACCCGCGCCGCAACGTCGCCCGCACGGTCCTGGCAACCCTCGCGATCTCCACGGTGATCATCCTGGTCCCGGTGGCGGCGATCACCATGGGCGCGTCCGACCTCAAGGAACTGACGGGCGGCGACATCAGCTCCATGGTCACCGCCTGGTCCAACTCCGCGGTCGGCACCTTCGTCAGCCTCTGCGTGGCCCTCGCGATCATCAACGCGGGCATCGTCATGGTCATCCAGAACTCCCGCGTCCTGTTCGCCTCGGCCCGCGACAAGGCCTGGCCCGGCCCGGTCAACACGGCCCTGTCCCGACTCGGCCGCTTCGGCTCCCCCTGGGTGGCCACCCTCGCCGTCGGCGTCCCCGGCGCCCTGCTCTGCTTCGTCAACCTGGACACCCTGTACGGCGTGACGGGCGTGTCCGTGACCGGCATGTACCTCCTGGTCGCCGTCGCCGCCCTGCTGGCCCGCCGCGGCGCCCACAAGCACACCCCGGCCTGGCGCATGCCCCTCTGGCCGGCCATGCCGATCGTCCTCATCGCCGTCCTCGCCTACATCCTCACCCAGCAGGAAACCACCTACCTCCTCTGGACCGGCGGCATCACAGCGGCGGCGACCCTCTACTGGGCCTTCTACCTCCGCCCCCGCAAGGAGACCCACTGGGTGGTCTCGCTCCCGGAGGATGTAGCGCCCTGATAGGGGCGCGGGGCTGTGTCGTTTTGCGGCTACCGCCGCGCGGGCGCGCTCAGCCCCCACGGTCCCGCGGGGGACCACCGGCCGGCTCGGCACCGCCGGAATCCGCCGTCGTGGCTGATCGCCGTTGCGGCGGGATCTTGTGGGGCGTGTGATGAGCGCCGGGGAGGGCCGCCGACCTCAGGGGCGCGGGGCTGTGCCGATGTGCGGCCGCGTGGGCGCGCTCAGCCCCCACCCACCCGCACCCGAAGGCGAGCCGGCGTACCGCACCCGAAGTACGCGGCGACGCGGTCGTACTCCTCGGGGATGGCCCGGGGTTCACCCCACCGTCGGCATCGGATGTCAGTCCAGGCCCGTACCGTTGAGGGCATGGATCTTCGACCCCCCGGCCTACGAGCCCTGCTTCGGCGGCCGCGACGGCTTCTGTCCGCCGCGGCCGCCGTCGTCGTGCTCGTCGGCGCCGGCACGTGGACGGCCGTCGCGTCCGACGGCCCGACCCCGGTGCACCGGTCCGACAAGGTCATGGCCGTCGACGGGGTACAGCTGGACACCTCGTTCTTCACCACCCCCGGCACCGGCCGACGCCCCGCGGTCCTCCTCGCCCACGGCTTCGGCGGCTCCAAGGCCGACATGCGCCAGGAGGCCGAGGACCTCGCCCGCCAGGGCTACGCGGTCCTCACCTGGTCCGCCCGCGGCTTCGGCAGGTCGACCGGCAGGATCGGCCTGAACGACCCGAAGGGCGAGGTCCCCGACGTCTCCCGGCTCATCGACTGGCTGGCGAAGCAGCCCCAGGTCCGGCTCGACAAGCCCGGCGACCCCCGCGTCGGCATGGCCGGCGGCTCCTACGGCGGCGCGATCTCCCTCCTGGCCGCCGGCTACGACCCGCGCGTGGACGCGATCGCCCCGTCGATCACCTACTGGAACCTCGCGGACGCCCTGTTCCCGAACGGCGTGTTCAAGAAGCTGTGGGCCGGGATCTTCTTCAACACCGGCGGCGGCTGCGCCAGGTTCGAGCCGGCGCTGTGCGCGATGTACGACCGGGTCGCCGAGTCGGGCAAGCCGGACGCGGCCGCGGTCAAGCTCCTGGAGGAGCGCTCGCCGTCGGCCGTCGGCGCCCGCATCAAGGTGCCCACCCTGCTCTTCCAGGGCCAGACCGACTCCCTCTTCACGCTCGCCCAGTCCGACGCCGCCGCGAAGGCGATCAGGGCGGGCGGCGCCCCCGTCGACGTCGACTGGATCGCCGGTGGCCACGACGGCGGCGACCTGGAGACCAGCCGCGTCGAGGGCCGGATCACCTCCTGGTTCGACCGCTACCTGAAGGACGACAAGGCCACCGACACCGGCCCGGCCTTCCGGATCACCCGCACCGGAGGCGTCGACTCCACCGACGGCACCGCCCAGTTGCGGGGCGCGACCTCGGACAGCTACCCCGGCCTGGAGAGCGACCGGAAGTCCGTCGCCCTGACGGGCGGCACACAGCGCGTCCAGAACCCGGCGGGCGCCAGCCCGCCCGCCGTCTCCGCGCTGCCCGGCCTCGGCGCCGCCGGCGGCCTCGCCCAGCTCTCCTCACTCGGTGTCGGCGTCTCCCTGGACTTCCCGGGCCAGTACGCCCGCTTCGACTCGGCGCCCGTCGCCGACAACGTGCAGATCACCGGCTCACCCACGGCCACCGTCCACATCACCTCGACGAGCGACGACGCCGTGCTCTTCGGCAAGGTGTACGACGTCGGCCCGGGCGGCACCCAGCAGGTGCTGCCCTCCCAACTCGTCGCCCCGATCCGCGTCGAGGGAGCCAGGTCCGGCAAGGACGTCACGATCACCCTCCCGGCGATCGACCACGAGGTGCAGAAGGACCACCGGCTGCGCCTGGTCCTCGCCTCCACCGACCTCGGCTACGCCTCCCCGACCGCCCCGGCGACCTACACGGTCTCCCTCAAGAGCGCCCTCAGCGTGCCGACGGCACCCCAGGTGGACACGGCCGCCGCGGCGCTGCCCGCCTGGGTGTGGTGGCTGCCGCTGACCGGAGCGCTCGCCGCCCTGGCCCTGCTGGTCACCGGCCGCCGCCGTACCGCCACCCCGGCACCCGACCCCGAGCTCGCCGAAGTCCCGCTGCAGATCACGGACCTGAGCAAGCGCTACGCGGGCTCCACGGACCGGTACGCGGTCCGCGAGCTGTCCTTCCGTGTCGAGAAGGGCCAGGTCCTCGGCCTGCTCGGCCCGAACGGCGCGGGCAAGACCACCACCCTTCGCATGCTGATGGGCCTGATCAAGCCGGACGACGGCGAGATCCGGGTCTTCGGCCACGCCGTCCGCCCGGGCGCCCCCGTCCTCTCCCGGGTCGGCGCCTTCGTGGAGGGCGCCGGCTTCCTGCCGCACCTCTCCGGCCGGGAGAACCTGGAGCTGTACTGGCAGGCGACCGGCCGCCCGGCGACGGACTCCCACATCGAGGAGGCCCTGCAGATCGCGGGCCTCGGCGACGCACTGGCCCGCGCGGTCCGCACCTACTCACAGGGCATGCGCCAGCGCCTCGCCATCGCCCAGGCCATGCTCGGCCTGCCGGACCTGCTCATCCTCGACGAACCGACCAACGGCCTGGACCCGCCGCAGATCCGCGAGATGCGCGAGGTGATGATCCGCTACGCGGCCGCCGGCCGTACGGTGATCGTCTCCAGCCATCTCCTCGCCGAGGTCGAGCAGTCCTGCACCCACCTCGTGGTGATGGACCGCGGCCGGCTGATCCAGGCCGGCCCGGTCGCGGAGATCGTCGGCTCCGGCGACACCCTGCTCGTCGGCACCGGCGTGCCCGTGGAGGAGCCCGTGGTGGAGAAGGTGGCCGCGCTGTCCGGCGTCGCCTCGGTGACCCGCACGGACGACGGACTGCTGGTCCGCATGGAGCCCGGCGGCAGCGCACCGCGGCTGGTCGCCGAACTCGTCCGGCTCGACGTGCCCGTGGCGTCGGTGGGCCCCCACCGCCGTCTGGAAGACGCCTTCCTGACCCTGATCGGAGGTTCCGCATGAGCACGCTCACCGAGGTCGCCTCCGGCTATCAGGCGGGCCGCACCCTGCCGCTGCGCGTCGAGCTGGTCCGCCAGCTGAAGCGCCGCCGCACCCTGGTGATGGGCGGGATCCTCGCCGTACTGCCGTTCGTCCTGCTGATCGCGTTCGCCATCGGCGGCCAGCCGGGCGAGCGGAACGGCCAGGTCACCCTGCTGGACACGGCCACCGCGTCCGGCGCCAACTTCGCCGCCGTCAACCTGTTCGTGTCGGCGGGGTTCCTGCTGGTCATCCCGGTCGCCCTGTTCTGCGGGGACACGGTGGCCTCGGAGGCCAGCTGGTCCTCCCTGCGCTATCTGCTCGCCGCACCCGTGCCCCGGGCCCGCCTGCTGTGGTCCAAGCTGGTCGTCGCCCTCGGACTCAGCCTGGCCGCGATGGTCCTGCTGCCGCTGGTCGCCCTGGCCGTCGGCACCGCCGCCTACGGCTGGGGGCCGCTCCAGATCCCGACCGGCGGCGAACTCGACACCGGCACCGCGGCCCAGCGCCTCGCGGTCGTGGTGGCGTACGTCTTCCTGTCCCAACTGGTCACCGCTGGGCTGGCGTTCTGGCTCTCCACCAAGACGGACGCGCCCCTGGGCGCGGTCGGCGGCGCGGTCGGCCTGACCATCGTCGGCAACGTCCTGGACGCGGTCACCGCCCTCGGTCACTGGCGCGACTTCCTGCCCGCGCACTGGCAGTTCGCCTGGGCGGACGCCGTACAGCCGCATCCCGAGTGGTCCGGCATGATCCAGGGAACCGCGATTTCCATAACGTACGCCCTGGTGCTGTTCGCCCTGGCCTTCCGGGGTTTCGCCCGCAAGGACGTGGTCTCCTAGGTCACCGGACGATCTCCCTCCGGCCTCGAAACCCCTGGTCCGTGCCCCGTTCGAGATCCATCCGCAACGCTTCGGGTCGCACGTTCCACCCCCCTGCGCCGTCAGAGTCGACACAAGGCCACAGAGCCAGGAAGCCGACTCCGACCGGCACAGGGGGCACACACGATGGACCGACACCGGACCCGACGACAGATCTCCGGGGCACTGCTCGCCCTCACCACCGCGGGCGCCCTGCTGCTGACGGCCTGCAGCGCGGGCGACAGCGGCAACTCGTCCAGCGACTCGAGACACAGCAACGGCCTTCCGGCCCCGGCTCCCAGCCGGCCGCAGAACGAGGACTCCGCGACCACCCCGTCCTCCGACTACCTCTCCACCTTCGCCCTGGACGTGGACACCGCGTCCTACGGCTACGCCCGCCGCACCCTCGCCGACGGCGCGCGCCCCGCCCCCTCGACCGTCCGCGCCGAGGAGTTCGTCAACAGCTTCCGCCAGGACTACCCCACCCCCGACCACAACGGCTTCACGGTCACGGTGGACGGCGCCCGCACCACCGACCCGAACTGGTCCCTGGTCCGGGTGGGCCTCGCCACCCGCCCCACCGACGCCACCGCCGAACGACCGCCCGCGGCCCTCACCTTCGTCATCGACGTCTCCGGCTCCATGGACGAGCCGGGCCGGCTGGACCTCGCCAAGAAGTCCCTGGACACGATGACCGACCGGCTGCGCGACGACGACTCGGTCGCGATCGTCGCCTTCAGCGAACACGCCGAGAAGGTCCTGCCGATGACCCGCCTCGCCGGTCACCGCAGGGAGATCCACGACGCCGTCGACAGCCTCGCCGCCCTCTACTCCACCAACCTCGGCGAGGGCGTGGAGACCGGCTACGCCACCGCCGTCGCAGGCCTGCGCAAGGACGCCACCAACCGTGTCGTCCTGATCTCCGACGGCCTCGCCAACGACGGGGAGACCGACCCCGACGCCATCCTGAAGCGCATCGACAGCGACCGCCGCGAGTACGGCATCACGCTGTTCGGCGTGGGCGTGGGCAGCGACTACGGCGACGCGCTCATGGAGCGCCTCGCCGACAAGGGCGACGGCCACACGACATACGTCTCCGACACCGCCACCGCGAACCGGGTCTTCTGCCGGCAACTCCCGCAGAACATCGACCTGGTGGCCCGCGACGCCAAGGCCCAGGTGGCCTTCGACCCGCACACGGTCGCCGACTTCCGTCTGATCGGCTACCAGGACCGCAAGGTCGCCGACAAGGACTTCCGCAACGACCGGGTGGACGGCGGCGAGGTGGGCCCCGGCCACACCGTGACGGCCCTCTACGCGGTCCGCACCAAGCCGGGCACGGAAGGCCACCTGGCCACCGCCACGGTCCGCTGGCTGGACCCCGAGACCCGCGCCCCGCACGAGGACACGGGCGCCATGGAAACCGGCGCGCTGCACGACTCGGTCTGGACGGCGGCCCCGCGCTTCCAGGTAACGGCGGTGGCGGCGTACTTCGCGGACGCGCTGGCGGGGGGCGACTACGACATCCCGGGCGCGCAGAGCCTCAGGAAACTCCAGTCCCGGGCGGCCGCTTTGGCAGAGGTGACAGAGGACAAGGACGTCGCGGGACTTTCAACAGCGATCCGTGAGGCAGCGCCCCTTTAGGGGCGCGGGGAACTGCGCGACCAGCCCCACGCACCCCACCCGGAACCCAACCTGTCCCAGACCATTGACGCACCCTTACCTACGAGTAAGTTGACGCCCCATGGGCGTACGCAGCGACCTCAAGCGAGCACGTCGACGCACCGACCTCGCCGCCCGGGGCAGGGTCGAAGTCGTCAAGGACGAGGCCGGCGTCGTACGGGAGGCGCGCCGGGAGCATCTCGCCGCACCCCTCACCACCGGCTCCCTCGCCGACCTCCCTTACACCAACGCGGCCGAGGACCCCGGCGCCACGGCGATCCGCCGCAGCGAGGGCACCGTCACGGCGGCCGCCTTCGCCGCTCAAGTGACCGCCGTGGCGAAGGGGTTGATCGCCGCCGGCCTCGAACCCGGCGGCCGGGTCGCCGTGATGTCCCGCACCCGCTACGAGTGGACGGTCCTCGACTTCGCCATCTGGTCGGCGGGCGGGGTGACCGTCCCGGTCTACCCCACCTCCTCCGCCGAGCAGGTGGAGTGGATCGTCCGGGACTCCGGCGCCCGCCATGTCGTCACCGAGACCCCGGAGAACACCGCCACCGTCACTACCGGCACCGCCGGACATCCCCAACTCCCGCACATCTGGGAGCTGGAGGCAAACGCGATCGCCGAACTCACCGCCCTCGGCGCGGACATCCCGGACGAGGACGTCGCCAAGCGCCGTGGCACCCTCACCCCCGAGTCGACCGCCACGGTCTGCTACACCTCCGGCACCACCGGCCGCCCCAAGGGCTGTGTCCTCACCCACGCCAACCTGCATGCCGAGGCCGCCAACACGGTCGAGCTGCTGTACCCCGTCTTCCAGGCGGTCACCGGGCAGAAGGCCGCCACCCTGCTGTTCCTGCCGCTCGCCCACATCCTGGGCCGTACGCTGCAGATCGCCTGCCTGCTGGGCCGGATCGAGATGGGCCACTTCCCGAGCGTGAAGCCGGACGAACTCCGGCCCGCCCTGCGGGAGTTCCGGCCGACGTTCCTGGTCGGGGTGCCGTACCTCTTCGAGAAGATCCACGACACCGGACGGGCGACGGCCGAGAAGATCGGCCGGGCCGCCTCCTTCGACCGGGCGGAACGGATCGGCGTGCGCTTCGCCGAGGCCTACCTGAACAAGTTCCTCGGCACCGGAAAGGGCCCCGGCCCCGGCCTGTACGCCGCCTGGGCGCTGTACGACCTGCTGGTCTACCGCCGTATCCGCAAGGAACTCGGCGGCCGGATGCGGTACGCCATCAGCGGCGGCTCCCCGCTCGACCGGAACCTCAACCTGTTCTTCCACGCGGCCGGGATCGTCGTCTACGAGGGCTACGGCCTGACCGAGACCAGCGCGGCCGCCACCATCGTGCCGCCGCTGACGCCCCGCCCCGGCACGGTCGGACAGCCGGTCCCCGGGACGGCCGTCCGGATCGCCGACGACGGCGAGGTGCTGATCAAGGGGCCGGTGGTCTTCCGGGCGTACTGGAACAACCCGGCCGCGACCACCGAAGTGCTGCCGGACGACGGCTGGTTCGCGACCGGCGACCTGGGCGCGCTCGACGAGGACGGCTATCTCACCATCACCGGCCGCAAGAAGGACCTGCTGGTCACCTCCGGCGGCAAGAACGTCTCCCCGGCAGTCCTGGAGGACCGGCTGCGCAGCCGCGCGCCCGTCGGCCAGTGCCTGGTGGTCGGCGACAACCGGCCCTTCGTCGCCGCCCTGATCACCCTGGACCCCGAGGCCCTCACCCACTGGCTGTCCGTGCGGAAACTGCCGGCGGACACCCCGCTCGCCGAGCTGGTGCGCGACGACCGGCTGCGGGCCGAGGTGCAGAAGGCGGTCGACCACGCCAACGCGGCGGTCTCCCGCGCCGAGTCGATCCGTGCCTTCGTGCTGGTCGAGGGCGAGTTCACCGAGGACAACGGTCTGCTCACCCCGTCGCTCAAGGTGAAGCGGCACGCGGTGACCGCCCGCTACTCCGACGAGATCGAGGCGCTGTACCGCGGCAAGTAGGCCGCAGGACACGAAAAAGGCGGGGGGGGGCGGGGGGGGCCTCTGGCGCGCCGCCCGCGGGGGGGGGGGGGTGGGGGTGT
>NZ_JBSHAF010000004.1:482453-483161 GCF_053611365.1 Streptomyces sp. NPDC054813 | reverse complement strand
CTCTTCCGCCCGCCCCGCCCCGCCCACGCCCCGCCCCCCCCGCCCCCGCGGTGCCTCTGGACTACTGGTTGCCGGTGCCGTTGGCGGACATGGCCGAGATGTCGTCCAGGATGTGCGACAGCGGTTCGTCGCCCTTGGCCTGGGTGGAGTTCTCGACGCACTGCTGGTTCTGCGGCGCGGACAGGACCGGCACGTCCTGGAGGACGCCGACGGCGGCGGCGCCGACCAGGCCCTGGAGGTTCGCCTTGACCGGGAGGCCGACGCAGGGCTTGTTCAGACTGCCCTGAACCAGCGAGAGCTGCGGGCTCTGGTCGCCGAACGTGGCCGAGTTGCCGAACTCCGACTTGGCGCCGTTGCCGCTGGCCGAGGTGGTGCCGCTGTCGTTGCCGGTGGCCAGGGCCTGGGGAGCGGCCGTGGCCGCGAAACCGGCGACGGTGGCGGCAACGGCCGCGGTTGCCCACAGCTTCTTCATGTTCAATCCCTTTCGAAAGGCGGACTCCGGGGAGGAGCTGCGTGATCGTCAACGGCAGGAACCCTGCCGGGGTTGCGTGCTTTGCTCCCATTGGAGTAGCGCAGTCCGATTAGGCGACGAGCGCCCCGCCCGGGGGCGGGTGCACCGGAGACGACGCAGGCCGGGGGGGGGGGCCGGGGGGGGGGGCGGGGCCCCCGGAGAGCGCGCACAGAAGGGGGGGGCGGACGGGGGGTGAG
>NZ_JBSHAF010000004.1:373539-482443 GCF_053611365.1 Streptomyces sp. NPDC054813 | reverse complement strand
CTGCGTCCCCTCTCTCTCTCGCGCCCCCCCCCCCCCGGGGGGGGGGGGGCCCCCCGCCGCCCCGGCCGGGCGGCGGCCCCCGGCGGGGCGCCCCCCCCCCCCCGGCCGAGAGCACCCGGACAGGGGTCCGGAAGGCGTGCGGACTACTGGTTGCCGGTGCCGTTGGCGGACAGGGCCGAGATGTCGTCCAGGATGTGCGACAGCGGCTCGTCGCCCTTGGCCTGGGTGGAGTTCTCGACGCACTGCTGGTTCTGCGGCGCGGACAGGACCGGCACGTCCTGCAGGACGCCGACGGCGCCGAGACCGGCCAGGCCCTGGAGGTTCAGCTTCGCCGGGAGGCCGATGCAGGGCTTGTTGAAGGAGCCCTGGATGAGCGCCAGCTGCGGGCTCATCTTGCCGTACGTGGCGGAGTTGCCGAACACCTGCGAGGCGCCGTTGCCGCTGGCGGAGGTGGTGCCGTGGTCGTTGCCGGTGGCCAGGGCCGGCGAGGCGGCGACAGCGGTGGCACCGGCCACGGAGGCGGCGACAGCGGCGACGGCCAGAACCTTCTTGATCACTGTGATTCCCTTCTGGAAAAACCCCGTCCACCGGAGCCCACTGGTCAACTCCCCGCGACGCGTTTGGTTGCTCCGTTTCACTCCGATGGCGCACGGCCCGGTAATCCCCTGCCGTCGCCGCGGGCGCGCGGCCGTACCGGAATTCCGGGCGGTGACCGGTCCGATCGGGTGACGTGCCGCATCCCCGCCGCAACCATTCCGGGCGCGGTCGGTTGATGCGGGGGCAGGAACGTGCGTCTTGCGCACGGAGCCAGGAAAGGAAAGCGAAATGCTGAAGAAGGCAATGGCCGCGGCGGCGGTCGCCGCGTCCGTCGTAGGTGTGTCGGCGGCGGCAGCCCCCCAGGCGCTTGCCACCGGCAACGACCACGGCACCACCTCCGCCAGCGGCAACGGCGCCCAGGAGAAGTTCGGCAACCAGGTGACCAAGGGCAAGATGAGCCCGCAGGCCACCCTGGTGCAGGGCTCGCTCAACAAGCTCTGTGTCGGTCTGCCCGCGAAGGCGAACCTCCAGGGGATCCTCGGCCTCATCGCCGCCGTCGGCGTGGCCCAGGACGTGCCGGTCCTCTCCGCGCCGCAGAACCAGCAGTGCGCCGAGAACTCCACCCAGGCCAAGGGCGACGAGCCGGTGTCGCACGTCCTGGACGACATCTCGGCCCTCTCCGCCAACGGCGTCGCCAACCAGTAGTGACCCCGGCCTCGTAAAATCCGCCCGGGTGGCGTGTGTTCACACGCCACCCGGGCGGATTTCGCTGCGTTCGGCCATTTCCTGCTAGGCGTTCGAGTGAATTACCAGACGGCGCGCTTTCCGTAGTTTCTTCGACCGCCTATTACTCGTTCTACAGTCTGCCGGTCATGATGCGAGCCATTCATGCTGTGCTCGCTCGGTTTCGGCCGTCATACGGGCATGACCGCAGAGAAGGGAAAATTCATGAAGAAGACCGCTGCTGTCGCCGCCGGCGTACTCCTGGCCTTGGGCGCTGCCGTTCCGGCCTTCGCGGACGCGGGTGCCGAGGGTGCTGCCCTCAGCTCCCCGGGCGCCGTCTCCGGCAACGCGATCCAGGTTCCGGTCCACGTTCCGGTCAACGCCTGCGGCGACACCGTTGACGTCATCGCGCTGCTGAACCCCGCGTTCGGCGGCGCCTGCGCCGACGACTGACGACGTCAGCGCAGCGCACCAGCCGTCCGGCTGTGTCACGCCGGCCTCGGACCGTCGATCTTTCGCATCCGCGTTCCGGGGCCGGCTTTTCCACTTCTGAACAGGAAGACAACGAGATTGCGACAGACCCTCAGCAGGGGAATGGTCGTGGCCGCCGCCGCGACCAGCGTGCTGTCCCTGTACGCCGGTCCCGCGTTCGCCGACACGGACGCGACCGGGACCGCGGGCGGTTCACCGGGTGTCGTGTCCGGGAACAACGTGCAGGCACCGGTGAACGTGCCGGTCGGCGTGTGCGGCAACTCGATCGACGTGGCCGCCGTGTTGAATCCGGCCTTCGGCAACTCCTGTGCGAACGCCTCGGATTCCGACGAGCACACCGACGACCGTGCGTACGGGACGTCCTACGGCGACTCGGGCGACGACGACTCGGGCTACGGCAGTACGGTTTGCGACTCGGGCTACGGCGCCGAGGGCTCGACCGGCACCACCCCGCCCCCCTACGGCGGAGAGACCTCGCCCCCCTGCAGCGAGACTCCGTCCCCGAGCCCGACACCTCCGTCCCCGAGCCCGACGCCCCCGTCGCCGAGCCCGACGCCTCCGCCACCGAGCCGGAAACCCCCGTCGCCGAGCCCGACGCCTTCGACGCCGAGTCCGACACCTCCGCCCGGCGGCGGACACCACCAGGGATCGCCGCCCACCCTGCCGCACACCGGCAGTGACCGTGAGGCCATGCTCGCGGCCTCGGCCGCCAGCGCCGCACTGATCGCGGGCGGGACGATGCTGTACCGACGAGGCCGAGCCGCGTCTCGCCGGTCCTGACCCGCCGGGTGCCGGACGCCCCTCCAGGGTCCGGCACCCGCGTATGATCAAGCCGGTCGTCGCGGAGAAGTGACGTGAGCGCACTCCTCACGGTCGCGGCCGTGACAGACGCGTCAGCTCCGCACCACGTCCGGTGCAGGCTCGCGGCGGTCCGCATCGACACCCCAGCCGGCCGGTCCCGAGCGCAGCCGCCGCCGTACCCCGCGCACCAGCGTGTCCGCGGTGAACGTGGCGCCGTGCACGAAACGCATCGCCGGGCCGAAGCCCGCGGTCGTGATCAGACCGGCCAGGAACAGCCCGGGGTACGACGACTCGAAGCCCCGGCCGACCTCCGGCGCCCCGTCGGCCCCGGTCACCAGCGTCGTACGCAGGTCGCCGGCCAGGCGCCCGAGCCGCTCCCGGGTCGCCCTGAATCCCGTGGCCGCGATGACGTGTTCGGTCTCCAGGATGCCCACCCCCCCGCCGCCGCGCACGGCCGTGTCCAGGCGCACCCCGCCCGCGGTGGCCCGGGCCGCCGTCACCTCGCGGCCGAGCAGCACCTCCACCCCGGACTCCACCCGCTCCCGCACCCACCAGGCGCCGGCCGGGCCGAGTGCCGTGGCCGCGATCCGCGCCCGGGTCGGCTCCGCCAGCCGCCGGTACAGGCCGGGGCGCTCGGAGTAGAACCAGTTGAGCCAGCCGGGGCCGAGACCGCTGTGCGGGGCGCGCGCCGACTTCCACCAGGGGCGCTGCCAGGGCGGCGGCACCTGGTTCCAGTACAGCTGCTCCGCGCGCACCAGCACCCGTACCCTGCTGCCCTGTTCGGCGAGGAGCGCGGCGGTCTCCAGGGCCGCCTGGCCGCCGCCGATCACCGTGACGTCCCGGCCCCGGAAACGGTCCAGGTCGGCGTGGTGGCTGCTGTGCGAGACCAGGTCGGGGGAGAGGCCGTGCAGCGCGGACGGGATCTCGACGAACGGCAGCACGCCGACGGCGAGGGCGACGGTCCGGCCGTGCAGGGTCTCGCCGTCCTCCGTCGTCGCGTCGAAGCCGCCGGTACGGGGCGTGATCCGGGTGACGGTGCGTTCGTCGACGGGCGGGGCGGCGTTGCGGGCGAACCACAGCCCGTACTCGGTGAACATGTCCAGCGGGATCGGCCGCCCGCGCCGGGCCTCCACCCCCCGGCCCGCGCAGTACACGTCCAGCCGCCAACGCGCCTCGGGGTCCGACAGGTTGGAGGCCCACGGTTCGGACTTGAGGAACATCCCGCGGGGCATGTGGTCGCGCCAGGACGCCATCGGGCGGCCGAAGACACGGACGTTCAGCCCCGCTGCCGCGGCGTGGGACGCGATGGACAGGCCGTACGGGCCCGCGCCCACCACCAACAGGTCGTACATCAGAAGCTGCTCGCTTTCTCGTCGTCGGACCGGTCGGGCTGACCGGAGAGGCCGGCGACACCTGACACTCCGGAGAGCTCCTCGTCCAGGACGGCCGGGCGGCGTTCCCCGGCCGGCTCACCGGCCTGGCGGACCACGACGGAGGCCGACCGCGGGACCGGGGCCGTGCCGGGGCGCAGCCGCCCGACGAGCCGGCCCGCCACGTGCCGGCACCACAGCGCCCACATCGCCAGGCCCGGCCCCCGGTCGTCCGGCGCGCTCCAGGCCAGCTCGCGCCCGCGCGGGGCCGGCCGCAGCGCGCTCAGCGGCGCGTAGTTCTCCACCACGAACGCCCGCCCGGCCAGCGGTGCCCCGGCGATCAGCGGACGGTGGGTCAGGTCCAGGTGCAGGGCGCGTACGACGTCCAGGCCCGCGCCGTCGGCGAAGAGCCGGAACTGCGCGCCCGGACGGGGATTGAAGTCGAGGAGGTGGTAGCGGCCGGTGCTGCCGCAGCGCCGGAAGTCCAGATCGAAGATGCCCCGGAAGCCCAGTTCGCCGGTGAGCCGCTCGGCCAGTCCCTGGACCTGCGGGTTGGGCGTCCACAGGCCGACCGCCGTCAGGCCCGCCCCGCGCGGCCAGGACCGCTGCTTGCGGCCGGGGCCGCCCGCGCGTACCGCCCCGGTGCGGTCGGCGTAACCGTGGAAGAACCAGTCGCGGTCCGGGCCCGGTGGCAGGAACTCCTGCAGCAGCAGCCTGCTGCCCGCCTCCTCGGCCCGCAGGAACAGCTCCCGCGCCTCCCGCGCCGAGCGCACCACGACCGTGCTGCGCAGCCCGGACCCGGCCGGGACCAGCCAGGGCCGGCTCCACTTGGCGACCACCGGAAGCCCGAGCCGCCAGGCGGCGGAGGCGGCCTGCTCGGCGCTGTCCGGGACGAGGGTCCGCGGGTGCGGGATCCCGGCCGTAGCGCACACCTCCGCCAGCTCGGCCTTGTCGGCGACCCGCTCGGGAAGCCGGGCGGGCTGCTGCGGCAGCAGGTAGGAGGGTGCGAGGTCCTCGCGGAGCCGGCCGACCGCGATCGCGCTCGCGTCGTCCATCGGGATCAGCACCGCCGGACGGGCGATCCGCGCCGCCACCCGGCGCAGCACGGCCAGGATCTCCGCGGCGGACGCACCCGGCGCCGGCGGCGGATGCAGCTGCCGTACGAAACGGGACCTGCCGACCGGACTGCCGGTGGAGTCGGCGACCAGATGGACGTCCACGCCGGCTCTGCCGAGCGAGCGCACAGCCCCGAGGGTGCCGTGGTGAAAGGGGTTCCGGTCGATCCGCAGCAGAACCGCGGGAACCCGGATGTCTAGCAGCGACACGGACCTTTTCCTTTGCGTCGGTTCACCCGTGCGGGCGTGCGGCCCACCCGAAAGCCGCAGCCGCACTGGCGGAATTCATATTGATATGACTGAGTGTCAGTAACTGGTACTTCCTCAGTGAACGTGCGAACGGACGAGAAGAACGGACGAGAACTGGTGGAGAAAGGAGCAGGCATGGCTCCACGGCAGGGAAAGCAGCCGAGGTCCCGGTCGCACCGGCGGGCTGTGGTCGGGGCGGTGGCGGCGGTCGTCGTCGCCTCGGCGACCCTGGCCACCGGTCCGGGATTCGCCGCGGGTGCGGAGGTGGCGCTGGTCACGGACCCGACACCGGCTCCGACACCCACGACGTCCGTCCCGGCGTCGGCGGCACCCCTGCCGGCTGTGGCGAGTCCGGCACCGGTACCGGTGAGCCCGGCGCCGGTCACGCCCGCGCCCGCCAGGGCGGCGCCGCCGGCCTTCGGGGCCTTCCTGGACTCCGGGCCGCTGGGCGTGGCCCGCATGGCCCTGCTGAGCGGCTGGCTCGGCGGCACCGAGCTGAAGGTCGCGCACACGTATCTGCCCGGCGACCGCTGGGCCGACATCGAGGGCGCACCCGGTTTCCTGGACGTCTGGGCGCACTGGCGGCGGGAGAAGGACGACCGGATGCTCGTCCTCAACGTGCCCATGCAGGAGCGCAACGAGGACCATGTCGGGGACGCCGAGGTCCGGTCGCTGCTGGCGGAGGGCGCCGCCGGGCGGTTCGATCAGCACTTCCGGGCGCTGGCCGAGCGGCTCGTGGAGCTGGAGGCGCCGGACACGGTCATCGTGCTCGGCTGGGAGATGAACGGCACCACCTACACCCATCGTTGCGGGCCGGACCCGGAGGCCTGGAAGAAGTACTGGAAAAGGATCGTCACCACCATGCGTGCGGTGCCGGGCCAGAAATTCCGGTTCGACTTCACGCCGAGCCGGGGCCGCGACGCCGTCCCGTGGACGCAGTGCTACCCCGGGGACGACACGGTCGACATCATCGGCATGGATTCCTACGACCAGCCCACCGGTCTTTCCTTCGACGAACAGGTGCGGGAGCCTTACGGACTTCAGGATCACGTCGATTTCGCGAAGGCTCACGGGAAACCCGTTTCCTATCCGGAATGGGGCCTGTTCCGCAACGGTGACAACTCCGAATACGTGCGGCGGATGCTCGCCTGGATGGACGAGTACAAGCCGCTGTACAACACGCTGACCGACTACTGCCCGCACGGTGTCTGGCAGTGTTCGGACAACCCGCGCTCGGCGCGGGTCTACCGCTCGGCCCTCTCCGGCCGGACCGACACCGCGACCCCGACGCCGGCTCCCACCGCGGACGTCTCGACCCCGAAACCGACCCCCACTCCCACTCCCGGCACCACGCCCCCGGCCGGCTGCGCGCCGATGGACCTGGGCGACTGGATCGAGTACTGGCTCGGCGGGAAACTCTGCGTCCGCCTCGACTGGTGGTCGCGCACGCGGAGCTAGTCCTGCCGTCGTTCCTTCCACCGGTGCCGCACCTCCTTGACCTGCTGCCGGGCGGCGGCGTCGCACAACGCCGCCGTCAGCAGCGGCGCGGTGCGACGCCGGGCCAGCAGCAGCCGCTGGTTGACGACCGGCTGGGGCCGCCAGTGGTGCTTGTACGGCTCGTTCCCGCGCAGCAGGCTCAGCGCACCCCGCTCGCCGGCCCCGGTGTGCTGGGCGCAGGCGTCGAGCAGCATCACCGCCACGTCCGCCTTGCGCTCCCGCAGCTGCGGATGCGCCCCGTACAGATAGCCGCCGGCCAGGCTCGGCGACAGCAGGGTCAGATCGACGGCGACCACCTCGTCGTCGAGCCGGAACTCGGTGACCACCGCGTCCCCGGAGCGCACCATCGGCCCCACCGAGCGCACCAGATGCTCCCGGAACCGCGACTGGAGGTGTTCCGTCGTCACCTTCCGCCCCTGCCACTGGAGCCGGTGCAGATCGAGGAGCCGGCCGAGCGCGGTGTCGACGCCCTCCGGTGCCACGACGTCCCGGCGCACCCCGAGCGAGCCCAGCTTGCGCAGCTTGGCGCGCACCCGCTGGGCCTGTTTCGAGGACAGCCGGGTCACCAGCTCGTCCATGGTCACGGCGGGCAGCTCCAGGCACAGCGAGTCGGGCACCTTCCGGCACGGCCCGTGCCAGCGGTCGTAGACCCGCTCCACCGCACCGCCCGGACGCACCTCACGGAAGTCGATCAGCGCCGTCCGGGCCGCCCGGGCGAGCTCCTGGGTGAGGGCGGCCGCCGCCCGGCCGTCGTCGCCGTCGGTGAGCAGCACGTCCGTGTAGTCCGAGATCGCCCCGCCCAGCGGCACCAGCGTGGGCAGCGGCCGGTGCACCAGCATCAGCGGGGCCGCGCCGACCAGTTCACCGCCGTGGCGCACCAGGACCAGGCGGAGCCGCCCGGACACCCCGTACGAGCGCCACCAGGAGTGCAGCCAGGCGTGGCTCTGGAACGGGGTGGCCGTGCCGCACCGCCGGTACAGGCGCCCCCAGGCGGGGGCCAGCTCGGCGAAGGCGCTTTCGTCGGTGACGAGTTCGGTGGTGTGCGCTGCGAGCGTCGGGTGGGCCGTCGCCGTCACAGCTGTCCGTGCACGTCGGCGGCGACGGCGGGTCCCGGCACGGAGGCCTGCAGGGCGCTCTCCTCCTCGCGGCGCCGGGGCCGCACCAGCACCACGAGACCGGCCAGCAGGCCGCCCGCGCTCGCACCCACCAGACCGGTCACCTTCGAGGACGCCGAGGTGGGCGCGGTCGGCTTCAGCGCCCGGGAGAACTGGAGGAGCTCGACGTGCGTGTCGCCCTTGGTGTCGTTGGCGTGCTGGGCGAGCGAGCGGGCCACCGCGTTCGCCATGTCGGCGGCCTGCAGGGGGTGCGGAGAGGTGGCCGAGACGGCGACCATCGGCGCGTCCGGCGAGGTCTCCGTCTGCACGCTGTCCCGCAGCGTGTTGACCGGCACCCCGGCCCACACCTGGGCGTCCCCGAGCACCGCGAGCTGGGTCGCGACCCGGCCGTAGGCCTGCGCGAAGCCCTGCGCGGTGGCGGTGTCGGACCGGTCGGTGGGGACGGCGATGACGTAGCTGGTCGCGGTGTAGCTGGGCGGCGTGAGCACGCCGTAGACGCAGCCCAGCAGAGCGCCGGTGGCGACCCCGGCCGCCAGCAGCGACCAGGGTGGGACCGTGCGGGCACGGGCGAACGGGCGGGCTGCCCTGGTGGTGGTCTCGGTCATGGCGTACTGGCTCCCTGAGGGGTGTTGGCGAGTGCGGCCGCGTAGACGTCCATGAGCTGGGCGGCGCTGCGGGTGATGCAGTAGTGACGGGCGGCCTCCGGCGCGGTGCGCGGGCCGGGCCCGGCGGCGCGGGCGGCGGCCAGCGCCTCGGCGTAGGCGTCGGCGCCGCCCCAGACACGGCGGGCGCCGGGGGCGGCGGCGGGCGGCAGGTCCTCGACGGCCGGGCAGGAGCTGTAGCGGACGGGCAGCCCGGCGGCCAGCGCCTCGATCACCGCGAGCCCGAAGGCCTCCTCGGTGCAGGGCGAGGCCAGTACGTCCATGGCGGAGGTGAGGGCGGGGAGGTCGGGGTCGGCCGGGCTGTCGGAGACATACGGCCGCTCACCGGCGAACAGGACCCGGCCGGCGACCCCGGCCTCCTCGGCGGCACGGCGCAGCGCCCCCTCCTCCGCGCCCCCGCCGACCAGCAACAGCCTGCAGTCCTGGGGGAGTCGGGTCAGCGCACCGATCAGTACGTCGAACCGTTTGCCGGGCGCCAGCCGCCCGATGCCGCCCACCACGAAGGCGTCCTGCGGGATCCCGAGCCGGGCCCGGGTGCGCTGCCGCCGGTCCGGGTCGAAGCGGAACCGCTCCAGGTCGATGCCGTTCGGTACGACCTCGATCCGCGGCCCCGGGACCCCCCACCGGCGCAGCCGCTCGGCGACGGTGGGGGAGACGGCGACCGTGGACCGGCCGAGCCGTTCGCCCGTGAGATACAACGCCCGTACCCCGGCGTTCAGCCGGCGCCCCTCCAGCTGGGTGTCGCCGAGCGAGTGCTCGGTGGCGACGACGGCCCGCACGCCCGCGAGGCGCGCCGCGATCCGGCCGTAGAGACAGGCCCGGTAGAGGTGGGTGTGGACGAGGTCGTAGCGGCCCCGGCGGATGAGCCGGACCAGGCGGGGCAGTGCGGCCAGGTCCCGGTTCCCGGCCATCCCGAGATGGACCACCCGTACCCCGTCGGCGGTCAGAGCGTGTGCGACCGGCCCGGGGTTGGTGAGCGTGACGACGTCGCAGGAGACGGGCAGATGGCGCAGCAGCAGCCGGAGCTGCTGCTCGGCCCCGCCGACCCCCAGCCCCGTGATGACATGGAGAGCCTTCATTCACAGCCCCTTGACGGGACGGCGGCGCAGCCGGTGCAGCCGGTACTTCAGGAAGAGGCGCAGGGCGTGGTCGTTCTGGCCGATGTGCACCCGGGGCAGGGTGTGGACGCCGGTCAGGTCGCCGGGGTCGATGGCGCAGGCGTAGCCGTATCCGGCGTCCCGTACGGCGCCGACGACCCGCTGGTCGACGGTCCCGTAGGGGTAGCAGAAGCCGTCCACGGGGGCCTGGATCAGCTCCTCCAGGAGGACCCGGCTGTCGGCGGTCTCGGCCCTGAGCGTGTCCGCGTCGGCCTTCGTCAGGTCGACATGGGTGAGCCCGTGCGAGCCGATCTCCACGCCGGCCGCGGCCGCCCGCCGGACCCCGTCGGCGGTGAGCAGCGGCTTGCGCGGGCCGAGCGAGTCCCAGCGGTTGTCGCTGCCCAGCCGCCCGGACAGCACGAACAGGGTGGCGCCGCAGCCCCAGCGGTCGAGCAGCGGCAGGGCGTGGTCGAGGAAGTCGGCGTAGCCGTCGTCGAAGGTGAGCCCGACCAGCCGCCGCCCCTCGCCCCGGGCCCGGGCGGCCAGCAGTTCGGCGACCGACACCCCGCGCAGCCCCCGGCGGCGCAGCCAGCCCAGCTGTGCGGCCAGCCGGTCAGGGCTGACGGTGACCCGGTACGGATCGTCCGAGCAGTCGCCCACGGAGTGGTACATGGCGAGCCAGGGGACCGGGCCTGCCAGGTGTCTGACCTTCTCGGCGGACTCAATGGAAGACGGCATGCGCGAGCCTTCGGGTGACGGTGCCTACGGAACGGAGTGCGGGTGCGAAGCCCTGGGCGTCCAGCGCCCAGCCGAGCAGGACGAAGATCGCGGTCACGGCCGTGGTGCCGGCCGCCAGGCCGGTGAGCGGGTCCGCCGGCCGTGCGGCGACGAAGGTGCCGACGACCGTGGCGATCACGGCGGCCCGCACCGGCCGGCTCAGCTCGGCCAGCACCCGCCGGGTACGGATCGGGACGCTGCGCGGGCCCATGCCGGAGAGCAGGAGTACGGCGGTGACGGTGATGCCGGTGGCGTTGGCGGCGGCGATGCCGGTGACGCCGTACCGGCCCACCGCCATGGCGCCGATCCAGGAGGTCACGACGATCCCGGCGGCCATGGCGCCGACCGGGTACCAGGTGGCGCGGCCCGCCGAGAAGTAGGAGCGGACCAGCACCCCGACCATGGTCTGCCCGAGCAGCCCGAGTGCGTAGACGCGCATCACCGCGGCGGTGGCGGCGGTGTCCGCCGCGGTGAACGCCCCGCGCTGGAACAGGAGGTGGATGAGCTGCGGCGCACACGCCACGACCACGGCGGTGCCGAGCAGGACGACGCTCGCGGCCACCGACAGGTCCCGCTCCACCCGGCGCCGGGCCCGCTCGGTGTCGCCCTCGGCCAGCGCCCGGGCCACCACCGGGAAGGTGACCGTGCACAGCATCATCGACATCGTCATCGGGATCTGCGCGACCTTCTGCGCGTAGTTGAGGTGCGAGATCGCCCCGGAGTGCAGATGCGAGGCGAGGAACCGCTCGATGAGCACCTGCGACTGCCGGCACAGCGCGAACAGCAGCACGGTGGCCATCAGGACGACGTTCAGCGGCTCCGCCTCGGCGACCGGGTCACCGACGGCGGGCTTGACCCGGCGCCGCAACTGCCCGATCAGCGAGGGAAGCTGTACGGCGACCATCAGCAGGCCCCCGGCCGCGACCCCGAACGCGGCCGACCGCACGCCCCAGTGGCCGCCGAGCGCGAACATCGCCGTGATGATGCCGGCGTTGTAGGCGACGTAGATCGCGGCCGGGGCGAGGAACCGCCGGTGGGCGCGGAGGGCGGCGCTGCAGTACCCGGCCAGCCCGAAGGTCAGCACACAGGTGGCGGTCAGCCGGGTGCAGTCCACGGCGAGCCCGGGGTCGCGCAGACCGGGCGCGAGCACCTCGACCAGCTGCGGGGCGCCCCCGATGAGAAGAGCGCCGACGGCCGCGAAGGCGAGGGCCAGCCTCGGCAGGGTCCCGGCGACCAGCGCCCGGACGGGGTCGCCGGGAGCCCCCTGCGCCCGCCGGGCGAGGGCCAGGCTGAAGGCGGGGATCAGCGCGAAGGCCAGCCCGTCCTCGATGAGCAGGGTCGCCGCGAACTCGGGAACGGTCCAGGCGACGAGAAAGGCGTCGGTGTCCCGCCCGGCTCCGAAGAGCCGGGCGAGCGACTGGTCCCGGATGAGCCCGAGGAGCGAGCCGACGACGGAGAAGGCGGCGGTGACGAGAGCGGCTCTGGCGAGAACACGACGGGAGGAAGGCGCCCCGTCAGGGGCGCGGGGCTGTGACGTCTGCGGCTCCGCCGCGTGGGCGCGCTCGGCCGCCACCGACTCGCTGTCGACACGCGACCCGGGCACGCCCGAAGTCCTGGAAGGCGTGACCGTCATAGCGAACGCCCCGCCCCCACCAGCTCAGCCCCCACCGGCTCAGCCCCGGCCGGCTCGGCCCCCATCAAGTCCGCCCCCACCAACGCCCACCAGGCCACCGCGCCGAACACCACCGCCGTCAGCACGGTCGACGGCCCCCCGATGTCCGCGTACGCGAAGTCCACGAGCTGCCAGACCAGCAGCCCGCACCCCACCAGCGCGCAGTCCAGGCCGTCACCGCCGCGGACCCGCCACAACCCGCGCAGCCCGCACACCAGCAGCGCCAGCCAGCAGCCCGCCAGCGCCAGCACCCCGAGCAGTCCCTGCTCGCTGAGCACCAGCAGGTACATGTTGTGCGGCGACAGCAGCGGCTGCTTCCGGAACGCGGCCCCCGCTCCCTCCGTGTCGCTCCCGGAGGACAGCGCCAGCGAGGCATGGCCGTCCCGGTAGGCCGGGAAGTTCTTCAACCCGACGCCGGTCACGGGATGTTCGCGCCACATGTCCGTCGCCGCCGCCCACAGCGTGTAGCGGTCGACCACCGACTGGTCCGGCGCGTCGGTCACCTGCCCGATGCTGCTGAGCCGCTCCTGGAGCATCGCCGTACCGACCCCGAAGCCCCCCACCAGCACCACACCGGCGGCGACCGCGACCGCCGCCACCTTCAGCGCCCGCCGCAGCCCGGCCAGCACCAGCTGCACACCGCAGGTCAGCACCGTCGCGATCCAGGCCCCGCGGCTGAAGGACACGGCCAGCGGCAGCAGCAGGCCGAGCGCGCACACGCCCGCCACCACCCGCTGCGGTACCGGCGAGCGCCCCAGCGCCAGCCCCAGCGCGCAGACCAGGCCGAACGACACCACGGTCGCCATGCCCATCACGTCCTGCGGCCCGAACGTGCCGACCGCGCGGATCTCCTCGCCCTGGTACGACGCCCCGGTCCCGGTTAGGTACTGGTGCACCCCGACCGCGCCCTGCCACCCCGCGAGCCCCACGAACGACCAGGCCAGCAGCCGGAAGTCGGCACGGTCCCGGATCAGCAGCAGCACGGCGGCGGGGACCAGGACGAACACCTGGAGATAGCGGCCGAGGCCGGTCAGCCCGGCCCCCGGCGAGGACGCGCCGGCCGCCGCGACGGCCAGCCCCACCACCGGCATGCCCAGAACCACCGCGGCCGTCGCCGACAGCGGCCGCCGCCGCTCCCGTACCGTCCGCACCACGGCGTACAGCACCACCAGCGCGGACACCGCGTCCGCCGGTCCCGCTCCGCTGTCGTCGCCGGCCGGGGTGAGCGGCAGCGCGAGGACGGCGAGCACGGCGGTCGCGGCGAGGACCGGCGGCAGCCGCAGGGGCCTGGCCGGGGAGAGTGCGAAGCTCATCGTCAGCTCCCCGTCGAGCGCACGAGCGCGGCCGCGGTGCGCAGCAGGATGCAGACGTCCTGCCACAGCGACCAGTTGTCGATGTAGGCGTTGTCGAAGCGGGCCCGGTCCTCGATGGAGGTGTCGCCGCGCAATCCGTGGATCTGGGCGAGTCCGGTGATGCCGGTCCGCATCCGGTGGCGGGCCGCGTAGCCCGGGTAGGCCTGACTGAACTGGCCGACGAAGTACGGCCGTTCGGGGCGCGGCCCGACCAGGCTCATGTCGCCCCACAGCACGTTCCACAGCTGGAGCAGCTCGTCCAGGGAGGTCTGGCGCAGGAAGCGGCAGAACGGGCTCATCTCGCGTTCGCCGGCCACGCTCCAGCGGGTCGCGGCCTCGTGCGCGTCGACCGGGCGGTGGGTGCGCAGCTTGAGCAGCGTGAAGGGGCGCCCGCCGCGGCCGATGCGCTCCTGCCGGAAGACCACGCCGGGTCCGTCGGTGAGCCGCAGTACCGCCGCGCACACCAGCAGCAGCGGGCTGACCAGGACGAGCGCCGACCCGGAGACCACGATGTCGAGGATCCGCTTGCCGGCGCTGCCGCGCCGCCGCGAGCCCATCTCGAGCCGGCGGCAGGAGAACCCGGCGAGCTGGTCGCGCATCTCGTACGCCGGTGAGTCCGCGTCGACCTCCCAGACCACGCAGCCCGACTCGGCCAGCGCCCGCAGCAGCGGGCCCTGTTCGGTGCGGACGTCGGGGTGGACGGTGAGGACGGCCCGGACCCCGTTCTGGATGAGGGCCCGCTCGACCTCCTCGCCGGTGGTCAGCACGGGCAGCCCTTCGGGGCCCTCGGGGTGCTCGGCGACGACACCGACCGGCCGTACGCCGAAGCCCGGGTGGCGCAGCACGGCGGCGGCGACCCGCTGGGCGGTGGCGGCGGGGCCGATGACCAGGGCGGCGCGCGGATGGCGCAGCAGGGCCAGCCGGCGGCGCCAGTGCACCAGACCACGGCCGGCGCAGGCCGCCGCCGCGTGCAGGACACAGCCCAGCAGCAGGGTGCGGGCGGGCAGCGCGCGGTCCGGGTCCCAGGCGGCGAGTGCGGCGGCGAGGCCCAGCCAGACGACGGCGATCCGGCCGCAGACCGCCGGGAGTTCGTCCAGGATCCCGGACACCCGCCCGCTGGGCTGCGGGCGCAGCAGTATCGCCCCGGACATCAGGAGCCCGACCAGGACGGGCCGGCGTACCGCCGCGTCGAGGACGGCCGTGCCGAGCAGCGCGGCGCACAGGTCGGCGGCCAGCAGCGGCACCGGGGAGGCGGGCCGCGCGGGCGGCCGGCGCGGCGGGAACCGGAAGCCTCCGGCGGTGCGGGCCGGCAGGACCGAGACGGGCGAGAGTCCGTGTTCCCGTGGCTGCGGGCCGGGGGAGGGGACGGTGCTTTCCGCGGTCACGAGTGGATGGACTCCCTGCACTCAAAGGACATGAGCGGGCGCCCGCCGAGGAGTTCGCGGTACAGCTCCGCGACCGCCTCCGCAGTGCGCCGCACATCGTGCGTGGACTGGACGTGCCGGCGCCCCCGGTCACCGAGCGACGCGCGCAGCTCCGGGTCGAGCAGCAGCCCGGCGACGGCACCGGCCAGCGCGCCCGGCCGGCCCGGCGGCACCAGACAGTGCGCGCCGTACCCGGGCGGCAGGCTCTCGCGGGCGCCGTCGACATCGGTGACGAGCACCGGCCGGCCGCAGGCCATCGCCTCCAGCGGGGCCAGCGCCATGCCCTCCCAGCGCGAGGGCAGCACCACCAGGTCGGCGGCCCGGTACCAGGGGCGGACGTCCGCGACGGCGCCGGCGAACTCGACCGAGTCGGGGGCGAGCCGGCGCAGCGCCTCGCGGTCCGGTCCGTCGCCGACCAGCGCCAGCCGGGCGCCCGGCACCCGGCGCAGCACCTCGGGCCAGGCCCGCAGCAGCACGTCCTGGCCCTTCTGCGGACACAGCCGGCCGACGCAGACGACCAGGGGCGCCCCGGGCGCGGACCGACCCGGGGTGTCCGGGGCGCCCGGGGTGAAGTGACCGGTGTCGATGCCGTTGGGGACGACGGAGTAGCGGGCGCGAATCCCGGCGCCCATGCCGGTCGCGCGTTCTGCCTCGCTGACACACACCACCCGGTGCGCCCAGCGCGCTCCCCATCGCTCCCACCGTAGCGCCAGCGCGGCGGTGACCCCGCCGACCGCCTCGAAGGACCAGGCGTGCGGCTGGTACAGGGTCGGGACGCGGCCGCGCACCGCCAGGCGGCCGGCCAGGCCCGCCTTGGCGCTGTGCGCGTGCACCAGCTCCGGCCGCACCTCGTCGAGCAGCCGGCCGAGCCGTCGTACCTCGTCCCGGAGACCGGCGCCCGGGGAGCGGGCGGCGCGCCACCCGTGCACCTCGGCGCCCAGTTCCCGTGCGGCGTCGGCCAGTTCACCGCCGGGGCAGGCCACCGTGACCCGCAGACCGGCCGTGAGCTGGGCCTTCGTCAGGTCCAGGACCACCCGGGCCACCCCGCCCTCGACGGGTTGCGCCAGGTGCAGGACCCGTGGCCGAGGGTCGGGTGCTGATCGGTGCATACGCGGTATTCCTCGCTGACGGGGGGGCGCTCGGGACTGCGGGCGGTAACGCGCCGCGCGTTACTGCACGTCCACGGCGGCGAAGAGCGCGCCCGCCCACGCCGCGTCGCGCTGGGAAACGAGCCGAAAGGTCAGCTGGTCACCGCCCTGCGCGAGACCGGTACCGAGATCGAACACATCCGAGTCGTAGCCGAGCGTGTTGTCGTACGCGGGCTCACGCCGGGCGCGTACCGGGCCAGGGCCGTTGATCGTGGAGTTGAGTACGTCGTCGGCCGGGTCGGCGGAGTCGGCGAGCGGGGTGGGGGTACGGCCGGCGACGGAGTACGTGAGCGAGTCACCGGTGCCGCCCCGGTCGCCGTTGTAGGCCACCAGGCCCACTCGGCCGTCGGCGCCACGCGGGATGCGTAGCCCGTTCAGCCGTACCTCCGTCGCCCGGTCGAGGGAGTCGAAGCCGTCCCAGAGGGCGAGCGTGCGCAGCGGCTCCGCCGGGTTCTGGTATGCCACCACCAGCGTCCAGCCGCCCCAGGCGCCGGGCTCGGACCTGCCCCTGGCGATGTTCATCTGGCCGACCGTCCACAGTCCGGAGCCGCTCGACCGGACCAGGTCGGTGATCTCCGCCGAGGCCTGGAAGGCGTCCGCGCCGCTCCCCGTCCGGTGGCCCACGACCGTGTCGGCGAGCAGTTCCTTGTACTGGCCGCCGGGTTCGGCGATCAGCACCCGCCCGTTGTCCCTGGCCGGCTTCTGCTCGCCGGCCAGCAGGTTGCCGCCCCAGTACAGCCGCGCGTACGTCACCCGGGAGCCCTCCGGCAGCCGGACCTCGGCGCACGAGGAGTTGTAGGTGTGGGGGTCGTCGTCGACGTCGACGTAGAACATGTCGAAGTTCCCGTTCACCGCCGGCACCTGGCCCGCGCGCGCGGCCGGGCAGGGCGGCTCGGACGGGTCGTCGGCCGTCGTACGGCAGCTGACGGACGCGTTGGCCGCTCGGACGATGCCGCCTCGCTGCACCACGTGGTAGCGCTCGGCGAAGGGGATGCGCGGGGCCTCGGGGGAGGGCGGGGCGGCCGAGGCGGCCGGAGCGGTCGCCCGGGCGGTGCCCGGTGCCCAGATCGCGGCTAGGGCGAGCGCGCTCACCGACGCACGGCGCAGCGGCGGGCCCAGGGGATTGCGCATGACCGGCTTCGCCCTTTCGGGAAAGGAGGGGGAGGCGGGAAGAGTGCGATGTGATGCCAATACGGGTAAGTCAGGAGGTGCGTAACTCTAGCCTCTATCCACACTAATCAGCCGAAATCGGGCAAGTGTGTCGGATTGGTGAAGGAGGGCTCACGGGAGATCACTCCTTCGGCGGCACAACCCCGGCCGGTGTCGCGCGTTGACACGGCGCTGGGCATCCGCCCGGATGTTTGTTTCGACCCCAAGGAGCACCTCTCCATGTCGCGTATCGCGAAGGGCCTGGTCCTGTCCACCGCCGCCGTCGCGGCCGTCGCCGGCGGCGTCGGCGTGGCCGTTGCCGACAGCGGCGCGAACAGCGCCACCGCCCACTCCCCGGGCGTGGTGTCTGGCAACGTGATCCAGGTTCCGATCCAGGTGCCGGTCAACGTCTGCGGCGACACCATCGACGTGATCGGCCTGCTGAACCCCGGGTTCGGCAACACCTGCGTCAACGACTGACGCGGCGGTATTTCCCTTCGGCCGGCCGGTTCGTGCGTCCGGGTGCGGCTTCCGCACGTGCCTCACCCGGGCGTTCCCTCGAACGGCCGGAGTCGGGGCGGACGTCGCGAGGTGGCCTTGACAGGGCGCCTCATCAGGCACGATGCCGGCCGCACGGAAAGCGATCGGTGACGGCGGGCGGTCGAGCGGTTGCAGGCCGACACGGGTGATTTCACGGTGGGCAGCAAGTCCAATGCGCATCGAAAGGAACACCCATGCGTGCTCTGCCCGCACGGCGTCTCGCGTCCACCGCGCTCTGCGCCCTTCTTCTGGCCGGGATCACCGGCCCGGCGGCCGTCGCCGCCGACTCGGCCCACGAGCGCACCCACGCGATGTCCCAGGCGCCCGTCCCCGGGGCCGACGCGCTGCTCGCCCAGGTCAAGTCGCTGGGCAACCTCGGGACCGTGCTCAAGCCGGTCACCGACCTGCTCAACACCGTGCTCGCGGCGGACAACGGCCAGCTGACCCCTGATCAGGCCACCCAGCTCGGCGACGCCGTGAAGGCGGCCATCGCCCAGGTCACGGCGGCGGCCCCGGCGCCGACCGCCCCCGCGACCCCGGCCCTGCCGTCGGCGCCTGCCCTGCCGTCCTTGCCTGCCGTGCCGTCGGCGTCGGCCGTGCCGAGTGCCCCCACCGTGCCGGCCGCGTTCCCCGTTCCGGCCGCCGCCCAGGCCAAGGGCCTAGGGGGCGCCCCCGCCGCCAAGGACCTGGCCGGCGACGCGCTGACCGCCCTGCAGACCGCGGTCGACAACCTGCTCAAGGCCGCCACCTCCGGTGACGTCAGCCAGGTCCTGCCGGCCGCCACCGCCGTCGTGACCGGCCTGGTCAACCTGCTCGCCGCGATCCTGCTCGGCAGCGGACTGCCCGCACCCAACCTGCCGGGGCTGCCGAGCCTGCCCGCCGTGCCCAGCCTGCCGGTCTCCCCGCCGCTCCCGGTACCCACGGGCTGACCGGCTTCACCGGGCTGACCGGCTTCACCGGGCCGACCGGCCCGTCCTCGGTCACCGGCCCTTCAGGGGATCTCATATGTCTTCTGAGCGTGGGGTTTCCGGCCCGCCGGGGCGTCGTTAGGCACGGCGTCAGCATTCCCCCTGGTGGCTTCCGTTGCGTGGCTCGCGCCGCCGCAAGTCGCCGAAGAAAGGAACACGATGAAGTCTCTGAAGGCTGCCGCTGTCGTCGCCGGTTCCGTGGCCCTCGCCGGCTTCGCCGCGCCCGCGTTCGCCTCCAACAACGCCGACCTGACGCCCACCAGCCTCAACGGTGCCGTGAACACGCTCACCAAGGGCCCCCTGACCCTGGACCAGGCGATGCCGCTGAAGCACCAGTCGGACGCCCTCAACACCGAGAACAAGCGCTCCGTGCTCAACAAGGTCAAGCGGACGACCGACGCCGCCAACCAGCACAGCCCGCTGCTCGGCGGTCTGCCGCTGCAGAGCTGAGGCCGGGCGGGAACGGTTCGAGGGACGCCGTACCGGCGTCCCTCGTTCGTGTGGCCGCGCCGCCGGCTGTCCGCCGGTCGGGTGAGCGGGCGCCCGGCCGCCCCACGGCCCGTCGATAAGGTCACGCGGTGACCTCAACCCCAAGCGAGACCCGCCCCTTCCGCCTCGCCGACCTCGGCACGGTCGCCGTGCTGGCCTGGAGCGGCGAGGCTCCCGACGGCAGTGACATGCCCTATCTGCTGGCCTACCCCCTCGGCGACGCCGTAGGCGGCGCGGAGGCCACCTCGGCCGCCGTCGAGGCGCTGCTGGAGAACAACGGACTGCCGGTCGGCGGCGACCTCGTCGACGGCACCGCCCGGCCCAGCCTGCCCGTCACCCTGCTGGTCGAGTCCGGTACGGCGGTCCTCAACCTGGCCCCGCTCAACGCCCAGTGCGCCGCGCCCGAGGAGTGGCTCGCCGCCGTCGACGAACGCGGCTACGCCTACCTGGTGTTCACCACCCGGCCATGGCCCCAGGGCGCGCCCGGCAGGCCCGTCGAGGTGGAGGCGCTCAAGGACTTCGCCGGGGCCGAGGAGACCCTGACGGCCGCCGCGCACATCGTGCTGCCCGCCCGCAGCCTGCGCGGCTGATGCCGCGAACCGCAGTCGCCGGCCGGGGGTTCGCGCTGCTCACGGTGGTCGCGGGGGCCGCCGGACTGCTGGCCTCCTGGGTCATCACCCTCGACAAGTTCAAACTGCTGGAGAACCCGCGCTTCGTCCCCGGGTGCAGTTTGAACCCGGTGGTGTCCTGCGGCAGCGTGATGAAGAGCGACCAGGCCGCGGCGTTCGGGTTCCCCAACCCGATGCTGGGCCTGGTGGCCTACGCCGTCGTGGTCTGCGTCGGCACGAGCCTGCTGGCCGGCGCCCGCTTCCCCGCCTGGTACTGGCTGGCCTTCGACGCGGGATGTCTCTTCGGTGTCGGGTTCGTGTCCTGGCTGCAGTTCGAGTCGCTGTACCGGATCAACGCGCTCTGCCTGTGGTGCTGCCTGGCCTGGGTCGCCACCATTCTCCTGTTCTGGTACGTCACCTCCTTCGCCGTACGCCAACGATTCCTGCCCGCGCCCGCCTGGCTGCGGGAATTCCTCGGCGAATTCACCTGGGTACTTCCACTGCTGCACATCGGGGTCGTCGGCATGCTGATCCTGACCCGCTGGTGGGACTTCTGGACGAGCTGAACAGTGGACTTCGGGACGAGCTGATGAGTGAACAGCCGACTAATGCTGCACCCGGGCGAATTGTGAACTGATGCCGTTTTCCGGCTCGTTACCCGGTACGGACCTCGCTCCTCCTGCCTCCTGAAAGGACCCGTACCCGACATGAAGCCGACCATCCGAGGAACCCTCGCCGCCGTCGTCACGGGCGTCGCGGTCGCCGTGGGCGCCGCCGCCACGCCCGCCGCCGCGACCCCGACGGTCCCTGTTCCCGTGCCGCTGGACGGCGTCGAGAAGTCCCTCGGCATGGAGGTGCCCAAGCTCGGCATGGAGCTGCCGCTGCTGATCCCCGGTGTGCCCGAGGGTCCCCGCTTCACCGAGGGCCGGCTCCGCCCGGACCGGACGCTGCCGCAGGTGCCGCTCAACGGCGGGCTGCCGGGCGTCGGCCTCCGGGCGCCGCTGCCGCACGTCCTAGGCGACGGCTACGACCACATCGGGGTCGGCACCCCGGCCTCCGGCCTGCGCGCGCTCACTCCCGGCCTGGCGCTGGTCGCCCCGCTCACCGCGCCCGACCCGGAGCACCTCGGCATGCCGGCGCCGACGATGCCCGACGCCGGCGTGCTCGCCCCGGCCCTGCAGACGGTCGTCGGCGGGGACCTGGGCGCCGGCCCCGGCAGGTGACCCGCCGCTGAGTACGGCTGACCCGCCGCTGAGTACGGCTGTGTCGGCCGCTCCCCGGTCCCGGCCGTGCGGCCGGATGGCGGCGCGGCGGTGACCGGGCGGCCCCTCGGACGGTTACCGGTACAGACAGCGATCGGTGAACCGTAAGAGGAGTGAGCATGGTCGTCGGAGTGGGCGGTGTCGCGGTGGGCGCGGAACCGGGGGCGGGGCGGCCGGACAGAGCCGGGGCGGCCGGACCGACGCGGCGCGAGGTGACCCGGGGGCTGCTCGCCTCCGTGGCCGCCCTGGCGCTCGCGCCGGTCGTCGCAGCCTCCCGCCCGGTGCCCCCGGCTGACGGGCCGGTGGGCACCTCCTTCGACGAGACCTACCGGGGCCGCCGTATCCACGGTGTCCTGGTGCCGACGGCCGACCGGGCCGACGACGAGGGCGAGTGGCAGGTCACCGTGGCGGGCCGGCCGCTGCATCTGATGCGGCGGGCCGACGGCACCTGGCTGAGCATGGTCGACCACTACAGCTCGTACCCGACCCCGCTGCAGGCGGCCCGGGCGGCCGTCGACGAGATCGGGCCCGGGCAGCGGCTGCGCGACCTGGCCCCGGGACCGATGGGCGGGGGGCATCAGCACATGGGGGGCGGCCATGGCGTACGTGCGTAAGGACGTCAGCAGGCTGACGGCCGGCGAGCGCAGACGGCTCGTCGACGCCTTCCTGGAGGTCAAACGGCGGGGCGAGTACGACGAGTTCGTGCGGATGCACATCGACCACTACACCGCCGACGGCGAGAAGGGCCTGCGCACCGCCCACATGGCCCCCTCCTTCCTGCCCTGGCACCGCCGGTTCCTGCTGGACCTGGAGCGCGCCCTGCGCCGCGTGGACGGGTCGGTGACCGTGCCGTACTGGGACTGGACCAGGGACCGTACGGCGTCCTCCGTCCCGTGGACCAGGGACCTGCTCGGCGGGAACGGCCGGGCCCGGGACCAGCAGGTGATGACCGGGCCGTTCGCCTATTCGGCGGGGCACTGGACCATCAAGGAGGGCGTCACCGACGGCGAGTTCCTCGCCCGTGACCTGGGCCGGGCCCGCGACCCGATCGCCCTGCCCACCAAGGCCCAGCTCGCCCAGGCGCTGTCCGACCCGGTGTACGACGTCGCCCCCTGGGACTCGACCGTCAGCCGGGGCTTCCGCAACAAGCTGGAGGGCTGGGGGGCCGGCAGCGGCAGCACGTCCTGGCGCAACCACAACCGGGTGCACCGCTGGGTCGGCGGGGCGATGCTCGGCGGCGCCTCCGTCAACGACCCCGTCTTCTGGTTCCACCACGCCTTCGTCGACCTGCAGTGGGAGCGCTGGAAGGCCCGGCATCGAGGGCAGCGCTATCTGCCGGCCGGACCGCCCCGCCGCGGCGACCCGCAGCACCGACGGGTGGTCGCCCGCGGCGAGAAGCTGCCGCCGTGGAACGTCACCCCCGGGTCCCTGGAGGACCTGAGCCGGATCTACCGGTACGCCTGAGGCGCCCCGGACACGGGAAGAGCCCCGGCACCGAGGGTGCCGGGGCTCCTTCGCAGGCGGTGGCTCAGTTGCCGTAGCCGCCGCTCTTGCTGTCGCCGCCCTTGAGGTGGCCTTCGCTGGCGCAGGCGCTGCCGAACGCCGGGTTCAGCAGACCGATCACGTCGACGGTGTCGCCGCACACGTTGACCGGGATGTTGACCGGGACCTCGATGGCGTTGCCGGACAGCACGCCGGGCGAGGCGACGGCCTCGCCGTTGGCACCCGCGTCGGCCAGGGCCAGGCCGGCCCCGCCGATCACCACAGCGCCGGTGCCCAGGGCGACGGCGGCGGCCTTCGCGATGCGAGACATCACGTTCTCCTTCTTGTTGCTCGGGAGTGCGGCGGCAGGACCAGCCGCCGCACTCCCCGTTCAACGCCACGACCTGCGGCTGGTCACGCCGATCACCGGACGATCACTCCAAGGGCCCGACTCGGGGCAGCCGCCGTACCGGAAACCCCGCCAGGAAGGGCCGGATGTTCTGCACCGCCCGGCCGTGGTGCGTCGTGCAGTTGACGTAGGGGACACGGCCATCGGCGCACCGGAAGGGGCGCGGGGCTGTATCCGGGATGCGGCTAGCGCGGGGGCCGGCGGTCAGATCTCCGCCAGCGTCGACCGGTACCACCGTTCCGCACGGCGGAAGCAGCTCGCGAAGCCCGCGGCCGGCGACTCGCCGAGGTCGGACCAGAGTGCGTCCGCCTCGAAGAAGTGGTCCGTGGTCAGGATGTCGAGCGTGCCCGGCGGGACGCCCTTCGCCGCGAGGATCGCCTTGGCCCCCTCGACGGTGAGGTTGTCGTGCGGCCAGGCGATCCCGGCGCATTCGGCGACCGCCCGCAGCGCACTGTCCACGGTGACCGGCACGGGATGCGCCGCGTGGTACACCCGCGAGGTCAGCGCCGTCTCCGGCGCGAGCGCCGTGGCCACCAGCAGCCGGGCCAGGTCCGGCGCGGTGATCACCGACGCCCGCGCCGGCCAGCCGGCCACCACACCCGGCAGGGCGCGCAGCAGCCGGGCCAGGTTGGGCCCGACCCACAGGTCCCCTTCGCCGAAGACCAGATGGGGGCGGAGCACCACACCGCCGGCGGCGAGGACCGCGTCCTCGGCCGCCGCGCGGGTGCGGGAGGTGACGGAGCCCGGGTTGCGGGTGAGCTCCTCGGGGCGGGAGCCGCGGAAGGTGCCGCGGCCGTAGACGGAGGCGGTGCTGAGCTGGACGATCCGGCGTACCCCCGCGCGCCGGGCCTCGGCGACCAGCGCCGCCGTACCACGTGCGTTGACGGCCTCGTTGGCCGCCGCGCTGCCGCCGATCTGCGAAGCGCAGTGCAGCAGGACGTCGACCCCGTCGCAGACCCCGCGCAGCGAGCCGGGATCGGTCAGATCCGCGGACACGGTCCGCACCCCGGGGCAGGCCCGGGGCAGGGACCTGCGGTGGGTCATGAGCCTGAGCTCGGCGCGCCGGAGTCGCGCCTCGTGTGTCACATGCGCCCCGACGAACCCGGACGCGCCGGTGATGAGGATGGTGGCCACGGGGACTCTCCCGGAAGGTGGTCGGGGTCAGCGGACACGTGGCCGCAGGACGAGTTCTGCGGTGAAGACCGTCTCCTGCCGCTGACTGCCGCGCACCCGTACCAGCAGGTCGCCGGCGTCGCCGTACGGCTCGGGGTCGGCCGTGATCCAGCAGGGCGCGTCGAGTTCGGCGTACCGCACGAACTCGCTGCGCATGCCGAGCAGGAGGGCGCCGGGCACCCCGGTGCGGGCGTGCGCGGCCTGCCGGGCGGCCTCCAGGAGGAACATGCCGGGTATGTGGTCCACGGGGTGGTCGAAGTAGGTCGGGTGCGCGGTGTCGACCCGCAGTTCCCATCGGCCGCGGGTGCCCGGCGCGGGCTCGCCGAGGACGACGTGCCGGGGGCCGGCGTGGCCCACGGCGGCCGGGTCGAGGGCCGGTGGCGGGGTACTGCCGGTGGTGGGGCGCTCCCCGCGCATCCGCCGGTACACGTCCGGGCTCATGCAGCGGAACGCGGCCGAGGCGGTGGCCCGGGCGCCGTTCTCGCGGATCACCGTGACGTCGTAGCGCATCTCCCGCAGCCGGCCCGCGCGGCGGACCACGTCGCGGCAGACCGTGTGCATCTCGACATCGGTGGGGACCGCGTCCGCGACGAGCAGCTCCGGCTCGGTGGTCACGGACATGTCAGACATGAGGAACTGGTGGCCGAACGGGACGTCGAACTCGGCGTGGGCGAGCAGGGAGCCGATCTGACGGACGGACTCGATCAGCAGCATGGGGTCCTGGTAGCCCCGGTCGGGGGCGAACAGGGCGTGGCAGCGCGGCCATTGGGCCCGGACGACGAAACCGGCCTGGTCGCCGGGGCCGTTGGCGGCGGCGGGGGACTCGTCGGGTTCCCAGCCGGTGAGGAGGACCTCGGAGACCGCCGCGCGATGGACGTACTCACGCGGCACGGTGGTGGTCAGCGCGGGGAGCAGGGGCTTCTGGGCGAGGGTCCGTTCGGTGAGGTGCGGCATGTGCAGCGCTCCTGTGTCGGTGTGACGGGGAGGGGGCAACAAGCCGTACGCCGGCTGTCACCCCCCGTGGCCGACGTTCTAGCCACAAGATACAGACAGGTCGGTCCGGTTCTGCAAGAGGCGAGCCGATTTCTTGGGGGAGTCCGGAACTCCGGGGGTTCGACCGTCGAGGGTGACTGACCGTTATGTCTGGATTGCATCCGCGAAACGTACAACCCTGTATGGTTTATTGAAGAGGCATAGTCCTTGGTCAAGTCTTTTTGTGGATCCTCTGAGTGGAGCCTCGCCTCCCACTTGTCCGGTAATCCGACGAAATCGCAGCTCATCGCGGCGTGGGTCGGGAAAGGCCGGAGCGGCGCGCCGCGCCACCTCGGCAGTTGACAATCAGACAAGTCTGTTTGGTACGGTCTGGTCGTGAACCCGCAGTCCGAGATGACGTGGATGTGCCTCAGGGGGAACAGATGAACCGCCAGTACGCGGATCTCGTGGCGCCGTCGGCGCGGCGCCACCGCTCGCACGGCCCGCTCGTCCCGGGCGGCCACCCGGCCCGCCCGGCCCCCGCGCAGGACGCGCCCCGGGCGGGGGGTCTGAACATCCTGGTCGTCGAGAACGACCCACGGGCCTCCGACACCCTCCGGCAGGGTCTGGTCCGGCACGGGTACGCCACCCACGGCGCGACCACCGGCGCCCAGGCGCTGCGCGGGCACCGCGAGGCCGACCTGGTGCTGCTCGACCTCGACCTGCCCGACCTGGACGGGCTCGAGGTGTGCCGCGGCATCCGGGCGGTCAGCGATCTGCCGATCATCTCCGTCACCGCGCGCGGCTCGGAGCTCGACTGTGTGCTCTGCCTGCAGGCCGGCTCGGACGACTACCTCGTCAAGCCGTACGGGTTCCGGGAGTTACTGGCCCGGATGGAGGCGGTCCTGCGGCGGGCGCAGGTGCGGCCGGCGGCCCAGCCGGCCGCCGGCCGGGTCGTCACCCACGGGCCGCTGCGCGTCGACCCCGGCGCCCGGACGGCCACCCTCGACGGACGGCCGCTGGACCTCACGCGCAAGGAGTTCGACCTCCTCCACCTGCTGGCCTCGCAGCCCAGCACAGTGATCCCGCGCCGCCAGATCATGGCCCAGGTGTGGGACGACGCGTGGTCCCCGCGCGGCCGCACCGTCGACACCCATGTCGGCACCCTGCGCGGCAAACTGGGCTCCAGTGCCTGGATCGTCACCGTCCGGGGGGTCGGTTTCCGGATCGGCTCCCCCTAGCGCTCCCGCGCGTTCCCCCGAGGTCATGCCCCGTTCCGGCGTCCGGCGACGGAACCGCTTTCTGACAACTCCTGCCGCGGTACTGACCGTGGGCCGTGGATGCGGCTTACGATACAGACAAGTCTGTTGAATTCAGTGGGAGAGCGTAGGGATCTGGCATGGCTCAGCAAGAACGCGGCAAGCGGTCACGGCGGTCGATCCTGGAGGCGGCGGCCCAGGTCTTCGACGAGCGCGGTTACGACGCCGCCAGCACCAACGAGATCCTGGCCCGAACCGGACTCACCCGCGGTTCCCTCTACCATCACTTCCCCTCCAAGGAAGCCATCGCGCTGGCGCTGGTGCAGGCGCACGCCGAGGCCCTGGAAGTGCCCGAACGGCCGGTCAGGCTGCAGTCGGTGATCGACCTGACCCTGGAGTTCGCCCAGCGCCTCCAGCGCGACGCGGTGCTGCGCGCGAGCGTGCGGCTGACCATAGAGCAGACCTCGTTCGACTGCCCGCCGCAGACCACCTACGAACAGTCCATGGAAACCATCCTGACGCTGCTGCAGGAGGCCGAGAAGGGGGACGAGATCCTCCCCGGAGTGGATGTGCGCGAGGCCACCTCGCTCATCGTCGGCTCCTTCACCGGCCTGCAGATCATGTCCCAGGCCTACTCCGGCCGCGCCGACCTGCCCGAACGCACCAGCGTCTTCTGGAAGTTCCTGCTGCCCGGCCTCGCCACGCCCGGTCTGGTCGGCCGGCTGCGCACGACGCCGCCGACGGACTGACTGGCCCGACCAACCGGTTCCCCGGCCGCCCCTCGGGGGCGGACCGGCGGCGGGTGCGCGGGTGCATGGGCGTTACGGGTGTATGGGCGTACGGGTGCATCGGCGTACGGGTGCATGGGCGTACGGGTGCGCACCGGTGGTCCGACGGCGGGTCAGATCCGGCGCTCCCCGCCCCGGTTGGGCCGGTCGCGGTCGAACAGCGGGCGCAGCAGCCGCCACAGCCGCTGGGTGATCTCGCCGTCCCACCAGCTCGGGTCGGTGTGCCCCAGGGTCTCGATGCCCGCCGCCATCACCACGGCCAGGTCCGCGAGGTCCTCGGCCGGCTCCTCGGCCTCCTTGTGCGCCTCGGTGACCCGCTCGTGGACCGCGGCCAGCATGTCGTCGCGGAGCCGGGGCGGCCCGGCCGAGCCGTCCGCGGCCAGCTGCATGCCCGCCCGGACGATCTTCTCGGTACGCATGGCCTCGCCGAGCGCGAACAGAAAGCGCTTCGGCGCGTCCGCCGCCGGACCCGAGAACGCCTCCTCGGTCAGCGCCTCGACCCGCTGCCGGGCCTCCTCGTACACGGCGGCCGTCAGGGCCGTGGTGGAGGAGAAGTGGTGATAGAGCGCCCCCCGGCTGACGCCGGCCCGGCGGCAGATGTTGACCAGCCCCGCGTCGGACAGCCGGCCGTCCGCGATGAGCTCGGCGGTGGCATGGAGGAGAGCCTGACGCGTCTGCTCGGATCGCGCCTGCATCAGGTCGTACCCGCCTTCCCTGCCAACAGTGTGCCCGGTGCGCGCACTGCCCGCGACACCGATGTCAATGATGGTGAGAATCATACAACCATGCCTGTTTCCTGGGAGGACCCTGGCGTGGTGCTACCTCCGCACGATCTCCACAGGATCCGAACGTCCCAGGCGGCAAGGGTGGTTGTCCGGAAACATGCGCGACGGGCGAAGGTCCGACTTGATCCTCAATCAGACAGGTCTGTTTGTAACAGTGATCATATCCGGCCACTTGACACTGGTTTGACACTCCGCTGACAGAGCTGCGGAGGATTGTGGGAACCCTGAACCGCCGTGCGTTGAAGGGCCCGGCGACCCCCGTGAGACTGGTGGCAGTTCTGCAAGGGCCAAGGATTCGGGGGATCCGAATGGAAGAGTTCGAGCGACTCGCGGAGGACCATCGCAGCCGCGACTGCAGACGGCGCTGCGGACGGATCTGCGTCCGCTGTCTGGACCGGATCGACGGCGCCCTGCGTACCCTCCTCGACCTGTACCGGGAGAGCGACCAGGCACTGGCGCCCGGCGGGCCGGTGCTGCGCGAGCGGGTGAGCGGCAGCCGCGCCACCGTCGGCATCGTGCTCGACGAACGGGCCCTCGCACTGCGTGGCCGGACCACCGAGGTGATGGCGTTGTGGGCGCGGCTCGTCGTGGACGAGCGCACCGGCACCCGGCCCGCCGACCGCCAGATGGGCGCGCTGGTGCGGTTCCTGCGCCGGCAGCTGCCCTGGCTCGCCGGGCACCCGGCGGGCCCGGACTTCGACGAGGAGCTCGCCGAACTGCTCGGCGACCTCCGCGCCCTGCTCGGCCCCGGCCCGGTGCGCCGCTTCGCGCTCGGCCCGTGCACCCGGGCGGAGTGCGCCGGAACGCTCTACGGCGTACTGCCGGCGGACGGCGGCGACCGGGTGCCGAGCCATATCGCCTGCGACGACGGCCATGCGCTGCCACCGCGCCAGTGGCTGCTGGTCGCGGACCGGATGCGGGAAGCGGCCTGACGGGGAAGTGGCCTGACGGGGAGACGGCCCGACGAAAAGGAGGCGAACGGCATGACCGAGCCGACACGGCCGGCGGGCGGGGCGGCGAAGCCGCGCCGGGTGCCGACGGAGCTGGCGGCCCTCGCGATGGGCGTCACCCAGGCGACCATCCGCAAATGGGCCAGCCGCGGCAAGATCACCCGGCACGGCGGTCCGCGCCGGGCCGAGTACGACCTCGACGAACTGTTCGCACTGGCCCGCAGGGGCGAGACCGAATAGGCGGCGCGAGACCCTGTAACCGCAGTGAATTCGAGTAAGCCTTCGCTGTCACGCGGAATTTACCGACCATCACCCGCAAGAAACCGGATCCGTGCGGGGATCCGGTGCGAAGCAGCCCCCGCGGCCCATCCCCCTGCCGCGGGGGCTGCTTTGGTTGCTTGACCGTCAACTCGCTTTTCTAAAAGGGAAGTTGACGCACCCGAACAGAGGTGTCACACTCTTTTCGGCGCCCCCATGCCCTGACGGCGGTGGCGCTTCACCCGGGCTCCCTTTCTGGCGAGCCCATGGCTTTCTTCTCGAAATCCGTGTCCCGTTCGGGGCGCGGATTTTTTGTTTCTCCCGCCCCGACTTGAGGAAGTGTGGTCGATGCCTGTTTCCACCTGGACACCCGTCGGTCAATGGACGGGTACGGTCACGCACGACGGCGAGGTCGACCAGTACACCGTCGCCTTCGCCCCGGACGGCTCGCTCTCGGTCACCACGCAGAAGAGCACCGGCACCGGCTCCTGGACCGTCACCGGCGACGACTCCGTGGAGTTCTCCCTGCGCGAGGACTTCAACCTCGACGTCACCCAGATCAGCCCCAACGGCCACCGGGCCGCGTACATACAGATCGACATCACCGCCCGGCACGAGGACGGTGCGCTCACCGGCGAGGGCAAGGCCGTCGTGCACGGCCCCGACGACGTCGTGATCTACGCGACGGACGCCCAGACCGAAGCGCGCCGGGTGTCATGACGGCCGAAGTCGCCCGGCTCACCGACGTGCTGAGCCTGCGGGACCTGGCCGGGCGCTATCTGGCGGGCCTCGACGAGGGCGGCTTCGACGAGACCTGGGCGCGGTCCCTGTTCACCGAGGACATCGAGATGACGTTCCCGGTGGGCAGCCATCAGGGCCTGGCCGGGGTGGCCGGCTTCACCACCGAGATCATGGCGCGCTGGGGCCGTACCCACCACCACGGCTCGGAGAGCCAGGTGGAGGTGGACGGCGACACGGCCCGGCTCAGCTGGAGCCTGATCGCCTCCCATGTGCACCACGGCTCACCGCTTCCCCCGGACCCCACCCAGTACTTCCAGCTCGGCGGCCGTTTCACCGGCACCGCCCGGCGCACCCCCGACGGCTGGCGCTTCGACGGGCTGCGGCTGCGGATCGTGTGGACCACCGGCGCCGTGCCCAGGGGAGTGACCCAGGTCGACCGAAAGACCCTCGACACCCGAGGAAACACGGTCGCTTCAGCCGCTTCAGCCACTTCAGCAGAGGAGAACCCGCCCATGCCCACCACGCTCACCGCGGACCAGCAGAAGGAACTGATCGAGAAGGTCTTCCACGAGGGCCTGGACCTGGGCGACCTGTCGGCCGCCGACCGCTACCTCACCGCCGACTTCCGCAACAACGGCAGCCACGACGACTCCATGCGCGGCCCGGAGGCGTTCAAGCACACCATCAGGATCCAGCAGTCGGCGTTCAGCGGGATCAAGTACGAGATCCTCGACTTCATCTCGATGGGCGACAAGGCCGCCATCCGCTGGGTCATGCACGGCAAGCACACCGGTCCCTTCATCGGCATCAAGCCGACCGGCCTCCAGGTGCAGCACCAGGCGATCATCTGGTTCCGCTTCGAGGGCGACAAGATCGCCGAGCGCTGGGGCATCGTCGACAACTTCTCGCTGCAGAAGTTCCTCCAGTCCGGCGGCAAGCCGGTCGGCCCGCTGACCCCGGCGGGCAAGCCCGCGGCCTGAGCCGCGCCCGGCCGTGCGCCCGGCCCCCGCTGACGGCGGCGGGGGCCGGGCCGCACCTCCACGGAATCGAAGTGCCCGACGGAGCAAGGGACTTGTGACATGCCGATCGACAGGAAAGTCGCCCGCTTCAACCGGCGGTTCGCCAACCATCTCGTCGGGCCGCTGTTCAGCCGGCTGCCCGGGTTCGGGAAGGTCCACCACCGCGGCCGCAAGTCCGGCCGGGAGTTCGCCACGCCGGTCAAGCTGTTCCGGCGCGGCGCGGACATCGTCATCACGCTGCCGTACGGACCCGGCTCCGACTGGGTCAAGAACGTACTGGCGGCCGGCGGCTGCGAGATCACCACGCGGGGCCGCCGTATCCAGGTCGGCAACCCGGTCGTCTTCAGCGACGACGGTACGACGAAGATGCCCGCCCTGACCCGGCGGATCCTCTCCCGGGTCGAGGCCACCGAGTTCATCGCGCTGACCCCGGTCCCGGCGCCCGCGCAGGTACCGGCGGGCCGGACATGACCGCCGTCGGCCAGGTCACCCGCCCGCTGCGGGTGGCGCTGCTGGTCGGCTCGGCCCGCGACGGGCGGCTCGCGCCGGACGTCGCGGGCTGGTTCGCGCGGGTGACCGCGCGCCGGGACGACCTCGTCCTGGACGTCGTCGACGTCGCCGAGCATCCGCTGCCGGCGAGCCTCGACGCGGACGACCCCCGGGCGGCGGCGCTGCGGCCCCGGCTGGCCGGGGCGGAGGCGTACGTCGTGGTCGTACCGGAGTACAACCGCAGTGTCCCCGGTCCGCTGAAGACCCTCATCGACAGCTTCCAGACGGAGTGGGAGGCCAAGCCGGTCGGCTTCGTCGGCTACGGGCTCGGCATGGCCGGCGGGGTGCGGGCGATCGAGCATCTGCGGCAGATCTTCGCGGAGTTCCACTGCGTGGGGATGAAGGACGTGGTGACGTTCCCGCGGGTGCTCGAGCACTACGACGCGGACGGCAACTTCCCGGCGGAGCCGGAGGGGGCCGAGACCGCGGCCAAGCTGATGCTCGACCAGCTCCTGTGGTGGGCGGCCGCGTTGCGCGAGGCCAAGTCACTCCGCCCGTACAACGCCCCGTAAGGGGCGCGGGGAACTGCGCGACAAGCCACGACGGCGTGGCAGTCGTTCACCGGCCGTTCGCGGCAGTAGGCGCCTGGATCTGTCGTCGAGCGTCCGCAGGTCCGTCGTGGCTGATCGCGCAGTTCCCCGCGCCCCAGGGGGCGCGTTACCTGACCCCTCTTCAACAGGAGAACGCGATGGCTGCTGCCGCCGCCCCCGATCCGCTCACCCCCCTACTCGTCGCCGTGCCCGTCGTGATCCTCGCCTGCCGGGCCGGGGCACAGCTGCTCAGACGGCTCGGTCAGCCGCCGGTCGTCGGGGAGATCCTCGTCGGCATCCTGCTCGGTCCCTCGCTGCTGGGCTGGCTCTGGCCGGACGCGCAGGGCTGGCTGTTCCCCGCGTCGGCGCTGCCCTACATCGGCGTGCTCGGGAACATCGGGCTGCTCGTGTTCATGTTCCTCGTCGGGCTGGAGCTCGACCTCAAGTCCCTGCGCGGCAACAGCAGAACCGCCGTCGCCGTCTCGCAGGCCGGGATCGCGCTGCCGCTGGTGCTGGGCGTGCTGCTGGCGCTCGGCATGTACAGCCGGTTCGCCCCGGACGGCATCGGGAGACTGCCGTTCGTGCTGTTCATCGCCGTGTCGATGAGCATCACCGCGTTCCCGGTGCTGGCCCGCATCCTGACCGACCGGGGCCTGTACCGGACCCGGGTCGGCGTGCTCGCGATGGCCAGCGCGGCGGTGGACGACGTCACCGCCTGGTGCCTGCTGGCCGCCGTCGTCGCGGTGACGAAGAGCGGTTCGCCCATGGACGCGCTGGTCACCGCGGGCTACGCGGCCGGTTTCGCGGCCGTGATGTTCGTGGTCGTACGACCGCTGCTCGCCCGGTGGGCGGCGCGCGCCGAGCGGCGGTACGCCGACGGTGTCGTGCTGGTCGTGCTGTTCGGCGGGCTGAGCCTGTCCGCGTACGCCACCGACCGGATCGGTGTGCACGCGCTGTTCGGCGCCTTCCTGTTCGGCGTGATCGCCCCGCGCGGCAGCCGGCGGATCGAGGTCGCCGCGTCCCGGATGCGGTCCTTCGCCGTGCCGGTGCTGCTGCCGCTGTTCTTCGTCAGCACCGGGCTCAAGACCGATGTGGGGCTGCTCGGCGGCAGCGTCACCCAGTGGCTGTGGGCGGGCGCGGTGCTCGCCGTCGCCGTGATCGGCAAGTGGGGCGGCGGCACGCTCGCGGCCCGGCTCTCCGGCCGTGACTGGCGCGACTCCATGTCGCTGGGCGCGCTGATGAACTGCCGCGGTCTGACCGAGCTGATCGTGCTCAACATCGGGCTGGGCCTCGGTGTCATCGGCCCCGAGCTGTTCACCGTCCTGGTGCTGATGGCCCTGCTCACCACCGCCATGACCACCCCCGCGCTGACCCGCATCCGCAAGGGGGCCGACGAGGAGCTGGGGCAGGAACCGGCCGGAATCGGCCATGAGGAACCCGCCCTGCACCCCGCGAGAACCCGCTGACCTGCGCCTTCGGGCACGGCAGCGGCGTCAGCCCGGATCCGGCGCATAGTTCAAGCCCTGATGGTTGGAACATTGCTAGTTGGAAGCTTGATAGATAAGTGGGTTGACGATACTCTCGCAGTACGACGACGCAGCAGTGAGGGAGAGAGTGATGAGCCAGGAATTCAAGAACCTCGACATGACGATGATGTTCGCCATCCACGACGCCCTGCGACGCGAACTGGAGCGGATCGCCCGGATCGCCGCGCGGGTCGACGAGGACCCCCGGCACGTGCTGAGCACCGCGGTCGGCTGGGAGCTGTTCAAGAAGTTCCTGACCGTCCACCACACCTCCGAGGACGACATGGTCTGGCCGGTCATGGAGGCGGCCCTGATCGGCAAGGACGCCGAACTGGCCCTGCTCGCCGACATGGAGGCCGAGCACGGGGTCATCGACCCGCTGCTCGCCGACATCGACGCGGCCCTCGCCGACCGTGACTCGGGCCTGGAGCGCCTGACCGGCCTGACCGACACCCTCTACACCCGGCTCGGCGGCCACCTCGACCACGAGGAGCGGGACGCCCTGGCGCTGATGGACATCACGCTCTCCCAGGAGCAGTGGCAGGCCTTCAGTGCCGAGCAGCGCACCCGGATCGGCGACGACTCCTCCCGTTACCTGCCCTGGCTGCTCGACGACATCGGCGCCGTCAAGGTCGCGAACATCATCGGCAAGATGCCCGAACCGCTCCGCAACGCCTACGAGAACGACTGGCGCCAGGCCTACGAGGACCTCGACATCTGGACCCCCAAGGCCGCCTCCACCACCCGCTGACCGGATCCCGAGGGTTCCGCTCGACACCCCCCCAACCCTGAGACAGACACGGAGACATCCCATGTCGCTGCAAGACCGCACTCAGGCCGTCCCCAAGGCCGCGGCTCCGCCGCAGCAGGACGGCAAGCTCGGACTCGCGTTACTCGTGATCGCCACGGCCCAGCTCATGCTCGTCCTCGACAACACGATCGTCGCCGTCGCCCTGCCGAGCATGCAGAACGCCCTGGGGCTGAGCGAGTCCAGCCTCGGCTGGATCGTCACCGCCTACGCGCTCGCCTTCGGCGGTCTGCTGCTGGCCGGCGGCCGCGCCGGTGACCTCTTCGGCCGCCGCCGGGTCTTCCGCACCGGGCTGATCCTGTTCACCGCCGCCTCGCTGCTCGGCGGCCTGGCCCAGAGCGGCGAACTCCTGATCGCGGCCCGGGTGATCCAGGGCGCGGGCGCCGCGATCGCCGCCCCCACCGCCCTGTCCCTGCTGGCCACCACCTTCCCGGCGGGCCCCGCCCGCAACAAGGCGCTCGGCGTCTACGGCGCGATGGGCGGCCTCGGCTCGGTCGTCGGCCTGCTGCTCGGCGGCGCGCTCACCGAGTACCTCAGCTGGCGCTGGGTGATGTTCGTGAACATCCCGATCGCCCTGGCCGTCCTGTTCGGCACCAGCGTCCTCGTCGAGGGCGAGCGTGAGCGCGGCAAGGTCGACGTGCCCGGCGCGCTCACCGCGACCCTCGGCTTCGGCTCGCTCGTCTACGCCATCAACCGCGCCGGCGACAAGGGCTTCGGCGACGGCGTCACCCTGGTCGGCCTCGGCATCGCACTCGTCCTGATCATCGCCTTCGTCGCCATCCAGCGCTCCAGCCGGGCGCCGATGATCCCGAGCGGTGTGCTGGCCGACAAGGGCCGGGTCGGCGCCAACCTGATCATGTTCCTGGTCGGCGCGGGCATGCTCGCCACCTTCTACTTCCTGACCCTCTACATGCAGATCGTCAAGGGCTACGCCCCGATGGTCACCGGCGTCGCCTACCTGCCCTTCGCCCTCGGCATGGGCATCGCGGCCGGCGGCCTCGGCCCGCAGCTGCTCGCCAAGATGCCCGAGCGCAACGTCGTCGCCCTCGGTCTGCTGATCGGCGTCGCGGGCATGGTCTGGTTCAGCTTCATCGAGCCCGGCCAGAACCCGTGGGCGGCCCTGCTGCCGGCCCAGCTGGTCGCCGGTCTCGGCCTCGGCATGGTCTTCGTGGCCGTCACCATCGTCAGTGTCCGCGGGGTCGCCCCGCAGGCCACCGGCGCGGCCTCCGGCCTGGTCAACACCGCCCAGCAGATCGGCGGCGCCATCGGCCTCGCGGCGCTGGCCGCGGCGGCCACCGCCATCACCGACCACGAGCTGCCGGGCAGCGTCCCGCACGCCCTGACCACCGGCTACTCGTACGGGTTCCTGTTCGGCGGCGGCCTGTACCTGCTGGCCCTGATCGTGGCCCTGATCACCCTGCCGGGCACGGCCCCTCAGCCCCACCAGGACGGCGAGCCCGCTCCCGCCGCCCTGTGACCCGGCCCCGGCGGTCCCGCCCTGTCCACCCGGGCGGGGCCGCCGGCACCCCCGTCCGACCTCTCCCCCCACGACTGCCAGGAGGCTGACATGACCGACCGGAGCGAAGTCCAGGGACAGCGGCGTTCCCTCGTCCTCTGGGAGCTGGCCGACCTGGTCACCCCCATGGCCGTGCGAGTGGCCGCCACCTACCGGGTCGCCGACCACATCGCCGCCGGGACGGCCACCGCCGTCGGCATCGCCCAGGCCGAGCGGCTGCACGCCGAGTCCCTCGACCGGGTGCTGCGCCACCTGGTCACCGCCGGCGTCCTCACCCGCACGCAGGACGGCGAGGCCTACGGGCTGACCGGACTGGGCGAGCAGCTGCGCTCCGACCACCCCGGCGCCCAGGTCCGGCTGATCGACACCGAGGGCGCGATCGGCCGCGGCGACCTCAGCCTGGTGGACCTGCCGTACACCGTCCGCACCGGCGAGCCCGCCTACCCGGTCCGCTACCAGATCGCCTTCTGGGACGACCTGGACACCGACCGCGCACTCGCCGAGTCCTTCGACGCGGTGATGGCCGACAACCTGTCCCGTGACGTCCCCTCGATCGCCGCCGCCTACGACTGGTCCGCGCGCGGCCATGTCTACGACCTCGGCGGCGGCAGCGGAGTACTGCTCGCCGGTCTCCTCGCCGCCCACCCGACGCTGCGCGGCACGGTCGTCGACCTGCCCGGCACGGTGGCCCGGGCCGAGGAGCGCTTCCGGGCCGCCGGCCTGGCCGACCGCGCCGACGTCGTCCCCGGCAGCTTCTTCGAGGAACTGCCCGCGGGTGGCGGCGCCTACGTGCTCTCCTCCGTCCTGCACAACTGGACCGACAAGGAGGCCCTGCAGATCCTGCGGCACTGCGCCGACGCCGTCGCCGAGGACGGGCGCGTGCTCGTCATCGAGGAGAGCGGCGACGGCACCGAGACCGGCATGGACCTGCGGATGATGGCCTACTTCGGCGGCGTCGAACGCTCCCTGGACGAGCTGGAGCAACTCGCCGCGCAGGCCGGTCTCGCGGTCGCCGGGGTGTACCGGGCGAGCGGCCAGGCGTCCGCCGTCCGCTCCTTGATCGAACTGGTGCGCGACGATCGAGCGCTCTGACCCAGCCGGGCCGCCCCGGGCGTTCCCGGGGCGGTGCAGCGGGCCGAACAGTGTGCGAGCCGGTGCATATACTCGGGAAGGAGGTGCTGTCTTGCGGCGTTCAGGCGATGCGGAGCGAGGTCCGGTGACCCGGACCGAGGAGACCGCGGAGATCCCCGGAGTCCTCCCGGATTCGCTCACCGGCTTCATCGGCTACCTCCTGCGCCGGGTCTACGCGCAGTTCGCCGCCAGCGGCGACGGCGGCGACAGCGACTCCCGCGACTTCCTGGTCCTCGACGCGCTCACCGGCCACGACTGGGAGTCCCAGCTCGACCTCGCGGAGCGGCTCGGCATCAACCGCACCATCATGGTCGGCGTCATCGACCGGCTGGAGGACCGCGACGAGGTACGCCGCACCCGCAACCCCGACAACCGGCGCCAGTACGTGCTCTCCCTGACCGACCGGGGACGGGAGGCCGTGGAGGCCAGGCGGCGGGCGGTCGCCGAGCGGGACGCCCGGCTCACCGCCGTACTGACCCCCGAGCAGACCGCCCGGCTCGACGAACTGCTCGCCCGGCTGCTGCCGGAGTCCGCGCAGCCGCTCGTGCAGGGCACCGAGTACCTGGTCGCGCAGGCCCATCACCGGCTGCGCAAGTACGGCGACGACAAGCTGGCCGGCACCGGGCTCAGGGTGCGCCACTACGGCCCGCTGTCCGCTCTCGACGTCCTCGGGCCCATCTCCCAGCAGCGGCTCGCCGAGCTGCTCGCCATCACCGGGCCCGCCGCCTCCCAACTGGTCGACGAACTCGTCAGGCTGGGGCTGGTGCGCCGCGGCCGCGATCCGCACGACCGGCGCCGGTACGCCCTGGAGGTGACCGAACTCGGCCGCGAGCAGCTCGCCGTGGTGGCCCGGGCCGTCGCGGAACTCGCCGGGGACGTCTCCGCCATGCTCGGCCCCGGCGGCGAGCAGGAACTGCGCGAGCTGCTGCTGAAACTCCTCGCCCCGACCCATTCCGGACCCGCATTCTCCGAGAACACCAAGTCATCTGTTTCCGCCAGGGGTTGACCCTCTGGCCAAAGGCTGTCACGCTTTATCCAGCGGCTGCCCCGCGCCTTTTTCCAGGCTCTTCTCTCCAGGCTCTTCGTAACGCTTCCAGGCTCTTCGAAGTGCCCTTCCGAATCTTTCCGGAAGGGCCACGAGGAGCCTTTTTTCATGCGGATTTCCCGCTCCACGCGGAATTCCCGTTGCGCACCGCCCCTCGACGAAGGAGACAGTCATGGTCGCGCAGAAGACCGACGGCTCGCCCGAACCGGCGCGCATACCCGAGGACATGACCTACGACGTCATCATCCTCGGCTCGGGCCTCGCCGGCTCCGTCACCGGCACCATCCTCGCCAAGCACGGCGCCAAGGTGCTGCTGGTCGACGCGGCCGCACACCCGCGCTTCGCCATCGGCGAGTCCATGACCCCGCAGCTCGTGGAATGGATCCACATCCTCTCCGAGCGCCACGACATCCCCGAGCTGAAGAGCCTGTCCAGTGTCCAGGCCTCCACCCGCGACATCGGTCCGACCTTCGGGACCAAGGCGCACTTCGGCTTCATGAAGCACGAGGTCGGAAAAGAGCCCGACCCGCGTGAGGCCACCCAGCTCGCCCTGCCGAAGATATTCCACCAGAACAGCCACATGTTCCGGCAGGACAGCGACGCCTTCATGTTCCACGTGGCGATCAAATACGGCTGCACCCCCCGGCAGAACTGGCGCGCCAACGAAGTCGATTTCGACGACGACGGCGTCACCGTCACCGGAAAGAGCGCTGCCCCGGGTGCCGGGCCCGAGCAGTACCGGGCCAGGTATCTGGTGGACGCCTCCGGCTTCCGCTCGCCGCTCGCCGACAAGTTCGACCTGCGCGACAAGCCCACCGCCCGCTTCAAGCACCACTCCCGCTCGATGTTCACGCACTACGTCGGCATCAAGCGGTTCGACGACGTCAGCGGCCACCCGCAGGACCTGCGGCCGCCGGCCGACTGGCACACCGGCACCATGCACCACCTCATCGAGCGCGGCTGGTTCTGGATCATCCCGTTCGACAACCACCCCGACTCCCGCAACCCGCTGTGCAGCATCGGCCTGACCATGGACGAGCGCACCTACCCCAAGCCCAAGGACCTCACCCCGGAGCAGGAGTTCCAGCTCTTCCTCGACAAGTACCCGGCGGTCAAGCGCCAGTTCGCCGGCGCCACCCGGGTCCGCGAGTGGATCTCCACCGACCGGCTGCAGTACTCCTCGAAGCAGACCATCGGCGACCGCTGGTGCCTGATGTCCCACGCGGCAGGCTTCCTCGACCCGCTGTTCTCCCGCGGCCTGTCCAACACCATGGAGGTCGTCGACGCCCTGACCTCCCGGCTGATCCCCGCCCTCAAGGACGGCGACTTCTCCGCCGAGCGCTTCGCCTACGTCGAGCAGGTCGAGCAGGGCCTGCTCCAGTACAACGACGACCTGGTCAACAGCTCCTTCATCGCCTTCTCCCACTTCCGGCTGTGGAACGCGGTCTTCCGGGTCTGGGGCTCCTTCATCACCCCCGGCACCATGCGGCTCACCCGGGCCCGCCTCAAGCACTTCAAGGACCGCGACGTCCGGCACTTCGACGAGCTGGAGCAGGTGCCTCACCCGGGCCTGTGGTGGCCGCAGAGCGACTCCTTCAAGATGATCCTGGAGGCCACCGCCGAGACCTGCGAGAAGTACGAGGCCGGCGCGCTCAGCGGCGACGAGGCCGCCGACATCGTCTTCGGGCTGCTCAAGGAGTCCCCGGTCGTCAACCCGGTCTTCGGCTGGAAGGACGAGGAGCAGCGGTTCATCTACCCGTCCGTGGCGACGATGGCCCGCTTCCTGTACTGGGCCTCGGTCCAGGCCCCGCCCGAGATGAACAGCGTCGGCCGCGAGTTCCTGCTCGGCATCGTCAAGGCCGGGGCGAAGGTCCGCAAGCTTCTCTGACCCGCGCGGCAGCCCCTCGACCCACACCCCAGAAAGGGATGCGCATGTCCGCAGCAGCGCGGTCGCTGACCCGCGCCCAGGAGACCCGGACCGTCGAGCAGACCCGGCCGGTCGAGCCGACGAGTCTGCGCCGCGTGTGCGGCCTGTTCACGACCGGCGTCACGGTCATCACCACCGGCCCCGACGGCGACGCGGACGGCACCACCGTCAACTCGTTCACCTCGGTCTCGCTGGAACCCCCGCTGGTGCTGTTCTGTCTGCACCAGCAGTCCCGGCTGCACACGCTCCTGGAGCAGAGCGGCGGATTCACCGTCAACTTCCTGTCCGGGCGCCAGCAGCCGCTGGCCCGGCACTTCGCCGGGCGCCGGTCCACCGCCTTCGAGGGCGTCCCGCACCACTTCACCGAGGACGGGCTGCCCGTGCTCAGCGAGGCCCTCGCCTATCTGACCTGCACCACGGTCGACATCCACACGGCCGGCGACCACGACATCGTCATCGGCGAGGTGGTGGACCTGGGCGTGCCCGAGCACGGCCAGGAGCCGCTGGTCTTCTTCGACGGCTCGCTCGGCCCGCTGCAGTCGGGCACGGACCGCTTCCACCACACCGAGCAGGCGTCCTGACATGCGCCGGGTGCTCATCGCCAACCGTGGCGAGATAGCCGTGCGTGTCGCCCGGGCCTGCCGGGACGCCGGGATCGCGAGCGTCGCCGTGTACGCGGACCCCGACCGGGACGCCCTGCACGTCCGGGTCGCCGACGCGGCCTACGCCCTGGGCGGTGACACTCCGGCCACCAGCTACCTGGACATCGACAAGGTCCTGCGGGCCGCCCGGGAGACCGGCGCGGACGCCGTCCACCCCGGCTACGGCTTCCTCTCCGAGAACGCCGAGTTCGCCCAGGCCGTCCTGGACGCGGGCCTGACCTGGATCGGTCCGCCGCCGCAGGCCATCCGCGATCTCGGCGACAAGGTGGCCGCCCGGCACATCGCCCAGCGGGCCGGCGCCCCCCTGGTCGCCGGCACGCCGGACCCGGTGGGCGGCGCCGACGAGGTCGTGGCCTTCGCGGAGGAACACGGGCTGCCGATCGCGATCAAGGCCGCGTTCGGCGGCGGCGGGCGCGGGCTGAAGGTCGCCCGGACGCTGGAGGAGGTGCCGGAGCTCTATGAGTCGGCGGTGCGGGAGGCGGTGGCCGCCTTCGGGCGCGGGGAGTGCTTCGTGGAGCGCTACCTGGACCGGCCGCGGCACGTGGAGACGCAGTGCCTCGCCGACCGGTACGGCCACGTGGTCGTCGTATCGACGCGTGACTGTTCGCTGCAGCGTCGGCACCAGAAGCTGGTGGAGGAGGCCCCGGCGCCGTTCCTGACGGCGGAGCAGACCGCCGAGCTGTACCGCGCCTCCAAGGCGATCCTGCGGGAGGCCGGGTATGTCGGCGCGGGGACCTGCGAGTTCCTGGTCGGCCAGGACGGCACGGTCTCCTTCCTGGAGGTCAACACCCGCCTCCAGGTCGAGCACCCGGTGACCGAGGAGGTCGCCGGCATCGACCTGGTCCGCGAGATGTTCCGGATCGCCGACGGCGCGGAACTCGGCTACGACGACCCCGAACTGCGCGGTCATTCGCTCGAGTTCCGGATCAACGGCGAGGACCCGGGCCGCGGGTTCCTGCCCGCCCCCGGCACGGTCACCCGCTTCGACCCGCCGACGGGTCCGGGCGTACGGCTGGACGCCGGCGTGGAGTCGGGCAGCGTGATCGGCCCGGCCTGGGACTCGCTGCTGGCCAAGCTGATCGTCACCGGCCGGACCCGCGAGGAGGCCCTTCAGCGGGCCGCCCGCGCCCTGGACGAGTTCCGGGTCGAGGGGATGGCCACGGCGATCCCCTTCCACCGGGCCGTGGTCAGGGACCCGGCGTTCGCCCCGCAGGACGGCCCGTTCACCGTCCACACCCGGTGGATCGAGACCGAGTTCGACAACCGGATCGAGCCCTTCACCGCGCCCGCCCCCGACACCGGGACGGCCGAGGACGGCCGCGAGACCGTCGTCGTCGAGGTCGGCGGACACCGCCTGGAGGTCTCGCTGCCGGCGGGGCTCGGACGGGTCCCGGACCGGATGCCGAGCCTGGCCGGGGCGGCCGCGCCCCGGACCCGCCGCCGCAGCGCGGGCGGCTCCGCGCCGGCCGCGTCCGGGGACACGCTCACCTCGCCGATGCAGGGCACCGTCGTCAAGGTCGCCGTCGCCGACGGGCAGACCGTCGAGAAGGGCGACCTGATCGTCGTCATCGAGGCCATGAAGATGGAGCAGCCGCTCACCGCGCACCGCTCCGGCACCGTGACCGGGATCGCCGCCGAGGTGGGTCAGGCCCTCGCCGCGGGTGCGGCCGTGTGCGACATCAAGGACTGAAGCAGCCGACGGATCGAGGACTGGTCGACGTGGCACACCTCACCTACACCGACGCCATGAACGGAGCGCTGGAGCGGCTGACTTCCGTGGGGTACGAGCACGGGCGCAGCTTCGTCAACCACGCCCCGATGGCCGCCGAGGCCCTGGCGCACATGGGATACGCCGACGAGGTGCCCGGCTGGGTGGAGGGGCATCTGCGCAGCCACACCTTCCACGACGTGCCCGAGCGGCGGTTCACCATCGACCCGGCGGACGAGGCCGACTGGCGGCAGGCGCTCGGCGACTTCGGCCGGGTCGCCGACTGGACGACCCTGTTCGAACGGGAACTGGCCGAGGGCCGGTGGACCGACGTCCTGGCCCGCTGGTGGCCCCGGCTGCTGCCCGGCATGTCCGGGGTGCTCACGCACGGGGTCATCCGCACCGCGCACGCGGTCCGTGCCGTGGTGACCGCGGGCCCCGACCACCGGATGCAACTGGCCGAACTCGCCCAGGGGCTGGGCTACTGGGCGGCCCGTTACTCGCAGGGCGGGGTCGTCGTCGAGGAGCACCCGGGCGAGGACGGTGGCGGTGATGTCGTAGGGGCCCTGGACGAGCTCGTCGCCGAGTTCTCCGGGATCTACGCCACGCTCTCCCTCGACCATCCGATTCCGCTGATCCACTCGGTCACCGGGCCCGCCGCCGTACGACTGGTGGTGGAGCACCTCCCCGAGGCGCAGCGGTGGCCGTCGTACCAGGTCGCGCGGGCTGTCAGCCGCACGATGCTCGACTGGTTCCACGCCGTGCCCCGGCCCTCGGCCCCGCTGCCGGACGCCCCCGACGTGGCCGGTCTCTTCGCCGAGGCCGTGCAGATCGGCGACGAGCACGCCATCAAACTCGCCGAAGTGGCCGTACGGCACGAGGCGTGGGCGCCCGATCCGCGGCACGCGGCGGCCGCACAGGTGGCGAACCGGGCCATCGGGCGCCTCCTGCACCGCTGACAGATCGTCTTCGACGGTCCCGCAGACCGGACCGTACGGACCGTTACCCGTTCCCGAGGAGTGTCATGGACGCACAAGTCATCGTCGTGGGCGCCGGGCCGGCCGGCATGATGCTCGCGGGCGAGCTACGGCTCGCGGGCGCCGACGTCATCGTTCTGGAGAAGCTGCCCGCGCGCACCGGAGAGTCGCGCGGCCTCGGCTTCACCGCCCGCACCATGGAGGTCTTCGACCAGCGCGGACTGCTGCCGCGCTTCGGGGACATCGAGGTCAGCAACGTGGGCCACTTCGGCGGCCTGCCGGTCGACTTCGGAGTCCTCGACGGTGCCCACCAGGCCGCCAAAACGATCCCTCAGTCGGTCACCGAGACCGTCCTGGAGGAGTGGGCCGGCCGGCTCGGCGCGGACATCCGGCGCCGGCACGAGGTGCTGTCCGTCAAGGAGAAGGAGGACAGCGTCGAGGTCGAGGTGCGCGGCCCCGAGGGCGTGCACCGGCTGCGCGCCGAGTACCTGGTGGGCTGCGACGGCGGCCGCTCCACCATCCGCAAGGCCGCCGGCTTCGACTTCCCGGGCACGCCGTCGACGCTGGAGATGTACCTCGCCGACGTGCGCGGTATCGAGCTGGAGCCCCGGATGATCGGGGAGACCCTGCCCGGCGGCATGGTCATGGTCGGCCCGCTGCCCGGCGGCATCACCCGCCTGATCATCTGTGAGCGCGGCACCCCGCCGCAGCGCCGGGACAAGCCGCCCACCTGGGCGGAGGCGGCGGCGGCCTGGCAGCGGCTGACCGGCGACGACATCTCGCACGCCGAGGCGGTGTGGATCTCGTCCTTCGGCGACGGCACGCGCCTTGTCACCGAGTACCGGCGCGGCCGGATCCTGCTCGCCGGGGACTCCGCGCACATCCATCTGCCGGCCGGCGGCCAGGGCATGAACACGAGCATCCAGGACGCCGTGAACCTGGGCTGGAAGCTGGGCGCGGTGGTGCGCGGCCGGGCGCCCGAGGCGCTGCTCGACACGTACCACGACGAGCGGCACCCGGTCGGGCAGCGGCTGATGATGAACACCCGGGCACAGGGCCTGCTGTTCCTGTCCGGACCCGAGGTACAGCCGCTGCGCGACGTGCTGAACGAGCTGATCCGCTATCCCGAGGTCAGCAAGCACCTGGCGGCGATGGTCTCCGGGCTTGAGATCCACTACGACCTCGACGGGGGCGCGGGCGCGCTGCTCGGCCGACGGCTGCCGAACGTGCCGCTCACTGGCCACAACAGGGTGGCCTCCAGCACGGAGGCGCTGCGCGCCGGGCGGGGCGTCCTGCTCGACCTCGCCGACAACGCGAGGCTGCGCGAGCGCGCCTGGGCCTGGCGGGACCGGGTGGACGTGGTGACGGCGACGGCGGACGTGCCGGCCGACAACCCGCTCGCGGGGACCACGGCCGTGCTGGTCCGGCCCGACGGTTATGTGGCCTGGGCGGCGCCGGGCAGTCACGCGGATCTGCCGATGGCTCTTGAGCGGTGGTTCGGGCCTGTGCGGTGAGTGTGCCGCGGAGTGCGCTGCCTCGTGCGCTGCTTCGTGCGCTGCCTCGTGCGCTGCCGAGAGTGCCACGTTGTGTCGTGTTGCGGCTGTCCCGCCGTTGTGGCTGGTCGCGCAGTTCCCCGCGCCCCTGAAGGGGCGCTTTTTGCTGGACCTCTTTGAGGAGAATCCCCATGCACAGCACCCTGATCGTCGCTCGTATGGAGCCGGCTCACAGTCAGGAAGTCGCGCGGTTGTTCAAGGAGTTCGACGAGACCGAGATGCCGCATCTCATGGGCACCCGGCGGCGTGAGCTGTTCGCCTATCGCGGGCTGTACTTCCACCTTCAGCACTTCGACACCGACAACGGCGGTGAGCTGATCGAGTCGGCCAAGACCGACCCGCGGTTCGTGCGGATCAGCGAGGACCTCAAGCCGTTCATCCAGGCGTACGACCCCGCCACCTGGCGGTCCCCCGCCGACGCGGTCGCCACGCGCTTCTACGACTGGGAGGGCCGGGCGTGAACGCCAGGCGAGTGGTCATCACCGGGGTCGGGGTCATCGCCCCCGGTGGTGTCGGCACGAAGAACTTCTGGAACCTGCTCAGCGAGGGCCGCACCGCGACCCGCGGCATCACCTTCTTCGACCCCTCCTCCTTCCGGTCCCGGGTCGCCGCCGAGGTCGACTTCGACCCGGAGGACCACGGGCTCGGCCCGCAGGAGATACGCCGGATGGACCGCGCGGCCCAGCTGGCCGTCGTCAGCGCCCGCGAGGCGCTCGCCGACAGCGGGCTCGACCTGTCCGGCGCCGACCCGCACCGGGTCGGGGTCACCATCGGCAGCGCGGTCGGCGCGACCATGGGCCTCGACCAGGAGTACCGGGTGGTCAGCGACGGCGGCCGGCTCGAACTGGTCGACCACACCTACGCCGTCCCGCACCTCTACAACTACCTGGTGCCCAGCTCCTTCGCCGCCGAGGTGGCCTGGTCGGTGGGCGCCGAGGGCGCGGCCACCGTCGTGTCCACCGGCTGCACCTCGGGTCTTGACTCCGTCGGACACGCCGTCGAGCTGATCCGGGAGGGCTCCGCCTGCGCCATGATCGCCGGCGCCACCGACGCCCCGATCTCCCCGATCACCCTGGCCTGCTTCGACGCCATCAAGGCCACCACCCCGCGCAACGACGACCCCGAGCACGCCTCCCGCCCCTTCGACGGCACCCGCAACGGGTTCGTGCTGGGTGAGGGGTCGGCCGTCTTCGTCCTCGAGGAGCTGGAGGCGGCGCGGAGCCGGGGGGCGCACATCTACGCCGAGATCGCCGGGTACGCCTCGCGCTGCAACGCCTTCCACATGACCGGACTGCGCCCGGACGGCGCCGAGATGGCCGAGGCGATCTCGGTCGCGCTGGACGAGGCCCGGCTCAACCCGGAGGCCATCGACTACATCAACGCGCACGGCTCCGGCACCAAGCAGAACGACCGGCACGAGACCGCCGCGTTCAAGAAGAGCCTCGGCGACCACGCGTACCGGACCCCGGTGTCCTCCATCAAGTCGATGGTCGGGCACTCGCTCGGCGCGATCGGCTCCATCGAGATCGCCGCGTCCGTCCTCGCCATGGAGCACAACGTCGTGCCCCCGACGGCGAACCTGCACACCCCCGACCCCGAGTGCGACCTGGACTACGTGCCGCTCACCGCCCGCGAGCACCGCACCGACGCGGTGCTCACCGTGGGCAGCGGGTTCGGCGGCTTCCAGAGCGCGATGGTGCTCGCCCGACCGGAGAGGAACACGGCAGCATGAGCACGCGCACGGTTGTCACCGGGCTCGGCATCGCCGCGCCCAACGGCCTCGGTACCGCCGACTACTGGGCGGCGGCCCGCGCCGGCAAGAGCGGGATCGCCCGGGTCACCCGGTTCGACCCGTCCGGGTACCCGGCGAAACTGGCCGGGGAGGTCCCCGGGTTCACCGCCGCCGACCATCTGCCGAACCGGCTGCTCGCCCAGACCGACCACATGACCCGCCTCGCGCTCGTCGCGACGGACTGGGCGCTGGCCGACGCGGACGTCAGCCCGGCCGACTTGCCCGCGTACGACATGGGCGTGGTCACCGCCAGCTCGTCGGGCGGTTTCGAGTTCGGCCAGGGCGAACTGCAGAAGCTGTGGAGCCAGGGCAGTCAGTTCGTCTCGGCATACCAGTCGTTCGCCTGGTTCTACGCCGTCAACAGCGGCCAGATCTCCATCCGCAACGGGATGAAGGGGCCGAGCGGGGTCGTCGTGTCGGACCAGGCGGGCGGGCTCGAGGCGCTGGCCCATGCGCGCCGGCAGATCCGGAAGGGGACGCAGCTCATCGTCTCCGGGGCGATCGACGCGTCCATCTGCCCGTGGGGATGGGTGGCGCAGCTGGCCAGCGACCGGCTGTCCACGTCGGAGGAGCCCGAGCGGTCGTACCTGCCGTTCGATGCGGCCGCGGCCGGGCATGTGGCCGGCGAGGGCGGGGCGATCCTGATCCTGGAGGCCGAGGAGACGGCCGCGCGGCGGGACGCCCGGGTGTACGGGGAGATCGCGGGATACGGCGCGACGTTCGATCCGGCGCCGGGGAGCGAGCGGCCGCCTGGTCTGCGCAAGGCGATCGAACTGGCCCTCGCGGACGCGGGCGTCGACGCGGCCGACGTGGACGTCGTGTTCGCCGACGCGGCGGCCGTGCCGGAGCTGGACCGGGTGGAGGCGGACGCGCTCAGCGACGTGTTCGGGCCGCACGGGGTGCCGGTGACGGCGCCGAAGACGATGACCGGGCGGCTGTACTCGGGGGCGGCGCCGCTGGACGTGGCGACGGCGCTGCTCGCCATCAGGGACGGGGTCGTGCCGGCGACGGTGCATGTCTCGCCGGAGGCGGGTTATGACCTCGACCTGGTGGTGGGGGAGCCGCGGCTGACCGAGGTACGGACGGCGCTGGTGCTGGCGCGGGGCTACGCCGGGTTCAACTCGGCGATGGTCGTGCGGGCGTAGTCCGCCCACGAGGCCGTGCGTCGGGGGCGCCTGCGGGCCCGTCGTGGTTGCTCGCGCCCACGCGGCGGCAGCCGCACATCGAAGACAGCCCCGCGCCCCTTACGGGGCGCTTCGCCCGCCCCCCGGACACACCCGCCCTTCCGGCCCACCACTCTCTCCCACGCCGGGCCGGAAGGGCGGGTGTTCCCGTCCGTGGAACCGATTCGTGGAACCGATTCGTAGAACCGAAAGGAAGATCACCGTGGCCACCCAGTCCTTCACCCTCGACGACCTCAAGCGGATCCTGCTGGAGGCCGCCGGCGCCGACGAGAGCATCGACCTCGACGGGGACATCCTCGACACCGACTTCGAGGAGCTCAGCTACGAGTCGCTCGCCATCCTGGAGACCTGCGGGCGCATCGAGCGGGAGTACGACATCACGCTCGACGACACCGTGGTGACCGAGGCGAAGACCCCCCGCGAGCTGCTCGCCCTCGTCAACACGCAGCTCGGTGACGTCACCGCCACCGCGGCCTGACCGACCTCTCTCCATCCCCTCCGGCCGCCGGCGCCCGCCCCCGTTCGTTCCGGGCGCCGGCGGCATCCCCATGCCCTGAAACGACCTGAACGCCCTGAAAGGGAGCGGCAGACATGTCCGAACAGCAGCAGAAGGTCGCCCTGGTCTCCGGGGCCACCAGCGGAATCGGCCTCGCCTCGGCGCGGCTGCTGGCCCAGCAGGGCCACCGCGTCTTCATCGGCTCCCGTGACGCCGCGAACGTGGAGCGGACCGTCAAGGAACTGCGCGCGGAGGGACTGGAGGTCGACGGGGCCACCCTCGACGTCCGGTCCGCGCTGTCCATCGCGAACTTCGTCCAGGCGGCCGTCGACCGGTACGGCACCGTCGACGTCCTGGTCAACAACGCCGGCCGGTCCGGCGGCGGGGTGACCGCCGACATCGACGACGAGCTCTGGTACGACGTCGTCGAGACCAACCTCAACAGCGTCTTCCGCCTCACCCGCGCCGCCCTCACCACCGGCGGCATGCGGGACAAGAGCCGCGGACGGATCATCAACATCGCCTCGACGGCGGGCAAGCAGGGCGTGGTGCTGGGAGCGCCGTACTCCGCCTCCAAGCACGGGGTGGTGGGCTTCACCAAGGCACTGGGCAACGAGCTGGCCCCCACCGGCATCACCGTCAACGCCGTCTGCCCGGGTTACGTCGAGACCCCCATGGCACAGCGCGTCCGCGCCGGCTACGCGTCCGCCTACGCCACCTCCGAGGACGCCATCCTCGACAAGTTCACGGCGAAGATCCCGCTCGGCCGCTACTCCACCCCCGAAGAGGTCGCCGGACTCGTCGGCTACCTCGCCTCCGACACCGCCGCCTCCATCACCGCCCAGGCCCTCAACGTCTGCGGCGGCCTCGGCAATTTCTGAAAACCCCGGCACCCTCTAGGAGTTCACGCATGTCCGAGCCCAAGGAAGTCGAGCACGAGATCACCGTCTCGGCGCCGGCCGCCGAGGTCTACCGGCTGATCGCCGACGTGGCCAACTGGCCGCGGATCTTCCCGCCGACCATCTACGTCGACCACCTGGAGCGCTCCGGTCACGAGGAGCTCATCGGGATCTGGGCCACCGCCAACGGTGAGGCCAAGAACTGGACTTCGCGCCGGGTGCTGGACCCCGACGGTCTGCGGATCACCTTCCGGCAGACGGTCTCCACGCCGCCCGTCGCAAGCATGGGCGGCACCTGGATCATCGAGCCGCTCGACGACAGCACTGCCCGGATCCGGCTGCTGCACGCCTACACCGCCGTCGACGACGACCCGGCCGGGCTCGCCTGGATCGACGAGGCCGTCGACCGCAACTCCCGTTCCGAGCTGGCGGCGCTGAAGACCAACGTCGAACTCGCCACCGCCTCCGAGGAGCTGACCTTCTCCTTCGAGGACACCGTCGAGGTCGACGGCTCCGCGAAGGACCTCTACGACTTCGTCAACGAGGCCGACCGCTGGTCCGAGCGGCTGCCGCACGTGGCGACCGTCCGCCTCACCGAGGACACCCCGGGTCTGCAGACCCTGGAGATGGACACCCGCGCCAAGGACGGCTCGACGCACACCACCAAGTCGTACCGGGTCTGCCTGGACGGCCGGAAGATCGCCTACAAGCAGACCACCCTGCCGGCCCTGATGAACCTGCACACCGGCTACTGGACCTTCCGCGAGACCGGCGCGGGCACCTTCGCCTCCTCGCAGCACACCGTCGTGCTGCGCCCCGAGAACATCGAGAGGATCCTCGGTCCGGACGCGGGGGTCGCCGAGGCCCGCGCGTACGTCCAGGGCGCGCTCAGCACCAACAGCCGCGCCACCCTGAACCACGCCAAGGCGTACGCCGAAGCGAGGCCCTGACCCATGGCCGGTGCCGACGCTGTCGAGACGCACGTCGTGGTGGTCGGCGCCGGGCCCGTCGGGCTGATGCTCGCCGGGGAACTGCGGCTCGGCGGCGCCGAAGTGACCGTACTGGAACGGCTGGACGCCCCGACGACGGAGTCACGGGCGTCCACCCTGCACGCCCGCACCATGGAACTGCTGCGGCAGCGCGGTCTGCTCGACGGGCCCGGCGGCTTCGGCGACCCCGAGCCACCGCCCCACGAACCCCGCGGCCACTTCGGCGGCCTCCCGCTCGACCTCACCCTGCCCAGCAGCCACCCCGGGCAGTGGAAGGTCCCGCAGACCCGCACCGAGGAACTCCTCGGTGCGTGGGCGGAGCGGCTCGGGGCGCGGGTGCTGCGCGGCCACGAGGTCGTCGCCCTGCGGGAGGACGCGGATCGTGTGGCCGTGGTGGCCGAACACCGGGGCCGGCGGACGGAGTTCACGGCCCACTACGTCGTCGGCTGCGACGGCGAGCGCTCCGTCGTACGACGGCTCGCCGGCATCCCCTTCCCCGGCAACGACGCCGAACGGGAGCTGATCCGCGCCGACGTCGACGGCATCGACATCCCGAACCGCCGGTTCCAGCGGCTGCCGAACGGGCTCGCGATCGCCGCCCGGCGCGGCGACGGCGTCACCCGGGTGATGGTCCACCGGTTCGGCACCCCGCCCCGCGGCTCGGTCGAGGCGGAGTTCGCCGACATCGTGACCGCCTGGCGGGACGTCACCGGCGAGGACATCGCACACGGCACCCCGCTGTGGGTCAACTCCTTCGGCGACGCCTCCCGGCAGGCCGAGCGCTACCGCGCGGGCCGGGTGCTGCTCGCCGGCGACGCGGCCCACCAGCAGATGCCGATCGGCGGCCAGGCCCTCAACCTCGGCCTCCAGGACGCCGTCAACCTGGGCTGGAAGCTCGCGGCCACCGTCCTCGGCCGGGCCCCGGCGGGGCTGCTGGACACCTATCACGACGAACGGCACGCGGTCGGGCGCCGCGTCCTGTCCAACATCCGCGCCCAGGCCCGGCTGCTGCTCGGCGGGCCCGAGGTGGACCCGGTGCGCTCGGTCGTCGGCGAACTCACCTCGTACGAGCGGGTCCGGGCGCACCTCGCCGGGATGATCAGCGGTCTCGACGTGCGGTACGGCGGCGTGCCGTACGGCGACGAGCAGGCCGGGCTCGTCGGCGCGCGGCTGCCCGAGCTGCGGCTCGACTCGGGGGCGACCACCGCCGAACTGCTGCACTCGGCCCGCGGGCTGCTGCTCGTGACGGACGAGTCGCTGGCCGGAGCGGCCGGCGACTGGTCGGCCTCCGTCGACACGGTCACCGCACGGCCCCTGGACACCGGCCCGCTCTCCTCGGGGGCCGTGCTCGTACGACCCGACGGTTACGTCGCCTGGGCCGGCAGCTCGGCGGACGGGCTGCGCGAGGCCCTCGGCCGCTGGTTCGCGCCCACCGCGCGTGCCGCCGCCCGATCACCACAACTGACTGGCAGGAGAAGGAAGATGGGCAACCTGACCGGAAAGACCGCCCTTGTCACCGGCGCCAGCCGGGGCATGGGCCGGGCCACCGCCGAGCGGCTGGCCGCCGACGGCGCGCTGGTCGCCGTGCACTACGGCACCAGCGAGGAGGCCGCCGCCGAGGTGGTCGCCGGGATCGAGAGGGACGGCGGCCGGGCGTTCGCGGTCAAGGCGGAGCTGGGCACACCCGGCGACGTCCACGAGCTGTTCCTCGCCCTGGAGGCGGGGCTGAAGGAGCGCACCGGCGAGACCGAGCTGAACATCCTGGTCAACAACGCCGGTGTGATGGGCGGGTCCAAGGCCGAGGACACCACCCCGGAGCAGTTCGACCGGATCTTCGCGGTCAACGCCCGGGCGCCGTTCTTCGTCATCCAGCGGGCCTTGGTCAACATGCCCGACGGCGGCCGGATCGTGAACATCTCCTCGGGGCTGACCCGGTTCGCCAACCCGGACGAGATCGCGTACGCCATGAGCAAGGGCGCGGTGGAGCAACTCGCGCTGCACTACGCCAAGCTGCTCGGCCCGCGCGGCATCACCGTGAACAGTGTCGCCCCCGGCATCACCCGCAACGGCAACCCGGTGTTCGGCATCCCCGAGGCCGTCGAGGCCATGTCGGCGCTGTCCACCTTCAACCGGGTCGGCGAACCGCAGGACGTCGCCGACGTCATCGCCTTCCTCGTCTCCGACGACGCCCGCTGGGTCACCGGCTCCTTCGTCGACGCGAGCGGCGGCACACTCCTCGGGTGACGCGGTGACCAGGACCCTTCCGTCACCGGTCGCCGCCGGCCCGGACGAGCGGTTCGGCCCCCGGCTGTGGGGCCTGCTGCTCGTCCTCGCGGGCAACATGCTCATCGACGCGCTGGAGGTGTCCGTGGCGGTGGTGGCGCTGCCCGCCATCGGCACGGACCTGGGAGCGGCGCCGACCGTCACCCAGTGGGCGATGACCGGCTTCGCCGCCGGTTTCGGCGGCCTCCTCCTGTTCGGCGCCCGCGTGGTGACCCTCCTCGGCCGCCGCCGCGTCTACCTCGCGGCGCTCCTCGCCTTCGCCGCCGCCTCCGCACTCAGCGCCCTCGCCCAGGACCCGTGGCTGCTCCTCACCACCCGCCTGGTCAAGGGCTTCTGCGCGGCCCTCACGGCCCCCACCGGCCTCGCCATCATCACCAGCACCTTCCCCGAGGGCAGGCCCCGCAGCAGGGCGGTCTCGGTCTACACCCTCTTCGGCGCAGGCGGCTTCACAGCAGGCCTGATCCTCTCCGGCTGGCTGACGGAAGCATCCTGGCGCTGGGCCTTCGCCTTCCCGGCGCCGGTGGTGCTGGTGCTGTTCGCCTTTGGACTGAGGCTGATTCCAGGCGCCCCAAAGGGGCGCGGGGAACTGCGCGACCAGCCCCCATCGAGCCGCACCCGAACGACGACGTTGCAGCGCTACGACATCCCGGGCGCCCTTACCCTCCTGGGCGCCCTGCTGGCCCTCGTCCAAGGCGTCACCCAACTCGCCACCCACCGCTGGAGCGACCCGAGAGCCGTCGGGCCGCTCTGCGCCGCAGCCCTGCTGCTGCTCGCGTTCTGGCAGATCGAGCACAGATCGGCCGACCCCCTGCTCAAAGTCGGCCCCGCGCTGCGCAGCAACCCGGCCCTGCTCCGCTCCGCGGCCGGCGCCGCCTGTCTCAACGGCTCCTACCTGGGCCTCCTGTTCGTCCTGACGTACCAGACCCAGACCCTGGCCGGCTGGTCCCCCCTCCGCGCCGCCCTCGCCCTCACCCCGGCCGCCGCACCCCCGGCGCTCACCGCGCTCGCCTCCGGCCGCCTGGTCGCCAAGTTCGGCGCCCCCCGTCTCATCGTGGCCGGCGCCGCCTGTGCCTTCGCGGGCTACCTGCTCCAACTACGTCCGGATCCATGGCCGTTGGACTACCCGGGCCGGATGCTGCCCACGCTCCTGCTGGTCGGCGCCGGCTTCGTGCTGTCCTTCGCCGCGCTGAACATGCAGGCGATGTCCCGCCTCGCGCCCGCCGACAGGCTCACCGGCAGTGGCCTGTACCAGACGGCCGTACAGCTCGCCGCGGTCGTCACGGTCGCCCTGGTCGCCGCCCTGCTCGCCGCGTACGCAACCACCCCGGGCCCGGCCGCCGCGGTCGCCGCCTGCCGGCCCGCACTGACCCTGGTCGCCGTCCTCGGTTTCCTGGGCCTGCTCGTCGGCCTCACCGGCCTGATCCGAACCCCACCCTCCTCACTCCACGACGGGGAATGACCATGGACCAGACAACGCAGACCTGGGTCTTCGACGACCTGGAGGACGAACTGGACGACTTGGACTACGAGTTCGAGCGCGACCAGATCGTCGAGGTGGTGCCGCCCAGCCTCGTGCACCTCGCCTCCGTCGGCCTCGCCGAACGCACCCGGATCATCGACGCGTACGTGCGCGGCGAACTCGCCCGGGTGCTGCGGGTGTCACCCGAGAGCATCGACACCGTGGGCCGCCCGATGAACAGCCTGGGCATCGGGTCCATCAACGGCCTGGAGCTGCAGCGCCGGATGGAGGCCGCGCTGCGCGTCGACGTCAACCTCAACCGGCTGCTGCGCGCCAACAGCGCCGCCGAGCTGGTCGAGTGCCTGGCCGGACAGCTCGGCCCGGAGGACAGCCCGCACAAGCACGCCGGGAAGGACGAGTACCACCTGGTCGCGCACGACGTGCCGAGCCCGAGGTGATCGGGCAGATGCCGGTCCTGGAGTTCGGCGCGGCCACCCTCGCGGCCGAACCCAGGCTGCCGGCGGCCGGGCAGCTGGACGTCTGGCTGATCCGCCGGGCGCAGCTGGAGACCGCGGCCGAGCTGCTCGACCTGACCGAGCTGAGCGAGCCGGAGCGCAGGCGGACCGCGTCCTTCGTCCGGCCCACGGACGGGGTGACGTACGCCTCCGCGCATGTCGCCCTGCGCCGGCTGCTCGGGGCCTACCTGGGGCTGGCCCCGCAGGACGTGCCGTTCGTGCGGGAGCCCTGCCCGGGCTGCGCCGAGCCGCACGGCCGCCCGGCCGTCGCCCACCCCGACCCGCCGCTGCACTTCTCGCTGGCGCACAGCCACGGCATGGCCGTGGTCGCCGTCTCCCGTACGGTCGTCGGCGCCGACGTGGAGCGGCTGCCGCGGGCCGAGACCGTCGAGGTGTGCACCCCGGCGCTGCACCCGGGGGAGCAGGAGGAGCTGGCGGCGCTCGACGACGCCGGGGCACGGCGTGCGGCCTTCGGGCGGCTGTGGACCCGCAAGGAGGCCTATCTCAAGGCGCTGGGTACCGGTCTGTCCCGCGACCCCGGCCACGACTACCTGGGCGCCGACCCGTACCGCAGGCCGGCCGGGTGGACGCTGCTCGACCTGCCGTCGGGGCCCCGGCACAACGCGGCCGTCGCGGTGCGCGGCCGGGCGCCGGAGCAGGTCACCGTGCGCTGGGTGCCGCCGGTCGCGCTGTACGCGGGACAGACGGTCGACCTGGACGCCGACGGCACCGTGGGCGTGCCCGTGCACCGGGGCGCCGAAGGCACGACCACCGGAGTATCCGACTGGGGAGCGTGACCCACCAATGTCACTCGAACAGAAAACCGGCCGCCCGAGCCTGCACGACCGTGAGCATCGCGGCCAGTGGAGCGCCGCCGAGCGGATCGAGGAGCTCGGCCTCATGAAGGAGGCCGCCCGGCACGGCGACCCGCTGGCCACCGAGCGCCAGCACGCCAAGGGCAAGCTCACCGCGTACGAACGTATCGAACTCCTGCTCGACGAGGGGTCGTTCAACGAGGTCGAGATGCTCCGCCGGCACCGGGCCACCGGCTTCGGCCTGGAGAAGAAGCGGCCGTACACCGACGGTGTGATCACCGGCTGGGGCACGGTCCACGGCCGTACCGTCTTCGTCTACGCGCACGACTTCCGCATCTTCGGCGGCGCCCTCGGCGAGGCCCATGCCCAGAAGATCCACAAGATCATGGACATGGCCGTCGCGGCGGGGGCCCCGCTGGTGTCCCTCAACGACGGTGCCGGCGCCCGGATCCAGGAGGGCGTCTCGGCCCTCGCCGGCTACGGCGGCATCTTCCAGCGCAACACCCGCGCCTCCGGGGTGATCCCGCAGATCAGCGTGATGCTCGGCCCGTGCGCGGGCGGCGCCGCCTACTCGCCGGCGCTGACCGACTTCGTCTTCATGGTCCGGGACATCGCCCAGATGTTCATCACCGGACCGGACGTGGTCAAGGCGGTGACGGGCGAGGAGATCACCCAGAACGACCTCGGCGGCGCCGACGTGCACGCCACCGCCTCCGGCGTGGCCCACTTCGCCTACGACGACGTACGCGGCTGCATGGAGGACGTACGGCACCTGCTGTCGCTGCTGCCGTCCAACAACCGCGACCTGCCGCCCCGGGTGCCGACCGAGGACCCCGCCGACCGGCGCACCGACCACCTCCTGGAGCTGGTCCCGGAGGACCCTGGCCGGGTCTACGACATCCGGTCCGTCATCGAGGAGATCGTCGACCACGGCGACTACTTCGAGATCCAGCCCGGCTGGGCGACCAACGTGGTGTGCGCGCTGTCCCGGCTGGACGGCGAGGTCGTCGGCATCGTGGCCAGCCAGCCGGCCTCCTTCGCCGGCGTCCTGGACATCGACGCCAGCGAGAAGGCGGCGCGGTTCGTGCAGTTCTGCGACGCCTTCAACATCCCGCTGGTCACCCTGATCGACGTACCGGGGTTCCTGCCGGGCGTGGACCAGGAGCACAACGGCATCATCCGGCGCGGCGCGAAGCTGCTCTACGCCTACTGCAACGCCACCGTGCCCCGGATCTCCCTGGTGCTGCGCAAGGCGTACGGCGGCGCGTACATCGTCATGGACTCCCGCTCCATCGGCACCGACCTGGCGCTGGCCTGGCCGTCCAACGAGATCGCCGTGATGGGCGCCGAGGGCGCGGCGAACGTCATCTTCCGCCGGGAGATCGCGGCCGCGGACGACCCCGAGTCCACCCGTGCGCAGAAGATCAAGGAGTACCAGGCGGAGCTGATGCACCCCTACTACGCGGCCGAACGCGGTCTGATCGACGACGTCATCGACCCGCGGCAGACCCGTAGCACCCTGATCCGCGCCCTTGCGATGCTGCGCAGCAAGCAGGCCGACCTGCCATGCCGCAAGCACGGCAACCCGCCGCAGTGAGCGCGGCGGCGGGCATGAACGGCACAGGCGGCACAGGCGGCACGGACGGCACGGACGGCACGGACGGCGCGCTGGTCATCAGGGTCGTGAAGGGCGCGGCGAGCCCCGCCGAGCTGGCCGCGCTGACCACCGTCCTGCTGGCCCGCGCGGCTGCCCTGGCCGCGGTCGGCCCGTGCCCGCTGGAGTCCCGTCCGGTGGCCGGCTGGCGCCGCCCGGAACGCCTCGCGGCGCACCGCGACCCCCGCGGCTGGCGTGTCGCGGGCAGTCCCGCGGCCTGACGGCCCCCCTCACCCGAATTGGAGCCACGGACCCCATGACGTCCCCGTCCCTCGACCGCGCCGGCACGGTCCTCGAACTGCGTGCCGAACTCGACGCCCTGCGCGCCGAGTTCGCCGTACTCGCGGACCGTGCGGCCGTCGCCGAACTGATCGACCGCTACATCACCCTGCTCGACACCCAGGACGAACACGGCTTCGACCCCGCCTGGCCGGCCACGGTCTTCACCCCGGACTGCCGGCTGGAGTTCCCGGTCGGCGCGGTCGAGGGCCGCGACCAGGCCGCCGCCTTCCACTACGACCGCAAGTCCCGCTTCGCCCGCACCCACCACCTGGCCGCCAACTACGGCATCCGGGTCGACGGGGACACCGCCCGGATCCGTATCCACCTCATCGCGTCCCATGTGCACCACGACGACGGTCCGGACCCGGACGGCCGCTTCGACATCGGCGGCCACAGCGAGGGCGAGGCGGTCCGCACCCCGGACGGCTGGCGGCTCAGCCGCTGGCGCTTCCACCTGATGTGGTCCGACGGGGCCGGCCCGCGCCCCGGCCCCGACCCCCGTGCACTGCGCAGTTCCCAGCCACGCCCACGCCAGACGAAAGGACGATGAGACCGTGTCAGGCACACCGACCACCGCGCTCGACCTGGGCGCCCTGCGCGAGACTCCCGGCGACGACCGCCGGCGCGCGTTCGAGACCTTCCTCTGCCGGAATCTGGCCCAGCACCTGGACATCCCGCCGGCCCACCGCATCGCCCGCAACCGCCCCCTCTACACCCAGGGCATCGACTCCCTCACGGCCCTGACCCTCCAGCGCACCCTGGAGTCGGCCCTGAACATCCCGGTGCCCGCCCACCACCTCCTGCGCGAGCAGTCGGTGGGCGAACTGGCCGCGACACTGAGCGACTTGGTCGACCGGACCTGAGCCTCCCCGGTGGCCGCCACCAGGCTCCTGTGCCGTTGAGCGCGAGATGTCCGGCATCTCGGCCCATCGGCCCAGGAGCGGCTCCTGCCGACTTCTGACAACGATGTCACCCGTCGCCCGTCGGTTCCAACCGAGCCCGGCGTCCGCCGCGTGACATGCTGAGAGCGGGACGGGCCGGAAGGCGGCGAGAGGCGGCGGACGCGATGGACTGGGCGCGGTTCGCGCAGCGGCTGGCGTCGCTGGCACGGGATCTGCTGGCGCAGGAGTCGGTCGACGCCACCCTGGGCCGGATCACCGATTCGGCCACGGAGCTGGTGGAGGGCTGCGACGCGGCCGGCATCCTGGTGCTGCGCGGCAAGGAGGTGCGGACGCTCGCCCCCACGGAGCAGCTGGTCGTCGACAGCGACCGGCTCCAGGAGCGGCTGGGCGAGGGCCCGTGCTTCGACGTCGCCCACGCGGGGGACGGGGAGCGGGTGTACCGCATCCGGGACTTCACCCAGGAGCAGCCCAGCTGGCCGGAATTCGCCCCCAGGGCCCACCGGCTGGGCGTGGGCAGCATGATGGGCTTCCTGCTCTACACCGAGGACGAGGAACTCGGCGCGCTGAACATCTACTCCCGCCGGCCCGGGGCCTTCACCGAGGCCAGCGAACTGGCCGGCTGGCTGCTGGCCTCCCATGCGGCGGTCGCCTTCTCCAGCGCCCGCACCCAGGCCCAGCTGGAACAGGCCGTCGCCACCCGTCACCTGATCGGCGAGGCCATGGGCATCCTGATGGGCTGCCACCACCTCACCGAGGAACAGGCCTTCGACGTGCTGCGCCGCTACTCGCAGGAGAACAACATCAAGCTCCGCGAGGTCGCCCGCCGGGTCTGTGAACAGGGCCCGCTGTCCTGAACGCGGCGGTCGGCTGCGGGTGGTCTGCGAGCTGCTGTCCGCAGCGTCGACAACAAGCCCATTCTCGGCTGCCTGTGACGCCCGCGCCCGTGATCGGCGAAACCCTGCCCATACGGCCCCGGAAGCGGGCCTGACCTGCGGCATCCCGTGAAAACGGATGGCTGCGGAGTGGGCGCCCCCGGCAGGACTCGAACCTGCGGCCAAGCGCTTAGAAGGCGCCTGCTCTATCCACTGAGCTACGGGGGCCGGCTGTGCTGGCCTCGTACGTACTGCCCCGGTCGGGCCGGTCCGTGACGTTGCCGGGGACAAGGATAGAACTCCCCGGTCCTCGTCCCGGTTGCTTCGCCTCCGTGGCTCAATGTGGAGGTTCAGTGAAGCGGTCCTGATAATCGCAGGCAGGTACGAATCGTGCATCGCTTTTGGCGCCTGAGGCACCGGGTGTTGTGCACTCGTTATGCCTGGACTGTGCCTCCGTCCCAGTCGTCCCTTCCGCCCGTTGTGTTCTGTCGGCGCGCAGACATGTCTATATGCTTCAGAATTCCCCTAAAATTGGGCATTCTTCGCATGTGGTGACCTTGGACGTACGGCCTCAGCTGCTCGACACACTCTCCGCTCTGCGCGACCGTGTCGCCGCCGCACGCTTTCCGTTGCCCCTGGCGGGGGCCGCACGCGCGCGTGCCAATCGCGACGAACTACTCGCCCAGCTCGACGACTATCTGGTGCCCCGGCTCAAAGAGCCCGAAGCGCCGCTTCTGGCCGTCGTGGGCGGATCGACCGGTGCCGGCAAGTCGACCCTCGTCAACTCTCTGGTGGGCCGCCGGGTCAGTGAGGCGGGTGTGCTGCGGCCGACCACCCGCACACCGGTCCTGGTCTGTCATCCGGAGGACCATCACTGGTTCAGCGGCATGCGTGTGCTGCCCGACCTCACGCGCGTGTGGGTACCGCACCAGGAGCCCGGCGACGACCCCCTCCTCCCCGGCGAGAACCCCGGGCGCGTGCTGCGCGTCGAGACCGTCGACAGCCTCCCGCGCGGACTCGCCCTCCTCGACGCCCCCGACATCGACTCCCTGGTCGTCGACAACCGTTTCCTCGCCGCCGAACTCATCTGCGCCGCCGACATCTGGGTGATGGTCACCACGGCCGCGCGCTACGCCGACGCCGTCCCCTGGCATCTGCTGCGCACCGCCAAGGAGTACGACGCCACCCTGGTGACCGTCCTCGACCGGGTCCCGCACACGGTCGTCTCCGAGGTCTCCCGGCAGTACGGCGCCCTCCTCACCAAGGCCGGGCTCGGCGAGGTACCCCGGTTCACGGTGCCCGAGCTGCCCGAGTCCGCCTGGGGCGGCGGGCTGCTCCCGGCCACCGCCGTCGCCCCGCTGCGCGCCTGGCTCCTGCAGCAGGCCCAGGACCCCGGCGCCCGCCGGCACACCCTGGCCCGCACCGCCCACGGCGTCCTCGACTCCCTCAAGGCCCGGCTGCCCGAGCTGGCCGGCGCCGCCGCCGCCCAGTACGCCGCGGCCCTGCGGCTGACCTCCGCCGTCGAGACGGCCTACGACAGCGAGCACGCGCGCGTGCGCGGTCGGCTGCAGAACGGCGCCGTCCTCGCCGGCGACGCCCTCAAGCGCTGGCGCGCCTTCCCCGTCGACTGCACCCCCGGCGAACTCCTGGACGCCCTGGTGGAGAGCCTCGCCGCGCTGCTGCTGTGCGCCGTCACCGCCGCCGACGAGCGCATCGACGACTCCTGGCGCCGCGAACCCGCCTCCGCCGCCTCCGGGCTCACCGACCGCGACCCCTCCCTGGAGAGCGCCGAGCACCGCATCGGCATCGCCGTCCGGCGCTGGCGGCGCGAGCTGGAGGAGTACGCCGACGACGAGGTGCGCGAGCTCGACCGCAGCGTCGCGCCGGACTCCGAGGGCGTCGCCGCCCTGGTGGCCACCGCGCTGCTCGGCGGGCGCCGCACCCGGGTGGCGGGGGAGCGGCTCGCCGAACGCATCGGCGCCCACGGCGCGCTGCGGCTGCGCGACCGGGCGGGACGGCTGCTCGGGGAGCACCTGGACCGCGTCATGCACACCGAACGCGAACGCCGGCTCGCCCCGTTGGACGCCCTGGACGTCCACCCCGAACCCCAGGCCGAACTCATCGCCGCCCTGTCCGTCCTCCAGAAGGAGAGGTGACCGGTGACCGCCGTCACTGACCACGACCACACAGATCACATGGAACGCATGGATCACACCGGTGACTACACAGGTGACCGCCCGAGTGACCACATCGGTGACTTCGAGACCGGCCTGACCGCGACGGACCCCGCGCCGGACGCGGGGCGGGCGCCGGGAGGAGAGGCGGGTCGGCAGCCGGGGCGGGCGCCGGGAGGAGAGGCGGGTCGGGAGCCAGGCCGGGAGCCTGGACGGGAATCCGCGCGGGAGCCCGGACGGGAGTCGGGACGGGAGTCGGGGCGGGAGTCCGGGCGGGTCCCTGGACGGGAGTCCGGGCCGGACCTCGTCCACGACCCCGGTCCGGACCCGGTGAAGGCCTCTGTGAAGGACACCGCGAAGGGCACCGTGATGGAGTCGGTCAGGGATTCGGGGAGGGACTCGGGGAAGGGTCCGGGGACGGGCGTGGAAACGGGCTCGAGGAAGGGCCCGGGGAGGGACTCGGCGGGTGGCTCGGGGAAGGGCTCCGGGCCGGACCCGAAGGACGCCGCCGCGAAGGACTCCGTACCGGACGGGTCCGAGGGCCGGCGGGACGGGACCGGGGCGGAGCCCGCGCACCCGGCCGAGGGCGCCGCCGACACCGAGACCGTGCCGCACGCGCGCGCCCGGGAGCAGCGCGAGCGGCGTGAGCCGGGCGGGCAGCGTGAGCCGGATGGGCAGCGTGGGCAGCGTGAGCCGGGCGACGACGACCCGGCCGCCGCCGCCGCCGCCGTCGACGACGACGGCGTCTGGGACGACGGCCTCATCGCCCGCCGGGTCACCGAGACCGCCAAACCGGCCGCCCCCGTCCTGGAGACCCGGGGTCCGGGCGCCCCGCCCCCCGCCCCGCTGGCCTACGACGGCAAGCTGCGCTCCCGCCTCGACGCGCTGCGCGAACTCGTCGGCCTGTCCCGCACCCGACTCGACAGCCAGACCCTCTCCGAGGCCGGCCGGGTCCTGGACGAGGCCGCGGCCCGGCGCCGGCTCTCCGGCCAGCACACCGTTATCGCCATCGCCGGAGCCACCGGAAGCGGCAAGTCACAGCTGTTCAACGCGCTCGCCGGAGTCGCCATCTCGGAGACCGGCGTACGGCGCCCCACCACCGCCGCGCCCATCGCGTGCAGCTGGAGCGACGGCGGCGCGGCCCTCATCGACCGGCTCGGCATCCCGGGCCGGCTGCGCCGCCGCCCCGTGCACAACCCGGAGGCGGACGCGCAGCTGCGCGGGCTGGTCCTCATCGACCTGCCCGACCACGACTCGGCCGTGGTCCAGCACCGTGACCACGTCGACCGGATCCTGAAGCTGGTGGACGCGGTGATCTGGGTCGTCGACCCCGAGAAGTACGCCGACGCGGTGCTCCACGAGCGTTATCTGCGGCCCCTGTCCGGTCACGCGGAGGTCATGTTCATCGTCCTCAACCAGACCGACCGGCTCCCCGGCGAGGCCGCCGACCTGGTCCTCGACGATCTGCGCCGGGTGCTCGACGAGGACGGTGTCGCGCTCGGCGAGTACGGCGAACCGGGCGCCACGGTGCTCGCGCTGTCCGCGCTCACCGGGGACGGCATCGGCGAACTGCGCGAGAGCCTCGGCCAGTTCGTCTCCGAGCGGGGCGCGGCGGCCCGCCGGGTCGCCGCCGACGTGGACGCCGCCGCGGCCCGGCTGCGGCCCGTGTACGCCACCGGGCGCCGCCCCGGGCTCAGCGAGGAGGCGCGCGACGACTTCGCCGCGCGGCTGGCCGACGCGGTGGGTGCCACCGCCGCCGGCGAGGCCGCCGAACGCGCCTGGCTGCGCAATGCCAACCGGGCCTGCGGCACCCCCTGGCTGCGGCTGCGGCGCTGGTACCAGGGGCGCGGCGAGCCGCCCACGGGGCGCCTGCAGCAGGCCCAGCCGGAGGAGGAGGCCACCGCGCGGCAGCGCGTCGAGCACGCGGTGCGCACGGTCTCCGACCGGGCCTCGGCCGGACTGCCGGCGCCCTGGGCGCAGGCGGTGCGGGAGGCGGCCGTACGCGGCTCGCAGGGCCTGTCGGAGGCTCTCGACGACCTGGCCGCACAGGCCGGGCTGCCACCGGGGCGGCCGCCCAGGCCGGGCTGGTGGCCGGTGGCGGTGCTCGCCCAGGCCGCCATGACGCTCCTCCAGGTGGTCGGCGGGCTGTGGCTGGTCGGGCAGATCGCCGGGGTGGTGGCGCCCAACCTGGGCGTGCCGGTGCTCCTGATGATCGCCGGGATCGTCGGCGGGCCGCTGGTCGAATGGGGCTGCCGGATGGCGGCCCGGGGACCGGCCCGACGGTACGGCCTGGAGGCGGAACGCCGACTGCGGGAGGCGGCGGCCGGATGCGGCCGGGCCCGGGTACTGGACCCGGTGGCATCGGAACTGCTGCGCTACCGGGAGGTACGGGAGCAGTACGGCAGGGTGACGCGGACGGGGGCCGGCGTGGGGTGACGCCGGCGGGGCGGGGTGGGGTGGGGTGATGTGACGTCGGCGGGGCGGGCTGAGGCCCGTCGCGGGGGACGCGGGTCACTCGTCGGGGTGGTGGGTTTTTCCACAGGCCGGCGGTGGTCCACAGCGCTCGGCGGGTCCGGCCCGGCGGCGGCAGTCTGGTCCCGCGGCGATCGCCACGAGGGCGGCCGCCGCGATGGACACAGCCGTACGGGACGGGCCCGTACGCGGATCCGCCCCGGCCCCGACGGCCGGGTGAGGGAGGGGTTCGTGATGAACGAGACGTTGGTCTGCGCGGTCGGCAACGTGGCGACGCAGCCGGTCTACCGGGAGCTGGCGGCGGGACCGTCGGCGCGGTTCCGGCTGGCGGTGACCTCGCGCTACTGGGACCGCGAGAAGAGCACCTGGACGGACGGCCACACCAACTTCTTCACGGTGTGGGCCAACCGGCAGCTCGCCACCAACGCGGCGGCCTCGCTGTCCGTCGGCGACCCGGTCGTCGTGCAGGGGCGGCTGAAGGTGCGCACCGAGACCCGGGAGGGCCAGCAGTGGACCTCCGCCGACATCGACGCGGTGGCGATCGGCCACGACCTCGCCCGGGGTACGGCGGCCTTCCGGCGGGCCGGGAAGCCGGAGACGGCGGCACCGGCACCGCCTCGCCCGGAGCCGAACTGGGAGACACCGGAGGAGTCCCCCGACACCCTCGCGCAACAGCAGCCGGAACCGGTGGCGGTGACGTGAACCGGAACCGGTGGCCGTGGCGTGAACCGGAACCGGTGGCGTAAACCGGAACCGGAACCGGTGGCGGTGGTGTGAACCGGAACCGCCGGTGGTGACGTGAAGTCGCCCCGGGCGTGGCGGCGTTCGCCATGGACTGCCCGAACTGCGGCCCATTGACCGTCCCTTGACGGCTTATCGGCGAATGCACTCCGAAGTGCCCGCCGCGACGGCCAGGTGGATTTGTCGATAAGCACTGCTCGTCCGGGGTTCCGCGATAACGATTACGGATCGGATCGCTCATCCGACCATCTCACCGGGAATGGGCGGTCCGGCTGATCCATAGGATGCCGGGCGTGGCCCCTGGGGTCGCTGATTCTGCTGGTGGGACCACCCCCCGCGTTCAAGGGGTCCTGCTCGAAGGGGAATTCTGTGCTCGCTGCGTTCTCTGGTCCCTCGGCGCCCGGCGCGTCCGCCAGGCACTCCGGTACGCCCGTGTCCGCGAGAGGCGTGTCCCGCCTCGCCGCAGCGGCACTGGCGGCCGGGCTGGTGGCCGCCGCCGTGCTGACCGGAGCCGGCCGGGCCGCGGCCGACGACGGGACCGGCCAGAGCCAGGGCGGGGCGACGGCGACCATAGGCGGCCTGAAGACCTACGGCGAGGCCGTCGTGCACGGCGGCAGCGGCGACGAGCAGGTGGCCGCGGGCCTGTTCGAGATGTCCGTGGACGGCGGCGGCATGCTCCAGACGTACTGCGTCGACCTCCACAACCCCACCCAGCGGGACGCCAAGTACCACGAGACGGCCTGGAGCGGCACCTCGCTGGGCGCCAACAAGAACGCCGGCAAGATCCGCTGGATCCTGCAGAACTCCTACCCGCAGGTCAACGATCTCGCCGCGCTCGCCCGCAAGGCCGGCGCCGGCACCCTCACCGAGCAGGACGCGGCGGCCGGCACCCAGGTGGCGATCTGGCGCTACTCCGACGGCGCGGACGTCGACGCCGTCGACCCGCAGGCCGAGAAGCTCGCCGACTACCTGGAGAAGAGCGCCCGCGGCCAGTCGGAGCCGCAGGCGTCGCTGACCCTGGACCCGCCCGCGGTCTCCGGCCGGCCGGGCGGCCTGCTGGGCCCGGTCAAGGTGCACACCAACGCGCGCACCGTCACCGTGATCCCGCCCGCCGACGCGGCCCTGACCGGCGTACGGATCACCGACAAGAGCGGAAAGCCGGTCACCGCGGCGCAGAATGGCAGCGAGCTGTACTTCAAGGTCCCTGACGACGCCACGGACGCGTCCGCCGAACTCACCGTCCAGGCGTCGACCACCGTCCCGGTCGGCCGCGCCTTCACCTCCGAGAGCCGCAGCCAGACGCAGATCCTGGCCGGCTCCAGCGAGTCCACGGTCGCCGCGACCGCGAACGCGACCTGGGCTGAGCAGGGCGCGATACCGGCACTGTCGGCCGAGAAGAACTGCGCCGCGGGCGGCGTGGACATCACCGCGGCCAACACCGGCGACCAGCCGTTCACCTTCGAGCTGATGGGCGCCGAGCACACCATCCCCGCGAACACCTCGCGGACGGTGACCATCCCGCTCCAGGAGGACCAGGCCTACGACTTCACGATCGCCGGCGCCAACAGCCTCGAACGGCGCTTCACCGGCGTCTTCGACTGCAGGACCCAGGCCGTCGAGAGCGGGCTCACCACCCAGACCCTGAGCGAGCCCAGCCCCGCCTCGGTCGGCGGCACCGCTTCCGACGTCAACCTCGCCGCCACCGGCGGTGACTCGGCGACCGGCGTGATCACGGGCGTCGCCATCGGCCTGGTGGTGATCGGCGGCGCGGTCCTGGTGATCCTCCGCCGCCGCGAGAACCCGACGGGCCACTGACCCCTGCGGAGGCGCCCCGCAGGGCAGTATGACCCCATGACCAAGTCACCCAGCGCCGCCTCCTCCGACTCGGTGCTGTCCCTGTGGTCGCAGGACTCGGTCCTGTCGATCGGCTCGGTGGGATCCGTGCTGTCCATCGGATCGGTCGGCTCGGCCCTGTCCGTCGGCTCGATCGGCAGCGCCCTCTCGGTCGGCTCGGCGCTGTCCGTGATCTCAGCATGCTCCTGGCTGAGCACAGGATCCCTCCTGTCGGCCCAGTCCCGCTGGTCGGTCCTGTCCTGGCGCTCCTCCCACGCCCTCTGCGCGGCCGGAGTCGTGGGCACGGCGGCAGTGACCGCCCTCCTACTCCACCGAACACTCCAGAAGCCGCCCACCGGCCTCCACTGAGCCACCACGCCCCCCAGCGCGCTGCATGCGGATGCGTGGGGCCTACGCCGGTGATCAACCGGCCGACACGCGCGGCGGAGGTGATGGGCGCAGTCGAGTGGACGCGGAAGCAGCGAATACCGCGATCCAGCATCGTCCCCGCCCGTAGTTCGCATCGAGGGGGTAAGCCCGTGCCACAGCGGTGCCGGAAGGAGCGGGGAATCATGGGGACTCGGGGACACTGACGGCTCCTCAGACTGACGTCAGCACGAGCAAGACTCCTACAGGTCAGCGCCCAACCCGCCCCACCTCGCTCCTGAAGCGGGTGTCGCAGGTTCGAATCCTGCCGGGGGCACAGAGAGAAGGGCACCTGCGGATGGCCGTAGGTGCCCTTTCGCATCCAGGTCTGCCGACCGGCTCACCCGGTGGATACGACACGGGCGCCAGGGGCCTGGCGGATGTCGACCCGGGTCTGACTGCGTCGCCAACGCCGTGGAGCTACTGGCGCCCGTCGCCCCGACCCTGACCTCCAGGCCGCGAAGGCTGCTTCCACCAAGGCGTCCCAGAATCACGACGACACCCTGCTACCGATCGACCGGATCGCCGCGGACCGCCACGGGTCCCCCGAACAGAGGCCCCGTCGTTACTGAAGCCATTGGGCCGTTCGAAGGAGTCGAGGCAGCGAGACAGCCAAGAGTGTCACGGACCGTCAGCTGCTTTTCCCCGGCTCTCAGCGTGATTCCAAGCTAGGACAGGGCCGGCCCCCAGGCCCCTCCCCCCGTATCAATGGCCCATACAAGGGAGAGTTACGGATATATCTGCATTTAGTAACGTGAATCGTGTCCTTCGTCTGGTGTCGCCGTGGAGGGCCACAGTGTGGGGCATCGGCACCGAGCCGGGAATTACGGATTGCACGGCTGGCCCCAACCAGGGCCGGTGTGCACGAACGTGAGGTGACAGATTCATGTCTGTTTCTCGTACGACGGTCCGCCTGATTGCCACCTGTGTGGCTTCGGGCGCACTCGTCGGCGCGGCCGCCATGCCGGCCCTGGCGGCCGGAGCCGGCCACGACCGCGACAACGGGAGGGGTTACTCGCACAGTCACAGGAGCGACCACGACCACGACCGCCACTTCGGCGACCGGGACCGGGGCCGGGGCTGGGGCCGGGGCTGGGACCGCGACCGGGACCGCGACCGGGACCGGGACCGCGACCGGGGCCGCGACCGGGACCGGGACCGGGGCGAGCACCACGGCTGGTACAGCGACCGGCACCGGGATCAGGACCGCTACCTCGGCCACCGCTAGGCCGCCTTGGAGGCTCTGCTGTGACGCGGAGGCCCATACCCGCTGCCACCCGTCGTCATAGCCGGCACGGCCGCTACACCCAGCGGAGGGCCGAAGACCGTTCCTTGCAGTCTTCGGCCCTCCGGCCGGGCTTCTGACATCCACGGCTGACATCAACGAGGCCGGACGGCGGCATACACCAGCACCCCCGCACGACCATCGGACCAGCCGCCGACGGCCCCAGGAGCGGGCGTGGATCGAACTCCTGAAGCGGTGTTCCCGAGGCGCGCGGTTACTCGGTCAACGCGGCGGAGGCTGTTCGATCGCGCCGCCCCGATGAGGCGTAGGGATGTAGCCCTTCGCCCCAGGTGGCAGATCGGCGAGGCACGCCTGGGAGCAGGCGTTGACCAATAGCGGCAGGACGTCGGTCGCCACCACCTGGGAGAGCCAAACCTGGTGAGGGCCCGTTGCCGAGATCGGCCCGGTGCAGACACTGCAGGTGCGGGCCGCGGTGGTGCCCCAGCGGAAGGGAGCCAGGCTGTCGAGGTCCAGGGCCGTATCGCCGGGCGGGAGGAGCCGCGGGAAGGGCGGCCGGTACTTGTGGTTGCCGTAGATCGAACGCGTGCTCACCGTGCTGTTCGCCAGCCGAGGGCACCGCGTGATTTCGTACGGGAACCAGTGCAGCCGCCGGGAAGTGTACGGGCTGAACTGCTCCAAGCTCGTCATGTCGCCGATCTCCGGAGGTATCCGCACCAGGTTGCTCCCGTACAGCACAAGGGTCCGCACCGCCGTCAGCCGCCCGATCGACGCCGGCAGCGTCACGATCTGCCGCCGCTCCTCAGGGCTCAGCTCCGGCAGCGGGCGGAATTCCTCCCGTCCGTCGGCCGCCGCCTCTTCGATCAGCTCCAGCAACCGGAGCCAGCCCGGAGACCTGGTGTCCTGGATCTCGGCGTGGAAGGACGTCACCGCGCCGGGGGAACTCGCCCGAACCTGGCCGAAGCAGTGGCAGCGGTCCTGCGGCACCCCGGGCCGGGAGTCCATCGCCTCGGGAAAACGGTTCGGAAAGACCTGCGCAGGGAGCTGTTCGTCCGTCATGGCGCAACGATAGGGACGCGGCATCCAGTGCGGCACCATCCGAACACCAGTGAACGCAAAGGACCCCTGGCCAGGTGGGGGGCTCCTTGGCCATGGCTGGCGGTCGAGGACAGATGTGCTGGACCGTCCCAGCAAGAAGTACCGCACCTGATGCCGCATCAGGACCCGCAATGCCCAGTGACGAGATCATTCACGGAACTGCGGCCAGAGTCGATTTCAAAGATCCCCCTCAGCCTCAGCGGCTCTGCGTTCCCTGCGCCGCGTTCATCCCGGACTCCAGTGGCACACGGGAGGCGGGTACTTCCGGGAGTCCAAGCCCTTCTGGGATTCCGTCAGCGTGGACGTTCCCGGCGGCTACACCCGGCGGGACAGGTGTCATCACGTAGAACCGTGGCAAGCACGGTGAGCTCTGCCGACGGAACCCGCGGGGCGCTCAGCTGATCGCTTCCGGCCCCCAGCGCTCAGGTCCCACTCCGCGCCAGTCGATCCACGAAGACTCCGCCACCTCCGCCGGATCGATCTCCAGCCCGGCCCGGCGGAGAAACTCCGCAACATCGACCACGTGGTGAGCCAGCCCGAGGACCTCACCGCCCACGTACACCCGTCTGCCGCCTGTGGGTGACGGCGGATGGACAATCACGCGGACCGGCCCACGCCTGCCTTGTGGGTCGTCTGGGACATGATCCCCCGTGTTGCAGCGCGTCATGAATGAACCCGCTCACTCATGTGTCCCTCTGGGCGTCCCAGGTGACGCAGTTCCCACCATGCTGCGGGGTGCGGGCGCTGCTGCTGCCAGTAGGGATGGAAGTACAGCTGAGTCGACAGCCGGTACAGACGCCGGCGCAGCTCGGTACGGCCCGGCCGCTCGGCGAGCTGCCGGTAGGTGGCACTCCACTCCCGCTGCGCCTGGGCGAGGTCGTCGGGGAACGATCGCATAGCCAGATTCAATCACGTGTTCGATTTCTGGGTCCATCGACGATGACCCGAGGGACGTCGGCGCAGCACACTTCGGTGGGGAGGCCAAGCCGTCGGCGATCAAGTCTGGGGCGGGCCAGCACGTGTGCGGGAGCTGGTTTCTCCGAGGGTGGGTTCTGGTGGCGCGCTTGGTGCAACCGTGTGGTGTTCCAGGTGCGTTGACCGGGCCTGAGGGGGCCAGCTAGTGGTGGAGCCTTCGGGGTAGCGCCGTGCGCGTCAGCAGGCACGGGCGCAGCGTGATGTCACGCAGGTGGCGGGGGACATGCTTGTGTGTCCGCCGCCGGTGCCGGGCCCGTCGGTGCAGTGGCCGGTGTGGGTGGGGGACGTGCCGCGGCGTTCCAGCCGCGTACGGCGATCCGGGACCAGGCCGATGAGGCGCGTCGCGAGGGCCGTGACGTGGTGCTCCCCGGGGCGGGCGGAGTGGGCAAGAGCCGGCTGGCGGCGTCCCTGGCCCGCCAGCTACGGGACCAGGAGCACACCACGGATGCCGGTCTGGACGTGCTGGTGTGGGCGAGAGCCACCGGCCCCGAACAGATCACCACCGCGTACGCGGAGGCAGCCGGGCAGCTGCATCTGTCCGGTGCCGACCGAGAGGGCGAAAGATTGTTCAGGGCCTGGGTTCGGCCAACAACACTCCGCTGGTGTCGAACCACCCGGCTACGCCACTGCGACGACCGTCCACTTCGCGATCACCGCGTCGGCGCGCATCACATGCGGGCGAGGATCTCCGCCTTCTTGGCCGCGAACTCTTCCTCCGAGAGGATGCCCGCATCCCGCAGTTCCGCCAGCTGCCGCAGCTGCTCAACGGGCGTACTCGCCTGCGGCGCGGGAGCCGCGGCCTGAACAGGGGGATTGATGGCAGGAGGAGGGGTCTGGCCGGGGGCAGGGACCTTTCCGAGCACCAAGTCGGTGAGCAGCGCCTTGATACCGGGAGCCGAGCCGTGCGGCACTCGGAACTCGATCGTGTTGCCCGAAGCCACCACCACGACCTTGGTGTACATCAGGCCGTCCCGCTTGGTCACCACGCTGGAGATGCTCTTGGCCGGGATCATCTCGGTACCCGCGTCGGAACTACGGACCCCCGTGGCCAGGAGCGACGCACCGCCGGTCAGGAAGCCCGCCGTGAGCTTCTTGGCGCTCATACCGCGGGCTCGGGCCCACTCGACACGGTCGTGATAGATGGCCACGTCGGCGTTCTTGCCGTCGATGTGGCTCTTGAAGATCATCAGCGCATTGCTGGACATCATGGTGCTCCTGATTTCCATGCGGCGTGGTACTTGCCGCCCGCCACTAGACACATACCGGGAAACGAAGGTTGTGCGAGCGCCGGCGGCACGTTCACGGCCACCCCGAAGCAGTCCCGTCCTCGGACAGGAGCAGTGCCGTCCAGGGCCGTCTCCGGGCCGTGTGAGGGCGACCGAGGCTGACGGGCAATCGCGGTCAGTGACAGACAGGCCACCGCCGCCACCAGCGAACCCCCAGGTCACAGCCCCCTGACCAAACGGGTTAACACCCAAGGCTGGACGTCAGGCAAGATGGGGTGTATCTGCCCACTGCCAGATTCAAGCTGCCGGACGGTTTCTCTTGGCTGAGTTCATTTACACCATGCGCAAGGCGCGCAAAGCGCACGGCGACAAGGTGATCCTCGACGACGTCACCCTGAGCTTCCTGCCGGGGGCGAAGATCGGCGTTGTCGGTCCGAACGGTGCCGGTAAGTCGACCGTGCTGAAGATCATGGCGGGTCTGGAGCAGCCGTCCAACGGCGACGCCTTCATCTCGCCCGGTTACAGCGTCGGCATCCTCATGCAGGAGCCCACGCTCACCGAGGACAAGACCGTCCTGGAGAACGTCCAGGAGGGTGTCGCCGAGATCAAGGGCAAGCTCGACCGGTTCAACGAGATCGCCGAGCTGATGGCGACCGACTACTCGGACGCGCTGCTCGACGAGATGGGCAAGCTCCAGGAGGAGCTGGACCACGCCAACGCCTGGGACCTCGACGCCCAGCTGGAGCAGGCCATGGACGCGCTCGGGTGCCCGCCCGGCGACTGGCCCGTCACCACCCTCTCCGGTGGCGAGCGGCGCCGCGTGGCGCTGTGCAAGCTGCTGCTGGAGGCCCCCGACCTGCTGCTCCTCGACGAGCCCACCAACCACCTCGACGCCGAGTCGGTGAACTGGCTGGAGCAGCACCTCGCCAAGTACGCGGGGACCGTGGTCGCGATCACCCACGACCGGTACTTCCTGGACAACGTCGCCGAGTGGATTCTCGAGCTGGACCGCGGCCGCGCCTACCCGTACGAGGGCAACTACTCCACCTACCTGGAGACCAAGGCCACCCGTCTCAAGGTCGAGGGCCAGAAGGACGCCAAGCGGCAGAAGCGCCTCAAGGAGGAGCTGGAGTGGGTGCGCTCCAACGCCAAGGGGCGCCAGGCCAAGTCCAAGGCCCGTCTCGCGCGGTACGAGGAGATGGCCGCCGAGGCCGACAAGATGCGGAAGCTGGACTTCGAGGAGATCCAGATCCCGCCGGGCCCGCGCCTGGGCAGCGTGGTCGTGGAGGTCGACAAGCTCAACAAGGCCTTCGGTGAGAAGGTCCTGGTCGACGGGCTGAGCTTCACCCTGCCGCGCAACGGCATCGTCGGCGTGATCGGCCCGAACGGCGCCGGCAAGACCACCCTCTTCAAGATGATCCAGGGCCTGGAGACGCCGGACGCGGGTGACATCAAGGTCGGCGAGACCGTCAAGATCTCCTACGTCGACCAGAGCCGCGCCAACCTCGACCCGAAGAAGACGCTGTGGGAGGTCGTGTCCGACGGCCTCGACTACATCAACGTCGGCCAGGTCGAGATGCCCAGCCGGGCCTATGTGTCCGCGTTCGGCTTCAAGGGTCCGGACCAGCAGAAGCCGACCGCCGTCCTCTCCGGTGGTGAGCGCAACCGTCTCAACCTGGCGCTCACCCTGAAGCAGGGCGGCAACCTGCTGCTCCTCGACGAGCCGACCAACGACCTTGACGTGGAGACCCTCAGCAGCCTGGAGAACGCCCTGCTGGAGTTCCCCGGGTGCGCCGTGGTCGTCTCCCACGACCGCTGGTTCCTGGACCGGGTCGCCACCCACATCCTCGCCTACGAGGGCGAGTCCAAGTGGTTCTGGTTCGAGGGCAACTTCGAGTCGTACGAGAAGAACAAGATCGAGCGGCTCGGCCCGGACGCCGCCCGTCCGCACCGCGCCACCTACAAGAAGCTGACCCGGGGCTGATCGGACTTGCGTCATCACTACCGCTGCCCCCTGCGCTGGTCCGACATGGACGCCTACGGCCATGTCAACAACGCGGTCTTCATCCGCTACCTGGAGGAAGCCCGTATCGACTTCCTGTTCCGGCCGGAAAAGGATTTCAAGCAGGGGTCGGTGGTGGCCCGCCACGAGATCGACTACAAACGGCAGCTCGTCCACCGGCACCACCCGGTGGACATCGAGCTGTGGATCACCGAGATCCGGGCCGCGTCGTTCACCATCACCTACGAGGTGAAGGACGACGACCTGATCTACGTACGGGCCTCCACGGTGGTCGTGCCCTTCGATTTCGAGACGGGCCGGCCGCGCCGGATCACCGCCGACGAGCGGGACTTCCTGGAGGAATACCGGGACGACAAGGAGGAGGCCGTCGCCGCATGACGGTGCTCCACCTCGCCGACGACGGGGAGGCGGCGGATCTCGCGGCCTTCCTCTCCCGGCTGCTCCACTACGACCGTTCGGCGGCGGTACGCCTCCAGGCGGCCGGCACCGCGCTGGCCGTCTTCGGGCGGCCGCCGTCCTTCGAGGTACTGGCGATCCGCGCGGTGCGGCTCGCCAAGCCGTACGAGCGGGGTCTCGACGTCACGCTCGATGTGACCGTCTCCGCGGGGGAGCTGCTGGAGTCGGTGGACGAGCAGGCCGCCACGGCGGGAGTGCCGGGGGCGGTCACCGGGCCGCCGTGGGCGGGCGTGCTGCCGCCCCGCGGTGGCTGGCTGCCCGAGCCCGGACTGCCCGCGCCGCGGGCGCTGCAGGCCACGGTGGCGGCCGCGGTGGGTGAATTCCGGTCCCGTACGGCGGAGTTGGCGCCGGAGGGCCGTACCCGGGCCGAACTCGACCGGATCGGGCGGGACATCTGGTCCCGGCCCGTGGGCGGCACCCGCCTTCCGGTACGGGCCGTGCACGCGGCCCAGTCGCTGCGCTTCCTGCGCCCGGCCGACGAGGCCGTGCTGCTCTCCGCGGGGGCGTGGCTGCGGCTGCGCACGCCGTTCGGGTCGATCGCCGTACGGCGGGCGGGACTCGGGGCGCTGGACGTCAGCGTCCGCTGAGCCGGCGCCCGCGGCCGGTCGGGGGTCAGTCCGGGGTGTTCACCATCGAGGCGGCCGCGTAGGTGAGGTAGTTCCAGAGGGTCTCCCGGTGCTCCTCGGAGAGACCCAGTTCGTCCACGGCCACCCGCATGTGCCGCAGCCAGGCGTCGTGCGCCGCCCGGTCCACGGTGAACGGGGCGTGCCGCATCCGCAGCCGGGGGTGGCCGCGGTTGTCGCTGTACGTCGTGGGGCCGCCCCAGTACTGCATGAGGAACAGGGTGAGCCGCTCCTCGGCCGGACCCAGGTCCTCCTCCGGGTACATCGGCTTGAGGAGCGGGTCCCCGGCGACGCCCTCGTAGAAACGGTGGACCAGCCGCCGGAAGGTCTCCTCCCCGCCGACCTGCTCGTAGAAGGTCTTCTCCTGAAGCGTGCCGCGCCGAATCTCTCTCACCCTTACATGGTCTCAGACGCGGTGACCGAGGACCCGAGGCTTAGGACCCGGTGCGGAGGCGGGGCTCTAGGGTGGACGCATGGGCGCCCACGACTCGGAGATCCTGGACATCGAGGGGCTGGCCGCGGTGGCACGGGGCGAGCTGGTGCGGGAGATCGACGCCGAGGGGGTCTGGGCGGCGGAGCCGGTGTGGCGGGAGGCCTTCGAGGCCGTGCCCCGGCATCTGTTCGTGCCGTACTACTACGTCGCCGGGGCGCGCGGCTATGAGCGCAGGTGGGGTGAGAGCGCCGATCCCGGGGCCCGGGAACGCTGGGTGCTGGGTGCCTACAAGGACGTTCCGCTGGCCACCCGGCTACGCGACGGCGAGCTGCTGTCCTCCAGCAGCCAGCCCTCGCTGATGGCGCGGATGCTGGTCGAGCTGCGGGTGGCCGACGGCGACCGGGTGCTGGAGATCGGCGCCGGGACCGGGTACAACGCGGCGCTGCTGGCCCATCGGCTCGGCGACGACGATCTCGTCACCACGGTGGATGTCGATCCGGAGATCACCGAGTCGGCGCGGCTGCATCTGGCCGCGGTCGGGCATCGGCCGGCCGTCGTCACCGGGGACGGGGCGCGGGGGGTGCCCGAGCGTGCGCCGTACGACCGGATCATCGCGACCTGCGCGCTGCCGAGCGTGCCGCGGGCGTGGGTCACGCAGTGCGTGGCGGGCGCGCGGATTCTCACGCCGGTCGCCACCGGGCTGCTGGCGCTGACCGTGCGGGGCGAGGGGCGCGCCGAGGGCCGGTTCCTGCCGTCGGCCGCGTTCTTCGTGCCGCTGCGCGGGGTGGAGCGGGCCGGCGCGGGGGATGTGAGCGGGGTGCCGTCCCGGGCGCTCGAGGACGAGCTGTTCCAGTTCCTGATGGAGCTGACTCAGGGGGTGCTCAGTCCTCGGGAGGCCCACGAGGTGTGGGAGCGGGCGGGGATGCCCGGCCGGCAGCGGTACGGGGTCACGGTGGCGGAGGACGGGGAGTGGGTGTGGCTGGACGACCGGGAGGGGCCGTGGGTCTGGCCTCTCCCGGTCTGAGCATCGGTCCTCGGCTGCGGGCCGGTGGGAGCTGGTCGCGCCCCACGCGGCGGCAGCCGCACATCGCTGCAGCCCGCGCCCCTGACGGGGCGCCACGACTCAGCCCCGTCGAACAGTGATCGTCGTCCAGGCGCCCACGTGCACCCGGTCCCCGTCCTGCAGCGGAACCGGGACGAACGGCTGGATCGGTTCCTCGCCGCCGTTCACCGTCGTGCCGTTCGTCGAGTTCTGGTCGACGACCGCCCAGCTGCCGTCCGGCTGCTGGACCAGGACCGCGTGCTGGTGCGAGACGCCCGGGTCCTCCGGCGGCACCGCCAGGTCGATGTCGGGGGTGTCACCGGTGGAGTGCCGGCGGCGGCCGATGGTCACCTGGTTCCCGGCGAGCGTGCGCTGCTGCTCGGGGGAGTACGCGGGCAGGTTGAGGCCGGCCGCCTCCGGGCCGGAGCGCTGCATCATCGCCATGAAGTAGTCGCGGTCCGGGCCGATCGTCGCCGTCCAGGTCGCCGGGCCCTGAGGGGCCTGCGGGAAGCCGGGACCGGCCGGGGCACCGGGCTGCGGGTAGCCGTAGCCGCCGGGACGGGCGCCCGGGGCGGGGGCGGCGGGCGCGCCGGGGCCGGCCGCCGGCGGGGAGATCACCCAGTCGTCGTCACCGCCGCCGAAGGACGGGCCACCGGCCGGGGGCCTGCCGGTCTCCGGCGGGAAGCCGGGCGGTGCGGGCGGAGCCGACTGCTGGAAGGCCCCGGGAGCGCCACCGCCGGACGGCGGCGGAACCGACGGCCGGGACGGGTCCCCGCCACCGAAGGGACCGGCGGCCGGGCCACCGGAGGGATCGCGGGTGAACGGCCCGGAGGCCGGGCCGGCGCCGGGGGCGCTGCCGAAGGCGGACGGCCCGCCGGCGTTCTGGCCCGGAGCACCACCGAACGACGGGGGCGGAGCCGAAGGACCACGCTCACCACCGAAGGGCGGCGGCCCGGACTGCCCCCGCTCACCACCGAACCCCGAAGGCCCGGGCTGGCCGCGGTCGTTGCCGAAGGCGGGCGGGCCGGACTGGCCGCGGTCGTTGCCGAAGGCCGGGGGAGCGGGCGGGGCGGCGGGGTCGCGGTCGCCGCCGAACGCCGGGGGTCCGGGCTGGCCGCGGTCGTTGCCGAAGGCGGGCGGGCCGGACTGGCCGCGGTCGTTGCCGAAGGCCGGAGGGGCCGGCGGACCCGACGGGCCGCCGCCGCGCTCGTTCGCGAACGGCGTCGGGCCCGAGGGCTCGCTGCCGAAGGAGGGGATCGGCTCGGCCGGACGGTTCATCTGGGAGGGACGCGAGCCCTGGTACTCGTACGAGTCGGTGTTGCCGCCGTACGACGGCGGGGTGGGCGGCCGGAAGGTCGGCGCGGCCGGGCCGCCGCCCGCGGGCGGGCGCGGGGCGGCCGGGGTGTACGAGGTGGCCGTGTTGGTCAGGAAGTTCCAGCGGCATTCCTCGCAGAACGGCGCACCGCCCTCCCGGGGCGTACGGCACTGCGGGCACAGCTCCGGCTCGTGCGCGTTCGGCACGGCCGACAGATGCCGGCCGCCGGCCGGGGCGCCGGGTGCGGGCGGCGGGAAACCGTAGCCGCCGGCGGTCGGCGGGGGCGGGGGCGGCGGGGGCACGGCACCGGCCATGCGGTGACCGCACACCTCGCACCAGTCGTCGGAACCCGACTGGTGTCCGTTCGGGCAGGTCGGCATGTCGGTGGTTCCCTCTCTGTCAGGTTCGTCCTGAGCCTGTCTGAGTGTCCTGCGTGTGCTGCTAGGTCACTTCTTTACACGAACAGTCTTTGTGGACCGTGTTTCGAGAGTCATCTCGTCGGCCTCCGCAACCTTCGCTTTCAATCGCACAGTACCTGTCGCGGCGTCGACCACGTCCACCACCTTCGCAAGCAGTTTCGCAGTATCCGCGTTCCCGGAGGCACTGGCGAGCTGAACGGCCCGGCCCAGTTTGGCCGTTGCTCCATCCATATCGCCCGCTTTGCGAAGATCCAGCCCTTGTTGGATGGCTTGTGCCAGTTCGGCCTGGCCGGTGTAGTGGGCGACTTGGGGGTTGATGGAGGTCGAGGCGACCATGTCGTCCGTCCACACCGCCCTGACCAGTCCCTGCGCGCCCAGGTTCTGGACGCTGCCGTCGGACTGCGGGACCACCAACGACACCCGGGCGGCGAGCATTTCCTGGCCGAGGCCGGCCGTGGGGACCTCCACGCAGACGTGGTAGTCGCGGGACTCGTCGCCCCAGGAGCCGGTCGGGTAGTCCCCGGCACGCGGCCCGGCCTCGGTGCGGCGGCCGGTCAACTCCTCGACGGTGGGCGCCACTTGCTTGACGAACTTGATGGTCGTGCCGACCGGGGTCCACAGCCGCAGCGCGACGTCCGCGACCTCCTTGCCCATCGCCGTCTCCATCATCTGCGTGAAGTCGGCGGCCAGACCCGTCGGGTCGGCGACGATGTCGGCGGTGCCGAGGAGCGCGGAGGCTATCCCTGTGACTTCTTTCACTTCCCAGTCGGTGCCCACGCCGCGGGCGTCACAGGTGAACCGTCCGGCGCAGGAGTCCAGGGCGGCTCTGAGGTCCTCCGGCGACTCGTGCTCGTTGCGGCCGTCGGTGAGGAGGATGCCGTGCCGGATCGCGACGTCCGCCGAGGACAGCAGCCGGTCGGCCAGCCGCAGCCAGGTCCCGATCGCCGTACCGCCGCCCGCGCTCAGCCTGCGCAGTGCCTGCTTGGCCTGGTCCCGGGTGGTGCGGTCGGCCACCGCGAGCCGGCCGCCGCCCGGGTAGACCTCCTTGGCGACGTGCGTGCCGCCGATCACCGCGAAGTGGGTGCCGTCGCGCAGGGTGTCGATCGCGGCCGCCGTGGCGTCCCGGGCGTTGCGCATCTTGGTCGGCGGGTAGTCCATCGAGCCCGAGCAGTCGACCATGATCGCCACCCCGGCGGCCGGCCCCTGCCCGGGTGCGTACGACGTCCCGACCACGCTGCCGACGGTGCCGCCGCCGGTCGACGTCACCGTGACGATCGCGTTGACGTCGCGGCCGCCGTCCGGCAGGTACTCGTTCTGGTAGACGTCCACCGAGAACTGCGGCACGTTCGACTTCGAGAAATTGGCCATGACTGCTCCGGTCCCCCTCCACCCCACGCGTGGTGGGTGCTGACGGTGTGCGGACCGGTCCCCTCCGGTCCGCCGGTGTTTCCCTGTGCTGCCCCGTGCCCCGTGCCCCGTGCACCGCTCCTGATCCCCCGTTTACGGCCGTTTTGCGCGGCCTCAGGCGGATCCTGCCCCCTGCGGCGGTGCCGGGAACGGGAGCAGCGCCACTGTTACGTTGTCGTGGCCCCCGCCGTCCAGGGCATGGCCGACCAGGACCCGGGCCGCGTGCAGCGGTCGTACGGCCGCGTCGGCGGGGACGACCTCGGACATCTCCTCGGCCGACTCCGCGTAGTTCCACAGGCCGTCCGTGCACACCACCACCACACCAGGCCGGTCCGGCTTGAAGGAAGCGGTGTGCGGCTCCAGTTCGTAGGCGTCCGCGCCGAGCCAGCCGGTGATCGCGTGGGCCCGTTCGTCGGCGTACGCCTCGGCCTCGCTCATCAGTCCCGCGGCCACCATCTGTGCCGCCCAGGAGTCGTCCTCGGTGAGCCGGGCCGGCGGTGCGCCGCGGTCCACCGGCACCCAGTAGGCGCGGCTGTCGCCGACCCAGCCGACCACCAGCAGGCCCGCGGTGACGATCGAGGCGACGATCGTGCACGCCGGGGCGTTCTGGTGCGGGCTGTGCTCGCGGGCCGTCGGAGGCTCCTCGGCGAGGGCGTTGACGGCCTGGGAAGCGATGACGATCGCCTCGTGCATCGCCTGCTGCGGATGCGTGCCCTGCGGCAGTGCGGCCAGCAGCGCGTCGCTCGCGGCCCGGGAGGCGGCCAGCGAGGCCTCGTCGGGGCGGGTCGCCGAGGAGACGCCGTCGCAGACCACCGCGAGCATCGCCGGGGTGCCGTCGGGCAGCGCGGTGTGGGCGACGGTGAACGCGTCCTCGTTGCGGTGGTGGCGCAGCCCGCGGTCGCTGACGGCGGCCACCGGGCCCACCTCCTGCTCCATATGGTCGCGCTCGCGCGGCTGGGCGTGCCCGCAGTTCTCGCAGTAGCCGTCGTCGTCGACCTGGCCCGCCCGGCAGGCCACGCACACCTTCGGCAGCTCCGTGGTCTCGGCGCTTTCGGCGCTCTCGGTGGTCTCGGTGTTCTCCGCGGCGGAGGTGGCCAGCCGCGGGTCCGGCGCCTGCAGCGCGTAGTCCTCGTCGGGCTCCGGCGGCCGGTCGAACCGCACCCCGGAGGCCGGCGACACCGGCGAGCCGTGCGGCGGCGAACCCGGCAGCGGCTTGCCGCCCGAGTCCGTGCCGGGCAGGTCCGTCGGCAGATGCGGGGCCGACGGCGGGCCGGAGCTGTCCGGCTCGGGCGGTGGCCAGGCCACGCCGGAGGCGCCCATGGTGAGGGTCGGGTGGTCCTGCGGCGCGGCGGGCACGGCCGACAGGTCGTACCCGCACGCACCGCAGAACAGGTCACCCGATTCGAGCGGCTCCGCGCAGCTCGGGCACTTGGCCGGTGCGGCCTGCTGGGGCATCTGCGACATCAACTACACCCACGTCCGGGGGCGGTAACGGTTGGCCCGTTCCACCAGGTCGATCCTCTCCTCACCGCCGGTCGCCAGTCTGGCCAGCGTGCGGTACGAGCGCTCCAGGCCGAAGCGGAGGCCCCGCTCGTCCAGACCGCTGCCGAGCAGCACCCGGCCGCCGACGACGGGCTGGGAGTCCTGGCCTCCGGAGAGTATCCAGTCCAGCGCGCAGCCGAGGACTTCCGCCGACAACTGCTCGCGCCGTGCCGGATCCAGACCGTACGCGTCCAGCGCCTCGATCTGCCCGGCGGCGGCCGTCAGATCGTCCAGGAACGGCGTGTCGTCGGGCGTCCCGGTCCGGTGCCGCAGCCGCGCCCGTACGGCAGCCACCCGGGCCGCCGTGTAGTGGATCGACGCCTCCGGCACCGATTCCAGGGTACGCACCGCACCGCTCCGGTCCCCGGCCGCCAGCTGCACCCGGGCCAGACCGAAGGCGGAGCTGACGAAGCTCGGGTCGGTCGCCCACACCAGCCGGTAGTACTCGGCCGCGTTGTCCAGCTGGCCGAGCACCTCCGCGCACAGGCCGAGCGCCAGCTTGGGCGTGGTCTCGCCCGGGAAGGCGTCGTAGATCGCGTCGAAGGACAGCGCCGCGCCCTCGAAGTCCCCGGTGACCAGGGCGGTCACGCCCCGGTACCAGACCACCCGCCAGTCGTCGGGCTGCTCCTCCTCCAACTCGCCGAGGGTCACCAGCGCGGCCTCGAAGTCGCCGTTCTCCAGCCGGGCGCGGATCTGGCGCAGCCGGGTCTCGACCGTCTGCGTCGGTGCCGCGGCCAGTGCGCTGAGCAGGCTGACCTCGCCGGCGCCCGAGGTCGTGAGCCCCGCCAGGAATCCGGCGTTCGGGTCGTTCGGGTCGACCATCGGGACCGGCAGGGCGAGCGCGGCGGCCGGGGTGGGGACGGGCCGCACCAGGGCGGGGGAGACCGGGGCCGCAGCGCCGGCCGGGGCGCCCGCCGGGCGGCCGTCGCCGGCCGGGGTTCCGGCCGCTCCCGGTGGCTCCAGTGCGAGCGTTCTGGAGGCCACCGCCCGCGCCCCCAGCCGGGACACGTCACCGGCCAGCTTCGGGAACAGCTCCGTGTCCGTGACCTTCACCTCGGGCCCGAACAGCGTCGACAGGGCGGGCCGGGCCTTGCCGGTCTGCACCGACACGACCTCGCGCAGCACCCCCGTCAGCTGCTCGGCCATCTCCTGCGCGGAGGCGAACCGGCGGGCCGGGTCGGGATCGGTGGCCCGGACCAGCAGCCGGTAGAAGGACTCGTACTGCCGGAACACCTCGATGTTGTCCGGGTCGGGCAGGGAGTCCACGAAGACGGTCGTGTAGCCCTGGAAGTCGAAGGTGAGGACCGCGAGGGTGCGGCCGACCGTGTACAGGTCGGAGGCGACCGACGGGCCGACCTCGGCGACCTCCGGGGCCTGGTAGCCGACCGTGCCGTAGATCGCCGACTCGTCGTCGTCCATGCGGCGCACCGCGCCCATGTCGATCAGCTTGAGCTGGTCCTCGGTCTGGATGGCGTTGTCGACCTTGAAGTCGCAGTACAGCAGGTTGCGGCTGTGCAGATGGCCGAGGGCTTCGAGCGCCTCGATGCCGTAGGCACAGGCCTGCTCCACCGGCAGCGGGTCGCGGCGGCCCTCCGGGGTACGCCGGTCGTTGGCGATCTCCTTGAGGGACTTGCCGCCGACGTACTCCATGACGATGTAGCCGTCGAGCGAGCCGGTGCGCTGGTCCAGATGCTCCACGAAGTTGTAGATCCGCACGATGTTGGCGTGCTCGATCTCCGCGAGGAACCGGCGTTCGGAGATCGCGGCTTCCATCGCGTCCTGGTCGCCGGTGTCCAGCAGGCCCTTGAGCACCACCCAGCGGTCGGACACGGCCCGGTCCACGGCCAGGTAGATCCAGCCCAGGCCACCGTGCGCGATACAGCCCACGACCTCGTACTGGCCGTGCACGACGTCCCCGGCCTTCAGCTTGGGCACGAACGAGTACGGGTTGCCGCACTTGGTGCAGAACCCCTCGGTGCGGCCCGGCCGGTCACCGCGGGCCCGCCCGACCGGCGCCCCGCAGTCCGAGCGCGAGCAGAACCGCTTCCGCTCGGGCACCTCCGGGTTCTCGAGGACCATCTCGCGCGGGTCCGGCTTGGGCACCTGCGGGACCGTGACCAGCCCCGCGCCCAGCCGGCTGCGCCCCGACCCGCTCGTCGACGAACCGGAGCTGCGCACCGACACCGAACGGCCCGTCGGCTTGCCCGACAGGGACCGCGAGAGCCGCCCGGAGACCGAGCGCCGCGACTTCGACGACTGCGACGACGTACGCGAACTGCGGCTGCTGGAGCGCGAACTCCCGCCGCTCGACGAGCCCCGGCCGCCGGCAGTGATCCCGGTGGGCGGCGAACCGACCATTCCGCTCGCCGAGACGACCGGGGCCAGACCGCAGGTGTCGCAGTACAGCTCACCGCCGCCGACGTCCTCGTACGTCCCCTCGCAGTCCGGCCGCTGGCACGTCTGTCCCGCCTGACTCATCGCCGCCGCATCCCCCTTGTCGCTCACGCTCCGGGCCCTCTCCGGTCCTCGGGACCGCTCTGCTGCGGCACCCGCGGCGCGGCCAGCGCCTCGGCCGCCGCCTGCTGATAGCGCAGCACCGCCTGCTCCGCGACCCGCAGGTCGCAGGGCGCGCTCCACAGCATCCGCCGGGCCGCGTCGTACCGCTCGATCAGGAACGGGTCCTCCGCCAGGCCATGGCGGGCCACCTTCGCCTTGTAGGCGTCCAGCCGGCCGCGCAGCTCCGCCCGTACCGCCAGCGGCGCGGTGACCGCCGTCAACGACTCACGGGCGCGCAGCAGTTCGTCCTCCGCCTTCTGCTCCAGGGACTCCAGGAGCGGCGACAGCCGGTGCCACTGGGCCATTCTGCGGTACTCGGCGGCCGTCGCCAGCTGCTCCTGCAGCGCGGTCGGCGGGCCGCTGACCACCGGCACCTCGGTCGCCGCGATCTTCGCCAGCACCTCACCGCGCGCGGTGCGCGCCTCGGCGAGGGTGCGGTCCGCCCGGGAGAGCACGTCCCGCAGCTTGAGCAGCCGGGCCTCCGCGTCCTGCCGGACCGTCAGCACGGCGTCGATCTCCCGCCGTACCTCCTCCAGCGCCCGCGCCTCCCGGTCGTACACCGTGGTGTCCGGCCGGCCGCCGCCCGGCGCCGAACTCCCCTGCGCCGGAACCCAGAAGGCCAGCGGGTCCGACACGACGTCCTCGCGGAGCCCGGTGAGGGTGCGGGTGATCCGCTCCAGGTCGTCGCCCGCCGGGTGCTCGCCCGGGCGCACCCCGACGGAGTGCGCCAGCTTGCGGGTGCGCTGCAGCTCGGCGGCGAGTAAATCGATCCGCGCGGGCAGCGCCGACCACACCGCGTCGGCGGTGACGACCATGTCCAGCGAGGTCGCGTACAGCTCGTTCATCCGGTCGACCAGGGTCACCAGCGAGAAGCGCTCGCTGAGCCGGCCGGCCGCGGACAGCAGCGTCGGCGCGTTCGCCGTCGCGGTGGCGCTGCCCGCCACCGTCACCGACTCGCCGCGCAGCAGCTCGGTCAGCTCCACCAGGTCCTCACGGCTGGACCAGCGGCGCCGGGCCCGGATCTCCCGGGCCGCGCGCAGGGTGTCCGTGTAGGCGTCGAAGTACGCCCACAGCAGGGTGATCGAGGCGTCGGCGGACGTCCACCGGTCCCGGGTCGTCCCGGTGAGCTCGGCGCCCTCCAGGAGCCTGCGGCCCGCGTGGTCCTGCAGGGCGAGCAGTGAGGTCTCGATCGCCTCGTGCTCCGCGCCGAGCCGCGCCAGCGCACGGTCCACCTCGTCCCGGTCCATCACCGGCCCGGCGGGGTCCGTGACGCCCATCGATCACCTCTCGCTTGCTTGTCGGGACCGGCCCTGCGGATGCGGGTCAGCTTGTGCGCAGGTACTGCGGCGCCGACGGTTTCGACGCCGCCGAGTCCGCTCCCAGTGTCGCCGACAGCCACTTGTCGTACGACGCCTGCCAGCCGTCGGCCCGGTAGCCGACCAGGATCTGATTGACCCGGCGTACCAGATCGGTCGCACCCTGTTTCATCGCCACGCCGTAGTACTCGGTCGTGAAGGCGGCACCCTTCAGCTCGACCGTCGGGTCCTGCGCGGCCTGGCTGGCGGCCAGCGCGCCGTCGGTGACCACCGCGTCCACCTCACCGAGCTGCAGCCGCACCAGACAGTCGAGTTGGTTGGGCACGGTGGTGGAGATGTCGGCCGAGGCGGCCAGCTTCCCGGACTTCCTGTCCGCGTCCAGTTTGGCGTACGCGGTCGAACCGGCCGCCGTGCAGATCCTCTTGTGCGCCAGCGTGCCGTTGTAGCCGGTGATCGACGACGACTTGGGCGCCAGCACCTGCTGACCGGTCTTGAAGTAGGGCGCGGAGAACGCCACGTCCTTCAGCCGGTCGCAGTTGATGGTCATGGTACGGACGACCATGTCGACCCGGCCGTCCTGGATCGCCGGTATCCGCTGGCTGGTCGGAATCGCCTTGAACTGCACCGCGTCGGGGTCACCGAGGACGTCCTGGGCGATCCGGTGCACCAGGTCGATGTCGAAACCCTCCAGCTCCGCACCCGAGTTGTTCGGGTTGCGGTAGCCCCAGCGGTAGCTGTTCTGGTCGATGCCGACGATCAGCTTCCGCTTGGCGCCGGTACGGGCCTTGATGGCGTCGATCGTCGTGCCGTCCGCGCTCGACGGCGACCATGTCTCGTTCTGTGCCTGGGAGTCGACGCAGCTGTCGGCCCTCGCCGGGCCGGCCGTGGCCAGCCCCGGACCGCCGAGCCCCTCGTCCGTCTCGCTCCCCCCGGCGGACTGGGTGAGGGGCAGCAGCAGGACGAACGCCAGCGCCAGAGCGCAGCCGACCGCCATCGCGCCCACTCCGCCCCAGCCCCGCAGGGAGGCCCGCATCCTCTGCACGAACACCGCCACGCCCCCTCTCACCGGTACTCCGAAAGCCTGCGCCCGATACCGAACAGCGCGCCCGACGCCGCCGCCACACCCAGCATGGCGGCACCGATCGGCAGTCCGGACATCGCGTCCCGCCCGTCGGTGGCCCGCTCCTGGAACTCGGTCTCCTCGTGGGCGAGAGCATTCTTCAGGTTCGCGTCGACGCTGTCGAAGCACTCGGCGGTCGCGCCCTTGGCGCCTATCACCTTGTCCAGCGCCGCCTGGTAGTCGCCGTTCTCGTCCTCGGTGCGGGCGTCGGCGTGCCGCTCCTTCCACACCTTCATGTTCCCCTCGGCCGCCTGCACGGGCTTGCTGCCCGCCGAGTCGTCCGCGAGCGCCGCGGCCTGGGTGAGGCCCTTGCCGAGGGCGGCCATGTCCTGGTCGAAGTCGTAGTAGTACGCGTCGTAGGTCTCACCGTCGACCGTGACCGTCTCCGCGCCCCGCGCGACCAGGCTGAGGTTCTCGTTCCCCCGGGCCTTCAGGGACGCGATCCGGGCGTCGTGCAGCACGTTCAGCGAGCGGACGCCGTGGTCGTACGAGCCGTCCAGGCCGGCGCGGGCGAAGGTGTGGCCGACGACCAGCCACAGCAGCGTGACGACGGTGGCCGCGGAGGCCGCGACCAGGCCGTGGTTGAGCACCCGGTTGGTACGGCGGTAGTGGCGCAACTGGGCCCAGGCGAGCCCGGCGAGGGCGAGCAGGCCGAGGACTATCGCCGCCCACGGGTACGGGGTCGCGTCCGCGTAGTCGGACGACAGCCGCGCGTTCTCCTTGGTGTAGAGATCCTCCGCCGCCGGGAGCATCTCCTTCTGCATCTTCTCGTTCGCGTATCGCAGGTAGGCGCCGCCGACCGGGTACCCCTGCCGGTTGTAGACGCCGGCCCGCTCGACGAGCCCCTTGTACTCCGGGAGCAGCTTGTTCAGCTTCGCCACGGCCGCCTCGGAGGGGGAGCCGGGCTCGGAGTTGGCGGCGGCGGTGACCAGCTTGGCGGCGGCCGTCCGGATGTCCGCCTCGTACCGCGCGCGGGAGGCCGCGGTCTCCTGGCCACCCGCCAGGAAGCCGCTGGAGGCCGCGGTGTTGGCGTCCGCCAGCGAACGGTAGATGTCGGCCGCGCCCGAGCTGAGCGGCTGGCTGCGGTGCAGCACGTCGTCGGCGGCGGCCGCGCGGTCGGTCATCTGCCAGGCGGTGACGGCACCGAAGGCGACGATCAGGACGGCCAGGACGGCGCCGATGAGCCGGAGCCGGCCGGGCTCGGTGGTGACGGCGGCGCGCACCTGCCCGACGCCCTCCGCGAAGGCGCTGCGGCGCGCGGGCGTTGCCTCGGGCGTGGGGGAGCCGGTCCGCTGTGCGGGCAGGACGGTGCCTGCGCCTGGTGGTGCCGCGCTCTTCGTCGGCGGGTGTGTCACTTGACCTCCCCCATGGTCATCCGGTCGCCGCCCAGTATCGCCGCCCGGACTGACATTCGGCACCGGCCGTCACGGGATCTTGATCCGATCGCAGCGGAACCCCTGCCCATGAATACGCCGGGGGAATCGGTTCGGTTCCGGAGGGGTGAATCGGTCGTGTTCGGGGCGCGGGCCGGTGGGGGCTGGTCGCGCAGTTCCCCGCGCCCCTTACGGGGGGCTCGTCGTAGCCGCGGGCAGTCGTGCCTCCCCCAGAGCCCGAAAGGCCTGGGGGACCCCCGGCGGCACGGGTGGGCGCGGGCGGCACCCTGCAAGCGCCGGTCAGCGTCCCCGCCCGCCGCGAGCCCCCGCCCCGGGTCACCCCTCGAAGTACGCCCGCACCCTCTCCTGCACGGACACCCCCGCCCCCACCACATCCAGCCCCAGCAGCGCCGCCCCCAGTACCGGCCGCGCCGTCACCACCCTCGGCACCGCCTTGGGCGCACGCGCCGCCAGCAGTTCCCTTACGCCGTCGTCCAGTTGCGGATGACCGCCCGTCAGCACGCCGCCCCCCAGCAGCACCGGCGTCAACTCGTCCAGCAGGTCGAGACGGGTCAGGGCGACCGTGGCCATCGTCGCGACCTCCTGCGCCAGCCGGTCCACCACCGAGCGGGCGATCGGGTCGCCGTCGGCCGCCGTCGCGAACAGCACCGGCGTCAGCTCGTGCCGGCGGCCGTACTCGACGTGCTCCAGGTGCAGCGCCTCGATCAGCGCGTACATGGACGTCAGCCCGAAGTGCGCCGGGAGGGTGTCGACCAGGGCCGTCGGCCCGCCGCGCCCGTCCTCCGCCCGCGCCGCGTGCCAGAGGGCCTCCTCGGCCAGCCCCCAACCGCCGCCCCAGTCACCGGAGATGCGCCCTATCGCGGGGAACCGGGCGGTGCGGCCGTCGGGGCGCATGCCCACGCAGTTGATGCCCGCCCCGCAGACCACGGCGACGCCCCGGGGCTCGGCCACGCCCGCCCGCAGGATCGCGAAGGTGTCGTTGCGGACGGTCACCGAACCGCCCCAGTCGCGGGCCGCCAGCGCGGCGGCCAACTGCTCCTCCTCCACCGGCAGATCGGCGTTGGCGAGACAGGCGGAGACATGGGCGACCGAGGTGACGCCGGCGGCGGCGTACGCCTCGGCGACCGCCGCCGCCACCTCGTCCACGGCCTGCTCCACGCCCACCACCGGCGGCCGGAAGCCGCCGCCGCGGGCCGTGGCGAGAACTTCGCCGTCCGCCGCCACCACCGCGACGTCGGTCTTGCTGTTGCCCGCGTCGATGGCGAGGACACTTGCGGTCAGGCCCACGCGAGGTGCTCCCGGTTGTGCGCGATCAGTCGGTCGGTGAGGGCTTCGGCGTACTCGTACTGGCCGACCAGGGGATGTGAGAGAAGGGCCTTGTAGACGCGGTCGCGGCCGCCGCGCAGCGCCGCCTCCAGGGCCAGTTCCTCGTACGCCGTCACGTTCGCCACCAGGCCGGTGAAGAGCGGGTCGACGTCCGGGACGGACAGTGGCACGGGTCCACCCGGGCCGACCGCCGCCTGCACCTCGATCACCGCGTCGTCGGGGAGGAAGGGGAGCGTGCCGCCGTTGTACGTGTTCACCACCTGGTAGGGGTTGCCGGCGCCGCCGAGCAGCGCCGCCGCCAGGTCCACGGCCGCCTCCGAGTAGTACGCGCCGCCCCGCTTGGCGAGCAGCCCGGGCTTCTCGTCGAGCGCCGGGTCGCCGTACATCTCCAGCAACTGCTTTTCCATCGCGGCGACTTCGGAGGCGCGGGACGGTTTGGTGCGCAGCTCCCGTACGACCTCGTCGTGCGCGTAGTAGTAGCGCAGGTAGTAGGAGGGGATCACGCCGCCCAGGCGGTCGAGGAGGGCCGTCGGCAGCTTCAGGTCGGCGGCGATGGTGTCGCCGTGTTCCCCGAGCAGCTTGGGCAGCACGTTCTCGCCCTCGGGGCCGCCGAGGCGGACCGCCGTCTCCCAGGTGAGGTGGTTGAGGCCGAGGTGGTCCAGGTGGATCTCGGAGGGCGTGACACCGAGCAGGTTCGCGAACTTCCGCTGGAAGCCGATCGCCACGTTGCACAGTCCGACCGCCCGGTGCCCGGCCTGCAGCAGGGCGCGGGTGACGATCCCCACCGGGTTGGTGAAGTCGATGATCCAGGCGTCCGGGTTGGCCCGGCGGACGCGTTCGGCGATGTCCAGGACGACGGGGACGGTCCGCAGGGCCTTGGCGAGCCCGCCGGCGCCGGTCGTCTCCTGGCCGATGCAGCCGCACTCCAGCGGCCAGGTCTCGTCCTGCTGCCGGGCCGCCTGGCCGCCGACGCGCAGCTGGAGCAGCACCGCGTCGGCGCCCTCCACGCCCGCGTCCAGGTCGGAGGTGGTGACGATGCGGCCGCTGTGGCCCTGCTTGGCGAAGATCCGGCGGGCCAGTCCGCCCACCAGTTCCAGGCGTTCGGCGGCCGGGTCCACCAGGACCAGTTCCTCGATGGGCAGGGTGTCCCTGAGCCGCGCGAAGCCGTCGATGAGTTCGGGGGTGTAGGTCGAGCCTCCGCCGACCACAGTGAGTTTCATACTTGGTTAACCCTTCACTCCGGTGAGCGTGACGCCCTCGACGAACGCCTTCTGGGCGAAGAAGAACACGAGGATCACGGGGGCCATGACCAGTACGGTCGCGGCCATGGTGAGATTCCAGTCGGTGTGGTGCATGCCCTTGAACGACTCCAGGCCGTAGGACAGCGTCCAGGCGCCCGGGTTCTCCGAGGCGTAGATCTGGGGGCCGAAGTAGTCGTTCCAGGCGTAGAAGAACTGGAAGAGCGCGACGGCGGCGATACCCGGTTTCGCCATCGGGATCACCACCCGCAGCAGGGTCCGCAGATCCCCGCAGCCGTCCACCTTCGCCGCGTCCAGGTACTCGTTCGGGATCGTCGTCAGGAACTGCCGCAGCAGGAAGATGGAGAACGCGTCGCCGAACGCCATCGGCACGATCAGGGGCCACAGGGTGCCGGAGAGGCCCAGCTGCTTCGCCCAGAACAGGTACATCGGGATGATGACCACCTGCGGTGGCAGCATCATCATCGAGATCACCAGCATGAGTGAGAGATTGCGGCCCCGGAAGCGGAACTTCGCGAGCGCGTACGCCACCGGCAACGAGGAGACGACCGTCAGGACGGTGCCCAGACCGGCGTAGAACAGCGTGTTGCGCCACCAGGTCAGGAAGCCGGGGGTGTCGAAGACCTTCCGGTAGTTGCCCCACTCCCAGGTGTGCGGGATCAGGTCGCGGCTGAGCGCCTGGCTGTCGCTCATCAGCGAGGTCAGGAAGACGAACACGAAGGGGAGGGTGAAGAAGAGGGCGGCGGCGACACCGAGGGAGTGGACCGCCACCCAGTTCAGCAACGCCTTGCGGCGGGCGGTGCGTTCGGCCGAGGTCATCGGCTGCGGGGTCACGTCCACCGGCCGGTCCAGTACCTGGGCCATGTTCAGTCACCTGCCTGGATGAGACCGCCCCGCCGCCGCATCAGGAACGACGTGAACACCATGGACAGGACGAAGAGGACGAGGGCGACGACACACGCGGAGCCGTAGTCGAAGCGCTGGAAACCGAGGTTGTAGACGAGCTGGGGCAGGGTGAGCGTCGACTTCTCCGGATACCCGGGCTCGAACTGGGTGCCCGCGCCCTGGATGACCCCCGAGGCGACCTTCCCGGCGATGAGCGGCTGGGTGTAGTACTGCATCGTCTGGATGACACCCGTGACGACCGCGAACATCACGATCGGCGAGATGTTCGGCAGCGTCACGTACCGGAAGCGCTGCCAGGCCGACGCGCCGTCCAGCTCCGCCGCCTCGTACTGCTCCGCCGGCACGTCGAGCAGCGCGGCCATGAAGATGACCATCAGGTCGCCGATGCCCCACAGCGCCAGCAGGGTCAGCGCCGGCTTGGACCAGGTGGGGTCGTTGAACCAGCCCGGGGCCGGGATGCCGATCTTCTCCAGGATCGAGTTGACCGGGCCCGTACCGGGGTTGAGGAGGAAGGCGAAGGCCATGGTGGCCGCGACCGGCGGGGCCAGGTAGGGCAGATAGAAGAGGGTGCGGAAGACACCCGTACCCGTCTTGATCTTCGTGATGAGCATGCCGATGCCGAGGCCGAAGACGACCCGGAGCGAGACCATCACGACCACGAGCCAAAGGGTGTTGCGCATCGCGGGCCAGAAGTAGGGATAGTGCTCGAAGACGTACGTCCAGTTCTTCGTGCCGTTCCACGTCGGCGGTTTGAAACCGTCGTAGTGCATGAACGAGAAGTAGACCGTCGAGATCAGCGGATACGCGAAGAAGACCGCGAAGCCGATCAGCCAGGGCGACATGAAGGCGAGAGTGCGAAGTGCTTGTTTCCTGCGCTTCGCCACAAGGCCAGAGTTGCGGCGCTTCGACGCCAGTGTGATCGTGCTCATCGCTACTTCGCCTGCGCGATGTCCGTGTCGATCTGTGCGGCGGCCTGCTTCAGGCCCGCCTTCAGGTCGGTGACCTTGCCGCTCTCGTAGTCGTAGCCGAGCTGCTGGATCGTCACCAGGTACACACCGCCGTTGACGGAGGCGGGTGCCGTCGTGGAGTCCGGGTTCGCGGCGATGTCCAGGAACGTCTTGAACCGCGGGTCGTACTTCAGCTTCGGCGACTTCAGGGCGGCCAGCGTGGAGGGCACGTTGTGGATGGCGTTGGAGAAGTTCACCACCGCGTCCGTGTCGGTGCTGATGTACTTCACGAACTCCCAGGCCGCGTTCTGCTTCTTGCTGGTGGCGGCGATGCCGGCGATGGTGCCGGTGATGTAGCCCTTGCCGTACTGGGCGGCCTGGTCGTCGGGAACCGGCATCGGGGCGACGCCTATGTCGAACTTCGGCTTGGCGTCCAGGGCCATGCCCAGCCGCCACTCACCGTCGAGCTGCATGGCGACCTGGCCGGTCTGGAAGGGGTGCTTGGGGCCCCACTCGTCGCCGAGCGTGGCGCGGAACGTCTCCAGCTTCTTGTAGCCGCCGAGTTGGTCGACGAGGTCCTTCTGGAGCGTGAAGGACTTCTCGAAGGCCGGGTCCTTGGCGACGTTCGACTTGCCCTGGCCGTCGAAGTACGTCGGCGAGAACTGCCCGAGGTAGTGCTCGGTCGTGGTCTCCCAGCCGTGGTAGTCCGGCATGAAACCGAGCTGCTTGTAGCTGTCGCCCTGGGTGATCGTCAGTTTCTTGGCGTCGGCCTCGAATTCGGACCAGGTCTTCGGCGGAGTGGTGATGCCGGCCTTCTTGAACGCCGTCTTGTTGTAGTAGAGCCCGTACGCGTCCCCGAGCAGCGGCACCGAGCAGCGGTTGCCGTCGAACTGGGTGTACTCGTTCATCGCCTTCGGGAACGTCGTTTGAGGGTTGACGCCCGCCTTCTTGAAGAAGGGGTTGAGGTCGACCAGCGCGCCCGAGTCGCAGAACTTGCCCACGCTGTTGGTGGTGAAGGACGAGATGACGTCCGGGGCCTTGTCGCCGCCGGTGCGCAGCGCCTGGTTCATCTTGTCGTCGGTCATGTTGCCGACGACGTTGACGTGGATGTTGGGGTGCGCCTTCTCGAAGCCGGCGATCAGCGCGTTGACGGCCTTGACCTCGCTCGGCGCGCTCCAGGCGTGCCAGAAGTTGATGGTGGTGTTCGCGGAGGCGTCGTCGGTGGCGCCGGAGGAGGACTGGCCGGTACAGGCGGTGAGAAGGGCGAGCGAACTGGTCAGGGCAGTCAGGGCAAAAGCCGTCTTTCGGGCAGCGGAGGGTATGGGCATGGCAAGGTCTCCCAAGGGCGGGCGGTGAGGGAAGGGGCCGGTGCGGGGGGCTGGTGCGGGGCTGGTACGGGTCAGCGCGAGGTGTCGAAGACCTCGTCGCGGGTGGTCGCGAGCGCGCTCTCCAGTGCGCCGCGCAGCACGGGGTGTTCCTGGACGTCGCCGACGACGAGCCGTGGCCGGGCTGCCGCCAGCTCCTCCAGTTCGGCCTGGACCAGGGCGCGCAGCACTTCGCCGCCGGAGGTCAGGACGGTGCCGCTGAGGACGACGAGTTCGGGGTCGAGGACGGAGACGAGGGAGGCGAGACCGGTGGCGACCCGGGTCGCGTAGGTCCGCAGGAGTTCGTGGTGCGGGCCGCTGCCGTGATCGGCGGCGCGGGCGACGAGCGCGGCGGCCACCTCGGAGTGCGACCCGGTCGGCAGGTCCCCGATGCCGAGCGCGCCGGCCAGCCTGGGCAGTGACTGCGCACCGGCGAGTTCCTGGTAACCGCCGCTGTTGGCCTTGATGACCTGGCGGACCAGCGGGGTGCCCGGCACCGGCAGGAAGCCGACCTCGCCGGCGCCGCCGGTCCAGCCGCGGTGCAGCCGGCCGCCGAGGACCAGGGCGGCGCCGAGGCCCTCCTCGTTCCACAGCAGCACGAAGTCGCCGTGGCCGCGGGCCGCGCCGAGCCGCTGTTCGGCGATGGCGACCAGGTTGACGTCGTTCTCGTACTCGACGGGCATCGGCAGCGCGGCGGCGAGGTCGTCGAGCAGCGCGGGGGAGTGCCAGCCGGGCAGGTGCGAGGCGTAGCGCAGCCGGCCGGTGTTGGGGTCGAAGGCGCCGGGCGTGCCGATGACCAGCCGGCGGACGTCGTCCCGGGCCAGCCCGGCCGTCTTCACGGCACCGTCGAGGGCGTCGGTGACCTGCCGTACGACGGACTGGGCCGACCGCCGCCCCGGGGTGGGCAGTTCGTACTCGCCGACGGTACGGCCGGTGACGTCGGCGACGGCGGCCCGGATCCGGGCCGGGTTGACGTCGAGGCCGGCGGCGTGGGCGGCGCCCGGATTCACCGAGTACAGCTGGGCGTTGGGGCCCGGCCGGCCCTCGCTGGTGCCGGTCGCCAGCACCAGCCCGGCCGCCTCCAGGCGGGCCAGCAGCTGGGAGGCGGTCGGCTTGGAGAGGCCGGTCAGCTTGCCGATCCGGGTCCGCGACAGCGGGCCGTGCTCCAGCAGCAGGTCCAGTGCGGCGCGGTCGTTCATGGCGCGGAGTACGCGCGGGGTGCCCGGCGTACCGGCGGTTCCTGCCATGCGGTTCGACACCTGCCTTTCCAGCCGCTCAGTTTCCCAGTGACCTGGGTGATCCGTCCACCCCGGGTGACGCTTCGGGATCACGCACGGGGGTCACCCGCCCGGGACCGCTCACCCATGATCACTGTTAGGAAAGTTTCCTGTTGGCTGGAAAACGTAGGCCGCCGGAAGGAGAGCGTCAATAGCCCGACTGCGCGGCAACCCACTCGTTACCTGGGCTCGGACGCGCGAAGGGCCCGTCCGGAAGACCGGACGGGCCCTTGTGGTGAGGCGACCGCAGGTGCTACTTGACCTTGATGAAGTCGCCCGTGGCCGTCGCGGCCGCGGTGGTCGTCGTACCCGCGAAGACGTAGCGGTAGTAGCCGCTCTTCGACGCCTTCACCGTGGTGGACAGGGCGCCGCCGGTGCCGGAGGTGATGCCCTTGACGTTCGTGTACGTCTTGCCGCCCTCGGGGCGGAACTGCAGGACGGCCTTCTGTCCCTGGTAGCCCTTGTACGCGAAGGCGTCCCAGTCCGCCCGGGTCAGCTTGCCCCTGACGGTGATCGTCCTGCCCTTGGCCACCGGCTCCGGGGAGGCGTCGGCGGTCAGCTTCGCGGCGCGCTGCACCTGGGCGGTGCCGAGGTTGCCCCAGATCGCGGTGCCGGAATTGGAGCTGAGGAAGTCGTCCGAGACGGTGCCGTCGATGTAGCTGTAGAAGCCGCCGGCCTTCCAGGTGGTGGCGTCGGCGGCCTGGAGCAGGCCGTCCTCCGGGACGAAGACGATCTTCTCGGAGCAGCTCGCGGTGACGGTCGTGTCCGTCGTCGCCGTCGTCGTGCAGGTGGGCAGGTCGTCGGGCCCGGCGATGTTGCCCACCGACTTCAGGGTGCCGCGGTAGAGGATCACGCCGGCGAACGACGAGTCGCCGTCCACGTCCACGCCCACGGGCCGGGTCAGGGTGTACGTCACCGGCACGTGCACCGTCTTGGTGGTGCCGACCACGATCGCCTTGCCGTTGTTCACCTGGATGCCGGTGAACTTCAGGTCGGGCGTGGTCGGGGCCGCGGAGGCGGCGGGCGCCGCGACACCGGCCAGGGCCAGGGCGCCGGACAGGGCGGCGCCTATGGCGAGCTTTCTCATGTGTCCCCACATTCGCAACGGGTGCCCGGGCGGCTTCGCGCTCCAGAACAAGGACCCGTGGTGGAGCGACCCTAGATCACTGCGAGATGGGCGGAGGATGCGGGGGTCCTGTGAAGAACGTCCGGGTGCGGCCCGGTCCCCCGCTCCGTGATCACGACTCCGTCACGATCTTCGTCACCCCTGGTCAAACGCGCCCCGGGTACGGCTTCCTGCTCCTGCATCCCGATACCGACCAGGAGAGCGGCGGCTGAGACGTGACCCCTCTGAAAGGGTTGTTCCTAAGGCTGCTGTGGAGCACGTTCACCGACTTCGTACCCTCGATGCTGGTGATGTGGGTACTCGCCTTCGTGAACCACGGCATCACCTGGTCGGCCGTGGGCGAGGCGGCCCTGCTCTCGCTGACGTGGTGGCTGCTCGCCCTGCTGTGGGCGGCCTGGCGGACCCGCTCGCTGGTGCGGGTGGCACGCGGGCTGGGCGTCGAGGTCTCCGGGAGCGCCCTCGACGACATCCAAGCACACACCCTCACCGGGGTCCCGCTCTCCCGCGTCCGTGCCGGACTGGGCGCGGCCCGGCGGGCGTCCGAGATCCGCGGCGGCGATCCGGTCGACTTCCGGTGGCGTCCGTTCCACAGCCGGGCGTGGGCCGAGGGGACGGTTGCCTATGAGGACTCCACGGGCCAGGCGCGCGTCGAGGTGCGTGCGGGCAAAGGCCTCAGGGGCAATGTCCTCCTTCGCCGCGGTGCCGTCTTCATCGCGCTCTGTCAGGTCGTGCGCACGCTCGAAGACCGCTGAGCCGACGGTGGCCGGTCAGTCGCCGACGAAGGGCGCCGTGTCGAGGGTGGGGTACGGCGCCGGGAGGGGGAGCGGGTCGCCGAGGCTCACCTTCTCGTCGGTCTGGTAGTAGGCCTCGGTGGGGTCGTCGCCGGGGAGGACGGGGTCGGTGTGGCAGTGGGCGGTCCTGGTGTGGCGGTCGATGAGGACGTAGACCGGGATGCCGACTGCGGCACACGTGGCCAGCTTGGCGCCGGTGTCGACCGCGTGATTGGTTGACGTGACCTCGCCGACCAGGGCGATCATGTCGATGGGATACCAGCCTTTGTGGGCTTTGCGGTAGGCCTCGTCGAGTTCCGTCGGGGTGCGTCGCAGCACGTAGAAGTCCGGGATCACGAGGGCCATGGTGCTGCCGTCCTGGTGCGCGCCCCGGTAGCCGTTGCCCATGCCGGCCAAGTCGAGCCCCGCCGTGAAGAACTGGACGGCGAGCTGGAAGGCGCCGGAATTGTGCTGGTTGTTCGGTTGCGGCGGCACGATGACCGTCCCCTCGACGTACTCGGGTCGAATCGGCGCTACCGACGCCTCCTCGATCGCGATCAACAGATCGATGGGGTCCTGCTCCGTCATGAGCTTCTCCATGATCGGTTCGGCGCTCATCCCTGGTTCTCCTCACGCCCCTGCCAGGCTAAGCCCGCGCCGGGCGCCCCGGCAGAACGATGGGGCACCCCGCACGTCGTGAGACGCCGGAATGCCCCACCGTTCACTCGAACGAGTGTGCTGAACCGTTCCGCTACTTCCCCGCCGCCGTCGGCCGCTGCGCGGCGATCGGTGTCGTCGCCGCCACCTGCGGGGAGTCCGCGTTGGAGAACGCCGACGGTGCCGCCACGGCCGCCGTCGGGTCCGGGGTCTCGTCCTCCGAGAGCCCCGTGGGGACCCCGCCGACGATCCTGATGTCCGCCTCGTCGAAGGCCCGCTTGATCCGCCAGCGCAGTTCGCGCTCCACGGTCAGCGCCTTGCCCGGCATGGTCTTGGCGGAGAGGCGGACCACCATCGAGTCGATGAGGACGGAGTCCAGGCCGAGGATCTGGATCGGGCCCCACAGCAGCTCGTTCCAGGGCTCCTCCTTGGCCATCTTCTCGGCGACCTCGTCCAGGGTGGCCCGGACCCGGTCCAGGTCCTCGCTGGGCCGGAGGGTGACGTCGACACCCGCCGTGGCCCAGCCCTGCGAGAGGTTGCCGATGCGCTTGATCTCGCCGTTGCGGACGTACCAGATCTCGCCGCTGTCGCCGCGCAGCTTGGTCACCCGCAGGCCGACCTCGACCACCTCGCCGGAGGCGACCCCCGCGTCGATCGAGTCGCCGACGCCGTACTGGTCCTCCAGGATCATGAACACGCCGGACAGGAAGTCCGTGACCAGGTTGCGGGCGCCGAAACCGATCGCCACACCGGCGACGCCGGCGGATGCCAGCAGCGGCGCCAGGTTGATCTGGAAGGCGGACAGCACCGTCAGCGCGGCCGTGCCCAGGATCACGAAGCTCGCCACCGACCGCAGCACGGACCCGATCGCCTGCGAGCGCTGCCGCCGCCGCTCGGCGTTGACCAGCAGTCCGCCGAGGGTGGTGCCCTCCGCCGACTCGACGGTCCGGTTCATCCGGTCGATGAGCTTGGTTATGGCCCGCAGCACGACCCTTCTGAGGACCACCGCGATCACCAGGATCAGCAGCACCTTCAGACCTATCGCCAGCCAGGTCGACCAGTTCTGCTCGACCCAGCTCGCGGCGTTCGTGGCGCTCTCCTGGGCGTCCTGGAGCGTGGGCACCGCCGGGGTGGCCGACCCCGAGGGGGTCGGCGACGGCGACGGACCGGCGGCCAGTAGGACGGCGGGCAAGGACACGGCGGGTACCTCCAGGCGGTGCGGTACTGCCCTCCGGTACGGCGTTCACGGTCACGTACGGCGTTCAAGGTCACGAAAAGGTCACCGGACGGGCAGGACCACCACACTAACGGGGCATTGTGTGTGCGCCCGACCGGTACGAGAAGGAGAGACAGTGCTCACTTCGCGGGCCTCCCGGTTGAACAGGCTCGCTTGAAAAGGCGCGTATCCGGGGGATGAATACGGTGTGGTCGAAAACACTCCCAGGCCGTTACGCGGACATGGTGGCGCGTCCACCAGGCAAGAGGGGAGACTGGCCACAGATCGTCCCGGCGCGAGCCACGCGCCGCCGACGCCCAAGGAGGCCCCCGTGCCGCATGTCCTGGTCCTCAACGCGTCGTACGAGCCGCTCGGCGTCGTACCGCTCCGCCGCGCGCTCGTCCTCGTCCTGGAGAACAAGGCAGTCGCCTTGGAGGAATCCGGCGCCTATATGCACAGCGCAACCGTCACAGTCTCGGCACCCAGCGTGGTCCGGCTCAAGCGATTCGTACGGGTTCCCTACCGGGGGCCCGTTCCTCTCACCCGGAGGGCGCTCTTCGCGCGCGACGGGGGCCGGTGCATGTACTGCGGTGGCGTCGCAACCAGCGTCGACCACGTCATCCCGCGCAGTCGCGGGGGTCAACACGTCTGGGACAACGTGGTCGCGTCGTGCCGCCGCTGCAACCACGTCAAGGCCGACCGCCATCTCTTCGAGATCGGCTGGCGGCTGCGCCACAAACCAGCCCCACCCACCGGCCTGGCCTGGCGCATCATCGGGACCGGCCATAGGGACCCGCGCTGGCTGCCGTACTTGCAACCGTACGGCGCGGACGACGCCCTGGCCCGGATCGACGGCATCTCCGCCTGACGATCCGGGCTTTCGCACACCCCGTGGCTGTCCGCCTCAGCCACGGGGCCCTTCGGCACGCGCACCGCGTACGACATACAGCGCGCCGCCCACCGCGAACGCCCCTAGCGCCGCCGCCCAGGCGCCCGGTTGCGCGCCCGGTTGCACGGGCCACGCCCACACCGTCGCCGCGCTTCCGTGCGCCCCCACCGAGCCCAGGTACACGGCACTGACGTAACCGAAGGCCGGCAGCCAGCTCAGCCGGGCGCCGAGCAGCACCGCCGCCGCGGCCGTCACTCCCGTACAGCCCAGCGTGTTGCGTATGACGGCCGGCGGTCCGAAGGTCTCCGGATGCCCCAGCACCGCCAGCGGCAGCAGCACGGCCGCGAGCGCGGTGAGCCCGGCCAGCTGGGCCAGCCGGCGCGGCCACCACGGCCGTACCGCCGTGCGGTCCAGTTCGTCGGAGGGCGAGTACAGGCTCACCCCGATCACCGCGGCCGCCAGCAGCGGGGCCAGCGCGACCACCGGCACCCGGCGGTCGGGGTCCAGGAAACCGTCCAGGCGGGCCGCCGCCCAGACGGCGAAGGCGGTCGTGGCGGCGAGCGCGGCCAGGGTGGCCGGGAGCGTGCGCGAGCGGGCGTAGAGCAGGGGACCGGTGGTCGTCGTCACAGGGCCGGCACCCCGCTCGGGTCGCAGTCCGCCCGGCTCGCGAAGTACGCCGACAGCCAGGCCCGGCGCTCCCGCGCGCCCATCGCCGCGAGGCGGGCCCGGGCCGCCCGGCGCGCGGCCGTCTCGGCGCGGGGGGCCAGGTCGTCGAAGTGCCGCCGGGCGGGGAGCGGCGCGAGGTAGTTCTCGACGGCGTCGTCGGCCCGCAGGATCCGCCGGTCGGTCAGCTCGTCCGGGCAGTCACCGCGCGTCTGAAGCGCTTTCATCGCCTCCCACGCGAACTGCTCCGGATCGGTCAGCCGCCCCCGTACGAACGACCAGCCGAGCGGCGTCAGCGACGGCAGGCCGGCCTCGTCGGCGCGCGGCCCGCCGTACCGGTCCGCCCAGCGCACCGGCAGGTTCCGTACGCCCTCCAGCCTCCCGGTGACGCCCGACAGCGCCTCGGTGAGCTGCGGAAGCGCACCCGCGTACCGGGCGTTCACACACACCGCCGGGGTGACGGACGTGTCGCACACCTGCCGGTGGACGAGCGGGTCGGTGCGCCACAGCCCGTCCCCGGTCTGCGTGAGCAGCACGGCGGCGGCCGTCGCGGCGGCCAGCGGCAGCAGCGCGGTCCACCGGCGCCGAGCCGCGTACGCAAGTACGGCCGCCCCCGCCAGACCGCCCGTCCAGACCGCCATCGTCACCGGCTGCCACCACACCGGCACCGAGGTGTCCATGACCACGAACGCCGGGTCGAGGTACCGCCCGGACCCCGAGCCCGCCACCGCCGGCACGCCCAGCCCCACATAGCCCGCCACGGCCAGCAGCGGAGCCGCGAGCCGCGAGGGCACCACCCGCCCGACCACCTGGCCGGCCGGCACGGCGGCCCCCGACACGAACGCGTCGGTGAGCAGCAGGGCCGGCCGCGGACCGTCACCCAGGGCGTACGGCCAGGTCGCGAGCAGCGCCAGACCCGCCGCGCCCGCATACCCGGCGGCCACCCAGAGCGCCGTCGGCAGCGCCGACACCAGGAACCGGGCCAGCGGCGGCCGTACGACCGTCCCCCACAGCTCCCGCGTACGGCGCCGCCGCTCCCGCCCGCCCTGCCAGCAGCCCGCCGCCGCGGCCGCCGGAACCGTGATCAGCACGGCCGTGTGCAGCTCGGTGGCCGTCTCCGCCCAGCCGCCCTGCCACTTGTCGGCCGACGCGGCGAGCACCACGCCCAGCGTCAGCAGCACGGTCAGCCCGGCCCAGGGGGCGAAGCCCCGGCGCGCCTCCGCGAGCAGCGGAGCCTTCGCCGCCGTCACGACGCTCATCGCGATACCTCCTGGGCGGTGCGGTGGGTGCGCAGGGCCGTCGTGTAGCCGCGCTCGATCGGATGGTCGCCTGGGCCGTCGGACACCTCGCCCAGGGCGGCCAGCGCTTCGGGTGTGCCGCGGTAGGCGATCCGGCCCGCGTCCAGCAGGGTGACCTCCGTGCAGGCCGCCGCCACGTCCTCCACCAGGTGCGTGGAGACGACCACGGTCGACGAGGCGCCCAGCTCGCGCAGCAACTCCCGGAACTCCACGCGTTGTTCGGGATCCAGGCCGGCGGTCGGCTCGTCGAGCAGCAGGACCTCCGGTTCGTTGACGACCGCCTGCGCGATACCGACCCGGCGGACCATGCCCCCGGACAGCGTCCGGATCTTCGCGTCGGCCCGGTCGGCGAGCCCGACCCGGGTCACCGCCCGCTCCACGGCCGCCGGGACCTCAGCGGCCGGCATCTCCTTCAGCCAGGCCACGTACGCCACGAACTCCCGCACCGTGAACCCCGGGTAGAAGCCGAACTCCTGGGGCAGATAGCCCAGCCGGGCGCGTACCTCGCCGAGGGCGCGATGCCCGGCGGTGTCCCGGCCGAGCAGCTCCACCCGGCCCGCGGTCGGCCTGGCGACCGTCGCCAGCACCCTGATCAGCGAGGTCTTCCCGGCGCCGTTCGGGCCCAGCAGCCCGTGCACGCCGGTGCCGAGCGTGAGGTCGACCGAGTCCAGGGCGACGGTCCGGCGGTGCCGGACGCACAGGCCGGTCACTCGTATGCTCAACGGTTCTCCAGGTGGTCGTAGGCGCCCCGGCGGACGGCCAGGAGCGCGGCGCACGCGACGGCGGCCGCGGCCCAGCCGGCCTGGGTGCCGTCGAAGCGGGCGGACAGCTGTCCGGCCAGCCGTGCGGTGAACGGGCCGCCGTGGGCGGCGACGGCCGGGACGAGGACGGCGGCCAGCCAGCCGCCGCCGGTCACCGCGGTCGCGGTACGGCAGCCGACGTAGGACGCGAGCGCCAGGGAGCCGAGGGTCAGCGCGAGGCCCGGCAGCAGCCAGGCGGCGGCGCCGGGGGCGCCCGAGGCGGGCAGCGCGGCGCCGGTCACGGTCAGCGCGGGAAGGCTCACGGCGAGGACGGCGGCGGTGCGGGTGAGCGCGAGGCGCAGGCCGCCGGAGGGGGTGGCCGCGGTGATCTCGTACAGGGGGTCGGCGTGCGGGCCGTAGGAGAGGGCCACGCCGGCCACGGGGACGACCGGGGCGAGGGTGAGGAGGACGGTGCGGGCGGCTTCGTAGCCGGCGGCGCGGTTCAGGAGGACGGCGCCGACGACGACTGCGAGGAGGGCCAGGAGCCAGGTGCCGCGCAGGGCGGGGCCGAGGGACCAGAGGGCGGGGTGGAGGCGGGGGGGTCGCCGCGGGCCGGCGGGGGTTGCTCGCGCCCACGCGGCGGAGCCGCACATGTCAGAGCCCCGCGCCCCTTTGGGGCGCGTCGCGGTCGCCGTCAGTATCAAGTCCCGTATCTCCGCCAGCTCCACTCCCGCCGCTGTCTCCAGTACCGCCGCCGACACCCGGGTCGCGCAGTCGGTGCATACCTCCAGGTGCTTCTCCAGGGACCACGCGTCCGCTTCCGGCAGGGAGCCGTCGGCATAACGCAGGGTGAGGTCGTCCGAGGCGTGCCAGATCGCCGTCATGCCGGGCCTCCCGTCGGCGAAGGGTTCAACTGGGCCAGGGCGGCGCGGAGTTCGGCCCGTGCCCGGAGTGCGCGGGACTTCACCGTGCCCTCCGGTATGCCGAGCAGCCGCGCGGTCTCCCGGGTGGACAGGCCGTCCACGACCGTCGCCCGCAGCACCTCGCGGAGTTCGGGGGAGATCCGGCCCAGGGCCGTGCCGACATCGCCGTACTCCAGGCCCGCGAGCACCCGGTCCTCCGCGGAGGGCGTGACGGCGGGGTCGGGGAGGGGCTCCACCCGTGCGGCCCGTTCCTGCACCCGACGGGCGTCCACCAGCCGGCGGGCGGCGATCGTCCACAGCCAGCCGCCTGCCTCCTGCCCGCGATGCCCGGCCGCCGACCGCCACACCGTGACGAAGGTGTCCTGGAGCACTTCCCGTACCACCTCGGGGTCGGCGCAGCGCCGGGTCAGGCGGGCGTGCAGCCAGCCCGCGTGCCGGTCGTACAGGACGGCCAGCGCCGAGCCGTCGCCGGCCGCGACGGCCCGCAGCAGCGCCGCGTCCCCGCCCGCCGTCTCCTCGTTCTCCCGGTGGCCCCCCATGGGGCGGAACAGTCTCACACCGTCTTTATCGATCACCCGGACGCGATCGGTTCACCCGGTGCGGGGACGGCCGTGGGGAGTGCGCTCGCCACGACGGGGTAGGCCTGCCAGGACGCGGCATCCGCCGCCGTACCCGACGTCAAGGACAAGGAGGCCACCGTGGCCGCAACGGTTCACCATCCGATCCCGGCCCAGTTCAAACCCGCGGTGCAGACCGAGGAGGACTCCCTGCTGTGTGTGTTCAGCGCCGAGACCGTCTGCGCGCAGGCGCCGCTGACCAGCGAGCCGCCGCTGCCCGACGCCGAGCCCCTGACCAGCGAACCGCCGCTCGCCGACCTGGCCCCGCTGACCAGTGAGCCGGGGTTGTAGATGAGCGGAGCCCTGGACCGGGGGCTGTGCCGGCTCGCCGAGCTGCACGGCGTCGCCACCTCCTACAGCCCGTCCCCGGACCGTACGGTCGCGGCCTCCGCCGGCGCCGTGACCGCCGCACTGGCCGCCCTGGGCGTCGACGCGAGCGGCCCGGAGGCCGTCCGCACCGCCCTCGCCGACCGGGAGCGGGACCTCGCGGAACGGCTGCTGCCGCCGACGGTCGTCCACTGGGCCGGCTCCGGCGACCCCGCCCTCGGCCTGCCCGCCGGCACCCGCCTTGAGGTGCGGACGGAGGACGGGGAGACCCGGGACGACGTGACGGACCTGCCGACGGGCGTGCACCTGCTGACCGCCGCCGCGCCCGACGGCCGTACCGCCCGTGCCCACCTGATCGTCGCCCCCGACCGGCTGCCCACCCCCGCCGGCCGCTCGTACGGACTCCTCGTCCAGCTGTACTCGCTCCTCTCCCACCGCTCCTGGGGCATGGGCGACCTCGGTGACCTCGCCGACCTGGCCGACTGGGCCGGACGCACCGCGGGCGCCGGATTCGTCCAGGTCAACCCGCTGCACGCGGCCGTGCCCGGACCCCCGACCGACCCCTCCCCGTACCGCCCCTCCTCCCGCCGCTTCCCGGACCCGGTGCACCTGAGGCTGGAGTCCGTCCCCGAGTACGTCCCGGACCCCGCGCTCGCCGAACGCGCCGGACGGCTGCGCGCCACCGTCCTCGACCAGGACGCCCACATCGACCGGGACGCGGTCTGGGAGCTGAAGCGGGAGGCACTGGAGGCGCTGGCCGCCGTACCGCTCACCGCCGCCCGGCAGGCCGCCTACGACGCCTTCCGCGCCGAACAGGGGCAGGCCCTGGAGGACCACGCCACCTGGTACGCGCTCGCCGAGCGGCACGGTTCCGACTGGCACCGGTGGCCCGAGGCCCTGCGCGACCCCCGCTCGGCGGAGACCGCCCGCGCCCGCGCCGCACTGAGCGACCGGGTCGCCTTCCACTCCCGGCTCGCCTGGCTCACCGACACCCAGCTCACCGCCGCCCAGCGCACCGCCCGCGAGGCCGGGATGCCGGTCGGGATCGTGCACGACCTCGCCGTCGGCGTGCACCCCCAGGGCGCGGACGCGTGGGCGCAGCGCGCGTTCTTCGCCGCCGGGATGTCCGTCGGCGCGCCCCCCGACGCCTTCAACGCCCGCGGTCAGGACTGGGGCCTGCCGCCCTGGCGCCCCGACCGCCTCGCCGCCTCCGGCCACGCCCCGTACCGCCAGCTGCTGCGCGCCCTCTTCCGCTACGCCGGCGCCCTGCGCATCGACCATGTGATGGGCCTGTTCCGGCTGTGGTGGGTGCCGGAGGGCCGGCCGCCCACGGAGGGCACCTACGTCCGCTACGACGCCGAGGCGATGCTGGCCTTGCTGGCCCTGGAGGCGACCCGGGCGGGCGCGGTGGTGATCGGGGAGGACCTGGGGACCGTGGAGCCGGGGGTCCGCGAGACGCTCCAGCGGCACGGGGTGCTCGGAACGTCGGTGCTCTGGTTCGAACGGGACTGGGACGGCGACGGCCGCCCGCTCCCCCCGGAGACCTGGCGCGCCGACTGCCTCGCCACCGCCACCACACACGACCTGCCGCCCACCGCCGCCCGCCTCACCGGTGAACACGTCGAACTCCGCGACCGGCTGGGCCTGCTGACCCGCCCGGTGGCCGAGGAAGGGGCGGACGCGGCGGCCGACACGGCGGAGTGGCTGGGCCTGCTGACCCGGCTGGGCCTGCTGGCCGCGTCCGACGCCGGTGACGAGGAGGCCGAGATCCGGGCCGTCCACCGTTTCCTGCTCCGCACTCCGGCCCGCATGGTCGGTGTCTGGCTCCCCGACACGGTCGGCGACCGCCGCCCCCAGAACCTCCCCGGCACCTGGGACCAGTACCCGAACTGGCGCCTCCCGATCGCCGACGCGACGGGCCGCCCGGTGACCCTGGAGGAGCTGAAGGCGTCGGCCAGGGTGCGGGCACTCCTGGAGGTACTGCGGCCGGACAACCCGCCCGACCCGGAGGGCGACGGCCGCTCGGTATCCCTTTCCGGCCCGTCCGGGGCGTGAGACCGGTATCGCCTTTCGGGTGGCCGGCAGCTCTCGGGGGCGGTCACGGCAGTGTGCGGCGGCTCGTAGAGGTACCCCGGACGCGCGCCCCTCAAGTCGGCCCGCTAACTTGGGCAGCGTGGACAAGAAGAACGCCCTGCGCGCCGGCGCCCTGGCTGCCGGTACGACGCTGATGATGCTGCTCCTGTCGTCCCCTGCCCTCGCGCTCACGCGTGACGACGGCGACGACCCCGGCAAGGGCCTGAGCGTCATCGAGACGCTGGGTCTCTACGTCCTGATCCCCCTCGTGCTGTTCGCGGTCATCGCGGGCCTGGTCATGGTGCTGGACAAGTCCAAGATCCGGGTCACCAAGCCGGGCACGACGAAGGCCAAGGCGAAGGCCTGACCTCCGCTCTTCCACCGAGGGCGCCGGTCGCCTTCCGTACGTCCCGTGGTGGGACCTACGGAAGCTGACCGGCGCCCTCGGTGCGTCGCTCAGGGGCTCGGCGCGGTCAGATACCGCTGCAGGGTCGGCCCCAGCCACGCCAGGATCTCCTCCCGCGCCAGCGCCACCACCGGTGGCAGCCGCAGCACGTAACGGGTGAGTGCGAGCCCCATCAGCTGCGCGGCGCACAGCCCCGCCCGTGTCTGCACCTGCTCGGGGTCGGGGCACACCCGCTGGGCCACCGGTACCACCTGCTCCCGGAAGATGCCCTGCAGCCGCTCGGCCCCCGCCTTGTTGGTGATGCCGACCCGCAGCACCGCGGTGAGCTCCTCGTTCGCCTCCCAGATGGTCAGGAAGTGGGCCACCAGCGCCCGCCCGACCTCGGTGCGCGGCACCTGGGACACGTCGGGCATCCGCAGATCGAGCGCGACGGCCGCCGCGAACAGGCCGTCCTTGTTGCCGAAGTAGCGCATGACCATGGACGGGTCGATATGCGCGTCCTTGGCGATGGCGCGGATGGTGGCGCGCTCGTAGCCGTCGGTGGCGAAGCGCTCGCGGGCCGCGGCCAGGATGGCGGAGCGGCTGGCGTCGGAGCGGCGCGTCGCCGAACCGTTCCTGGGCTCAGTGTTTCTACTGGGGGTGCCGGTCATGTCAACGAGCGTAGGCCAACATCCGTGGGCCAACAATGTGGGCCAACGTCTGTGGGTCAACGCCTGTGGGCCAGCGTCTGTGGGTCAACGTCGGTCGGTCAACAAGTGGAGGCCAACAGGTGTAGGCCAACGCGTGTTGACTCACGCGATCGTCCCGCCCTACTCTTGTCAACAAGCGTTGGCCAACAAGCGTTGGCCAGCACCTGTTGGTCAACAGAAGTTGGTCAACGAATGTAGGCATCGAGGAGGCCCCCATGAACGGCCCGACCGCCGCCCCCGAAACCTCCCGCGTGATCGTCGTCGGCTCCGGTCCCACCGGCCTGCTCCTGGCCGGTGACCTCGCCGCCGCCGGCGTCCCGGTCACCCTCCTGGAGAAGCGGCCCCACCGGATCAGCAACCTCTCCCGCGCCTTCGTCCTGCACGCCCGGGCCCTGGAGCAACTCGACGCCCGCGCCGTCGCAGACGAACTGGAGGCCGTCGGCAAGCCGCTCACCCGGCTCAACCTCTTCGACGGGCTCACCCTCGACCTCGGCGGTCTCCCCTCCCGTTTCCGGCATGTGCTGGTGATCCCCCAGTACGAGGTGGAGAAGGTGCTGGAGCGCCGTGCGGTCGAGGCGGGTGTCGACTTCCGCCACGAGTCCGAGGTGACGGGACTGACGCAGGACGCCGACGGGGTCACCGTGCATGTCAAGGGTGCCGCGGACCTGCGCGCCGGGTACGTCGTCGGCGCCGACGGGATGCGCAGTGCCGTGCGGGAGGCGATCGGCCTGCCGTTCCCGGGGAGGTCGGCCATCCGGTCCGTCGTCCTCGCCGACGTGCTGCTCGACGAGAAGCCCGAGACGCTGATCACGGCCGCCGCGGTCGGCGACGCGTTCGCCTTCCTCGCGCCCTTCGGCGACGGCTACCACCGTGTCATCTGCTGGCACCGCGGCCGCGACGTCCCCGACGACGAGCCGGTCGACCTCGACGAGGTCAGGGAGATCACCCGGCTTGCCCTGGGCCGTGACTACGGGATGCGCGAGGCCCGTTGGATCTCCCGCTTCCACAGCGACGAGCGGCAGGCGCCCGGCTACCGGGTGGGCCGGGTCTTCCTGGCCGGCGACGCGGCACATGTGCACACCCCGGCCGGCGGCCAGGGAATGAACACCGGTCTGCAGGACGCGGCCAACCTGAGCTGGAAGCTCGCCGCCGTGCTGCACGGCCACGCCACCCCCGACCTGCTCGACACCTACCAGGCCGAACGGCACCCGGTCGGCAGGTCGGTGCTGCGCAGCAGCGGCGCGATCGTCCGCCTGGCGATGGCCAAGGGCTGGCAGCTGCCGGTGCGTTCCGTGCTCGTGACCGCCCTCGACCGGCTGGCCCCCGTCCGCGGCAGGATCATGGGCCGGATCACCGGCGTCGGGTACAGGTACCCGGCCCCGAGGGGTGCCCACCCCCTCACCGGCGCGCGCGTTCCCGACCTCGCCCTGGCCGGCGGCGGCCGCCTTTACGAGGCCCTGCGCGGCGGCCGGTTCGTCCTGGTGACCCCGGGTGCGTACGACGCGGGCGAGGGGCGCGCGGACCGGCTGGCGGTGGCGCACTGGGCGAGCGACCGCGGTACGACGCTGCTGGTGCGGCCCGACGGGTACGCGGCCTGGGCGGCGGAGGACGCCCGGGCCGCGGACATCGGGTCGGCGTTGGCCGCACACGTCGGCTGAGCGGATCCCACCGGCGGCGGACCGGCTCAGCCGACGGTGAAGTCGGTGACCTTGGTGTCCAGGGTGGTGCGGCCGTCCTTGGCGGTGGCGAGTACGGCGATGTGCCAGGTGCCGTGCGGGGCCGACGCGGCGTCGGCGGCGGGCACCACGGCCTTGTACACGCACCGCGCGGTGTCTCCCTCGGCCGGCGCGCAGGTCGCCGACTCCACCTCGGCCATGTCCTTGGCGGTCGGCGGCTCCTTCGCGAACTGGGACTTCTCCGGCCAGGCCAGCACCTTGAGGCTCTTCACCCCGGCGGACGCGGTGACCTCGGTGGAGAAGGTGACCGAACCGTTCCGGCCGCCGTCGGGCGCGGTGTAGCGGGCGGTGCTGTGCGCGAAGGCGGGCGGCTGGTCCCCCGCGTAGGCGAGGGCGAAGGCGCCGGCCCCTCCGAGGACCACGACACCGGCGGCGACGGACAGAGCGATACGACGGGACATGACGGTTTCTCCATGACTGAGGACTGCCTCGACTGGACTAACCGGCGCTCTGTGCCGCGCCGTTGCACCGATGCTCGCAACCCACGGACACCCCCGGCGTGAGCACAGGTACTCAACTCCGCCTGGGTGATGGGGAGCAGGGACTCGGGTGCACCCTTGACAGCCGTCATGCCGGGAGTTCCCATGAGGGCACTCAACGTCCTTGGCGAAAAGGGGGAGTTGAAATGCCGACCAAGATCGAGATCCGCCCGTTGGACAAGAAGGAGACCACCGGGGACAGCAACGCCAACGGCACCTGACCGGAGACCTGCGTGCGGACACCGTCCCCCCGGAGACCCCGTTACCCGGGCCCGACATGAGGACATGACGAAGGGGGCGCCCCGGGGCGTGGGCCCCGGGCCCCCCCCAAGGGGGATCCGCCGGGAAACGGGCCCCACGGGCCCCCCCCGGGCCCCCCGGGGGCCGGCGACCCCCCGCCCGGGCGCCCTCTAGAAGCCGGGCCC
>NZ_JBSHAF010000004.1:186860-373529 GCF_053611365.1 Streptomyces sp. NPDC054813 | reverse complement strand
CCACGTGCGGGGGCCACCGGCCCCCGGGTACACCCGGTCACCGGGCCCCGCCCTCGCTCCAGGCGTCGGGGGGGCCGGGGGGCAGGCCCCCGGGCCCCCCCCCTTCGTCGTACCGTCGGCTACTCGGCCGCAGCGTCCGCCGCCTGGGCCCGCAGGGCGCGCTCGACGCCCGCGCGGGACTCCGAGACGAGCCGGGCCAGGGCCGCGTTCGGCTGGGCCGCGGCCAGCCAGGTGTCCGTCTTGGTGACGGTCTCCTCGGAGACCTGGAGGGCCGGGTAGAGGCCGATCGCGATCTGCTGGGCGATCTCGTGGGAGCGGGTGTCCCACACTGACTTCAGGACCTCGAAGTACCGGTCCGTGTACGGCGCCAGCAGCTCACGCTGGTCGGTCTGGACGAAGCCGCCGATCACCGCCTCCTGCACGGCGTTCGGCAGCTTGTCGGAGTCGATGACCGACGCCCACGCCTCGGCCTTCGCCTCCTCGGTCGGACGGGCGGCCCGGGCGGTGGCCGCGTGGCGCTCGCCGGCGGCGGTCTTGTCCCGCTCGTACTCGCCCGCGATCTCCGCCTCGTCGAACCGGCCGACCGCCGCCAGCCGCTCCACGAACGCCCAGCGCAGGTCGGTGTCGACGGCCAGGCCCTCGATCGTGTGGGTGCCCTCCAGCAGGCTGTCCAGGAGGTCCAGCTGCTCCGGGGTGCGGGCGGTCGTCGCGAACGCGCGGGCCCAGGCCAGCTGGTGGTCGCTCGCCGGGGCGGCGGACCGCAGATGAGCGAGGGTGGCGTCGGTCCAGCGGGTGAGCAGGGCCTCGCGGGCGGTCGGGTCGGCGTACAGCTCGACGGCCAGCTTCACCTGGCGGTGCAGCGACTGCACGACACCGATGTCGGACTCCTTGCCGATACCGGCCAGCACCAGGGACAGGTACTCGCGGGCGGGCAGTTCGGCGTCGCGGGTCATGTCCCAGGCCGACGCCCAGCACAGCGCGCGGGGCAGGGAGGACTCGAAGTCGCCCAGGTGCTCCGTCACGAACTGCAGCGACCGCTCGTCCAGGCGGACCTTCGCGTACGACAGGTCGTCGTCGTTGAGCAGGAACACCGCCGGACGGCGGCGGCCGGCCAGCTGCGGTACGGCGGTCAGCTCGCCGTCCACGTCCAGCTCGATGCGGTCGGTGCGGACCAGCTTGCCGCTCGTCTCGTCCAGGTCGTACAGGCCGATCGCGATCCGGTGCGGGCGCAGGATCGGTTCGCCCTTGGCACCGGCGGGCAGCGCCGGGGCCTCCTGGCGGATGGCGAAGGAGGTGACGACACCGTCGGCGTCCGTCTCGACCTCCGGGCGCAGGATGTTGATGCCCGCGGTCTGCAGCCACTTCTTCGACCAGGTGCTCAGGTCACGCCCGGAGGTCTCCTCCAGGGCGCCCAGCAGGTCGGACAGGCGCGTGTTGCCGTACGCGTGCCGCTTGAAGTAGGCCTGCACGCCGGTGAAGAACTCGTCCATGCCGACGTAGGCGACGAGCTGCTTCAGGACGGAGGCGCCCTTGGCGTAGGTGATGCCGTCGAAGTTGACGAGGACGTCGTCCAGGTCGCGGATCTCGGCCATGATCGGGTGCGTGGAGGGCAGCTGGTCCTGCCGGTACGCCCAGGTCTTCATGGAGTTGGCGAACGTCGTCCACGAGTGCGGCCAGCGCGAGCCGGGCGCGTACGCCTGGCAGGCGATGGAGGTGTAGGTGGCGAACGACTCGTTCAGCCACAGGTCGTTCCACCACTCCATGGTGACCAGGTCGCCGAACCACATGTGGGCCAGCTCGTGCAGGATGGTCTCGGCCCGCGTCTCGTACGCCGCGTCGGTCACCTTGGACCGGAAGACGTACTGGTCGCGGATGGTCACCGCGCCCGCGTTCTCCATCGCGCCCGCGTTGAACTCGGGCACGAACAGCTGGTCGTACTTCTTGAACGGGTACGCGTAGTCGAACTTGTCCTGGAACCAGTCGAAGCCCTGCCGGGTCACCTCGAAGATCGCGTCCGAGTCCAGGAACTCGGCGAGCGAGGGCCGGCAGTAGATGCCGAGCGGCACGCTCTGCCCGTCCTTCTCGTACACGCTGTGCACGGAGTGGTACGGGCCGACGATCAGCGCGGTGATGTACGACGAGATGCGCGGCGTCGGCTCGAAGACCCAGATGTCGTCCTTGGGCTCGGGCGTCGGCGAGTTGGAGATGACGGTCCAGCCGCTCGGCGCCTTCACCGTGAACTGGAAGGTCGCCTTGAGGTCCGGCTGCTCGAAGCTGGCGAAGACCCGGCGCGCGTCCGGCACCTCGAACTGGGTGTAGAGGTAGGCCTGCTCGTCGACCGGGTCGACGAACCGGTGCAGGCCCTCGCCGGTGTTGGTGTAGGCGCAGTCGGCCACGACCCGCAGGACGTTACGGCCCGCCAGCAGGCCCGGCAGTGCGATCCGGGAGTCCTCGAAGACCTCGGCGGCATCCAGCGGGTCGCCGTTCAGGGTGACCTCGTGGACCGCCGGGGCCACCAGGTCGATGAAGGAAGCGGCGCCTGCTTCGGCGACGTCGAAGCGCACCGTGGTCACGGACCGGTAGGTACCGCCCTCCTGCGCGCCGGAGAGGTCGAGATCGATCTCGTACGAGTCAACGGTGAGCAGCTTCGCCCGCTGCTGTGCCTCTTCGCGAGTCAGGTTTGTGCCAGGCACGCGGTCATCTCCTCGTTATGTGTGGGTTGCGCCATCCTTCCATGGCAGCCCGGCCCCGGGCGACGAGGGAAAACCCCAGAGATCGCCCGGACGGGAGGCGTCAGGCGGCGGTCGTGCCGCCGTCGACCGGCATCGCCGCGCCGGTGACGAAGGAGGAGCGGTCGCTGCACAGCCACAGCGCGGCCTCGGCGACCTCGGCGGGGCCGGCCATCCGCTTCTGCAGGGTCTCGCCCTCGAACCGCTCCCGCAGCTCCGGCAGCGTCCGCACGGCCCGGTCCATCATCTCGGTGCGGGTGCTGCCCACCACCAGCGCGTTGACGCGGATGCCGCGCTGCGCGTACTCGGCCGCGGCGGCCCGGGTGAGCCCGAGGACGGCGTGCTTGGCGGCCACGTACGCCGCCGACGCCCCGGTCGCCCGCTGCCCCGCGACACTCGACGTGTTGACGATCGTGCCGCCGCCGGACCCGAGCATCTCGGGGATCTGGAAGCGCAGGCAGTTCCAGACCCCGCGCACATTGACGTCCATGGTCTGCTCGTAGACGTCCTGACCGGTCTCGTGCAGCTCGGTGCCGGCGGTGCCGAACCCGGCGTTGTTGAAGGCGCAGTCCAGGCGGCCGAAGGTGGCGACGGCCGTACGGACGACCCGCTCGACGTCCTCGGCCGAGGCCACGTCCGCCGGTACGGCCAGGGCCCGGCCGCCGCCGATCTCCTCGGCCAGCTCCCGCAGCCGGTCCGCGCGCCGGGCCGTCAGCACGACGGACGCACCCTCCCGCGCGAACAGCCGCGCGGCGGCCGCCCCGATCCCGCTGGACGCCCCGGTGATCATGGCGACCTTGCCGTCGAGAACGCGTGACGTAACGCACGACGGCTGAGTGTTGCTCATGTGTGGTGGCTCTCCCCTGGACGACGAACGTGATCACCGGCGCCCCGTAAGGGGCGCGGGGAACTGCGCGACCAGCCAGGACGGTGCCGCACCCGCCCGACGGCAGATGCCGGCACCCCCTGAGGCGCCCGGCCCCCCTACTTCGCCGACAGCTCTTCCGCCACCAGCTCCGCGATCTGCACGGCGTTCAGCGCGGCCCCCTTGCGGAGGTTGTCGTTGGAGATGAACAGCGCGAGCCCGTTGTCCACCGTCTCGTCACGGCGGATCCGGCCGACGTACGACGGGTCCTGACCGGCCGCCTGCAGCGGGGTCGGGATGTCGGAGAGCTCGACACCCGGGGCGTCCGCGAGCAGCTCGGTGGCCCGCTCGGGGCTGATCGGGCGGGCGAACCGGGCGTTGACCTGGAGGGAGTGGCCGGAGAACACCGGGACGCGGACGCAGGTGCCGGAGACCTTCAGCTCGGGAAGTTCCAGGATCTTGCGGGACTCGTGGCGCAGCTTCTGCTCCTCGTCGGTCTCGTTCAGACCGTCGTCGACGAGGTTGCCGGCGAAGGGGAGGACGTTGAAGGCGATGGGCCGCTTGTAGACCTGCGGCTCGGGGAAGTCGACCGCCGCGCCGTCGTGGGTGAGCTTGTCCGCGTCGGCGGCGACCTTCTGCACCTGCCCGTGCAGCTCCGCGACGCCCGCCAGACCGGAGCCGGACACCGCCTGGTACGTGGTGGCGACCAGCGCCTGAAGGCCCGCCTCCGCGTCCAGCACCTTCAGGACCGGCATCGCGGCCATCGTGGTGCAGTTCGGGTTGGCGATGATGCCCTTGGGGCGGTCGGCGATCGCGTGCGGGTTGACCTCGGAGACGACCAGCGGGACCGCGGGGTCCTTGCGCCAGGCGGAGGAGTTGTCGATGACCACGGCACCCTGGGCGGCGACGTGCTCCGCGAGCGCCCTGGAGGTGGCCCCGCCCGCCGAGAACAGCACGATGTCCAGGCCGGTGTAGTCGGCGGTCGCCGCGTCCTCCACGGTCACGCCGTCCAGCACGGTCCCGGCGGAGCGGGCCGAGGCGAACAGCCGCAGCTCGGTGACCGGGAAGTCGCGCTCCGTGAGGATCCTGCGCATGACCGTGCCGACCTGACCGGTGGCTCCGACGATTCCGACCCTCACGGTGACTCCCTCTGCATACGGTGACGTGTGTCTTCGGCCTTTCCATCATGCGGCCGACCCGGGTCAGCCTGTCCAATTCTTTGCCCGCCATACCCGCCGAACGGACCTCACGGCCTGTGGAACTCCCGTCGGCACCCATGCTGAGCTGCAGAAATTACCTCTCCGTGGCCTTCGTGCCGCAAGCTGTGCTGCGTGGCGCGCCGGTGTGACGTACGCCTCGGAAAAGATTTCCGGGAGCCGTCCGAACGTTTCCGGGGGCTGCGGCGTCGTAGGGGAAACGCGGTGAGGGGGGTGGGTTGTGCTGCGCAGAAAGGCCCGCCGGGCCCAGGGGGACCAGCACGGTGATCCCCTGGACGCGGACCAGGAGCGCCGGGTACGGGCGGTGCTCGCGCTGGGCGGCGTACCGCAGGCGGACCTGCTGGACGGGGTACAGCAGGTACGTCTGCGGCTGCTGGAGCGGGCCGCGAGCGGCCGGGAGGCACCGCGGGACGTCTCGGCGTGGGCGGCGGTGGTCGCCTCCAACCTCGCCATGGACTGGCACCGCGCCAAGCGCCGCCAGGAACGCCTCGGCGAACGCCTGGCCGCTCTCCGCATCCCCGACCACACCTCCGGCGAGGACAGCAGCCTGCTTTCCGTCGCCGTCGCCCGCGGCCTGGACGAACTGCCGGACGCCCAGCGCCAGGTCCTCGTCCTGCGTTTCTACGCCGACCTGCCGGTGCGCGGCATAGCCGAGGAACTCGGCATCCCCGAGGGCACGGTAAAGAGCCGGCTGCACACGGCGGTACGCGCCCTGCGCGCCCGCCTGCACGAGGACGAGGTGGTGTGACCATGCCCGCCGAACACGACGGCTACGACGGCGAGGTCCGGGACGACGACCACGGCCGCCACGACGGGTACGGCCGGGGCGAGGCGCAGCACGGGTTCTCCGGTGGTGCCGCGGGTGATGCCGACGCTCTGCTCGCCGTGCTCCTGGACGAGCCGCTCTCCGACGGGCAGCGTGCCGACCCCGGTTTCATGGCCGAGCATCGGGCCGCCGCCGCCGACGTGGCGCTGTTGCGTGCGCAGCTCGGGAGCATCGGGGACGCCCTGGCCGAGCAGCCGCGCCCGGAACCCCGGCCCCGGCCGAAGCCCCGGCCGCGTCCCCGCCTCTGGCAGCACCCCCATGTCCGCTCGCTCGGCCTGGTCGGTGCCCTCGCCGCCGGGTTCGTCTCGGCCGTTTTCGGTATCGGCTGGCTCACGGCGAACGGCGTCGACGGCAAGGCGTCCGACAGCAGCGCCGACAGCGCGGCCGGCAGCGCGTCGGTGGGTGTGCCGGGCAAGGAGGCCCTGGGCGGCGCCCGCTACCTGGCCTGTGCCCGGCTGGTCGTCGAGGGCACGGTGACCGGTGTGCGCCGGCTCCCGCAGGGCGGCGGGGAACGCGTCACCCTCAAGGTGACCCACGCCTACAAACCGGCGAAGACCGGTGAGGAGGTCGATGTCCTCTTCGCGGCGGGCGCCGACCCACGGATCCGCACCGGCGCCCGCCTCCTCGTCGGCGTCACGGCCGGACAGCAGGAGCCCGACCGGTACGCGGTCGGCGAGGCGGAGATCGCCCCGGAGCGGTCCTGGATCGTCCACGACCTGCCCGAGTCGCGCACCCTGAGCTGCCGGAAGTGAGAAGGGGCGGGCGCCCCGCAGGACGCCCGCCCCGGCACCGCGGCGGTTACCGCTACTGCGTGACCTTCTCGATCTTCACGCTGCCGATGCCCGCGACCGTGCCGCGCGCGTTGACCAGCTGGACCCGGCCGAAGAACTCACGTCCCTCGGGGGCCGCCGTGGCCGCCGTGACCCGGCCGGTCACCGTGGCCGAGGCACCCGTGCCGAGCTTGACCGGCGTCGATCCGTCGACTGCGACCGTGCCGAGCGCGGCGGAGAAGAACACGTCCCGGTAGTCGTAGTCGGTGGTGCCCGACGGGACCGAGTAGCCGGTGACCTCGACGGTGTAGGTGCCGGCGGCCGGCGAGGCGATGGACACCGCTTCCTCCGAGTCGCCGTCGGCAGACAGCCCGACCTGCTTGCCGGACGCGTCGAACACCGCCAGGTCGAGGTCGGCGGCGGTGTCGGAGACGCTGCCGATCGCCACGTCCAGCGACTGCGCACCCGCCGGCACGGTCACCGTGGTGGTCTGGACCTCGCCCTCCTTGATCGAGGGACGGGTCGTCTTCGAGGAGCCGAGCGGGCCGCCGACCAGCTTGCCGTCGAGCGCGGCGAACTTGTTGGTCACCTTCCAGGACGCGTCGACCGGGACGCCGGCCTTGGCCTCGGGCAGGGTCACGGTCTCCGGGTCGAAGGCCGCGCCGAGCACGGTGGCGTCCAGGTGGTAGGGGTTGTCGAGCAGCGGCGAGGTGCGGCGCGCCTCGACCTCGATCTCCCAGACCCCGGCCTGCGGGTCGGCGTAGGAGCGGACGTCCGGCTTGCAGCCGTTGCCGGCGAGGTAGTTGTTGTAGCAGTACGGGGTGCCGGTGTCCTCGACCGGGACGCCGTACGGGTGGATGGAGATGAACCGCGTCTGGCTCTTGGCGGCCAGCCCGCTCATCGCGACCTCCAGCGACTTGGCGCCCTCGGGCACGGTCACGAAGTACGACGTGGAGCTGTTGCGCTGCACCGAACCGGACGCGGCCCAGGTGTAGTGGACGGGTGCCGACACCACGACCGTCGTCAGGATCTGCTTGTCGACGCCCTCGGTCTTCGGGTCGTCGACTTCGAGGATCGCGGACTTGATGCCCGAACTCTTCGCCCGCGCCTGCACCTTGACCGTCACCGGCTGGTTCAGCGGCAGCTTCACCTCGTCGGAGCCGAGGATCTTGAAGGTGTGCCCGGCGTTGTTCTCGAAGTGCAGCTCGTGCCGGACCGCCTTGTCCGAGCCGGAGGTCCGGGTGATGGTGACGTCGTACGTCTTCTTCTGCCCGGCCTTCAGGCCGCCCTCGCGGTCGTACAGGCCGGTGCCGTAGCCCGGGGTCTTCAGCGCGTAGTCGATCGCGGTGTCGACGGGCGCCTTGACGGCGTAGTTATTAGGCACAGCGTCGTGGGCGGTGGCGTGGTCGCGGATGGCGTCCCACGCGTCGACGATGTCGATGCGGCCCGCGCCCTCCTCGTACGCCTGCACGTCCTTGATGTGGTGGGCGGTCGAGGTGAGGGCGGTGCGCAGGTCGGCGGGGGAGAGGCTGATCCCCTTCTCCTTCGCCGCCGACAGCAGCAGCGCGGAGGCTCCGGCAGCCTGCGGGGACGCCATCGAGGTGCCCTGGAGCATGGAGTAGCCGGCCGGCAGCGAGTAGCCCGCCTCGGCGACCGGGGAGCCCGGCAGCCAGGTCTGGGTGGTGTTGATCGCGGCGCCGGGGGCGACCAGCGTCGGCGTGAAGCCGCCGTCCTCACGCGGACCGCGCGAGGAGAAGGGCAGCAGCTGGTACTTCGTGGTCACCTGGGAGCCGTAGTTGGCGGCCCAGGTGTCCTTGGAGATGCCCGCGCCGACCGAGATGACCTTGTCGGCGAGTCCCGGGTCACCGATGGTGTTCGCGCCCGGGCCGGAGTTGCCCGCGGAGATCACCAGCTGCACGCCGTAGGTGTCGATGAGCCGGGTGTAGAGCTCGGCGCGCGCGTTGTTGCCGTCGTTCAGGGCCGGGAGGCCGCCGATCGACATGTTGACGATGTCGACGCCCCGGTTGGCGACCAGGTCGATCATGCCCTCGGTGAGGGCGACGTTGGTGCAGCCGCCGGTCCAGGTGCAGGCCCGGGAGGAGACGATCTTCGCGCCCGGAGCCGCGCCGTTCATCTTGCCGCCGAACAGGCCGTTGGCGGCGGTGATGCCGGCGACGTGGGTGCCGTGCTCGGACTCGATGACCCCGATGTTGACGAAGTCGGCCGTCTTGCCGACCCAGTCCCCGCCGAACGGGTCCATGGGGACGTCCTTGCGGATCTGCACGACGAACGGCTGCCGCTCGACGACGTCGGTCGCCGGGTTGTCGGTGCCGAAGTAGCCGACCTGGTAGCCGTCCTTGTACGGCTTCATCGGCGTGTCGTCGGAGAAGTCGTTGTTGTTGTTCAGGTCGACGGTGACCGTGCCGGCCGCCGGGTCGTAGAGCACGCCCCAGCTGTCGGTGGTGTCCCCGTCCCGGTTGGCGTCACCGGCCGCGTCGCCGCCCGTGGTGTACGACTCCTTGAAGGTGCTGACCTGGTACGACCCGGCGGGCGCCGTCCAGGTCTTGCCTCCGTAGCTGAAGCTCGGCCCGGACACGGCGGTGACCATGGGCCGCCAGGTCTGGTCGCTGTCGACGATCGGGTCGGTCGAGGTCACCCAGTCGACGATCTTCCGCTCGCCCGTGGTGGTCTTCTGCAGCGCCGGGTGGCCGAGGTCGACACCGGAGTCCAGGATGCCGATCGTGATGCCCCGGCCGTCCGCCTTCGGGTGGTCCTTGACGAAGTCGACGGCGCCCGTCTCGAAGGAGGGGTTGTAGGGGTTCTCGGCGGGGGTGTTCTTCCCCGGTGCCGGGTAGGTCTTCGCGGCCTTGGCCGACTTGGCGGTGTCCGACACCGCCGGGTCGTCGAGCTGGATCTCCTGGCGCAGGTCGATCGCGTGCACCGAGGACAGCTTCGCGGCGGCGGCGATCGCCGAGTCCGCCCGGCCGGTGGGGACGGTGGCGCGGACATAGCCGAGCTTGTCGTACGTACGGCCCACCGAGCCGCCCTTGACGCCGTCCAGCTCCCGGGCGACCTGCGCGGTCTGCCCCGGTGCGGTCGCGATCATCATCGTGACGTTCTTGGTGCCGTCGGCCTTGGCCTCGGCGAGCAGTTCGGCGTCGTCCGAACCGAGCTTGTCATGGGCCGACTTGGCGTCCGCGGTGGCGGTGGCGGCCGGGCCCGGCGTCGCGGCGGCGGCCAGGGGTATCGGCCCGGCGGCGGAGAGCGCGGCCACGACACCGACGGCCAGGGCTATGCGGCCCATGCGTCTGTGGCCCGGTATCGGGTCGTGCTGGGGGCTGAGGGTCATCTGCATCCCTTGTAGGTAAAGGAACGAGCATGGAGCGGCCGGAACCTGGTCAAGAACCGGCACGTAGGCGCACAGCTTTCCCCAAGGGAACGGTCTTTTGGGAACGTTGACCGAATCGATATGAACGTATGGGGAAAACCCCCTATCTGTGTCCTTGCCGTGAAAGGAAATCCGTTGGCCGCCGGCCCTCACGCCCCCTACCGTGCCGATGTGCGCGAGAAGCTGAGGGTGGCGGCCTACGCCGTGTGCGTCCGTGACGGACAGATCCTGCTGGCCCGGTCGCCCGACGACGACGGCGTACCCGAGTGGGTCCTGCCCGGCGGCGGCATGGAGCATGGCGAGGACCCGTACGACACGGTCCGCCGCGAGCTCATGGAGGAGACCGGCTACCGCATCGAGGTGACCGGACTGCTGGGCATCGACTCCTTCCGGCGGCACTTCGCCGCCGAGGGCCCGCTGCGCCTCCCCACCGACCACCACGGCGTGCGGATCATCTATACCGGGGAGATCGTCGGCGGCGAGCTGAGGAACGAGGTGAACGGCTCCACCGACATGGCCGCCTGGCACGACCTGGACGCCGTACCCGGCCTCCGGCACATCCGGCTGGTCGACGTCGCGCTGCGGCTGTGGCGGGAGCGGCCGGCGGCGGGGCGGTTTGCACCGGAGCAGTCGTCGCAGTCGTAAGCGCCAAAGACCCTCCCCTTCCCCGGCAGATGAACGCGGAGTAACCGGCCCCCGGCCGCCCGCAATCCGCTCCATGACCGGTCCCCACCTCACCTGATCCACGTACGGTGATCGGCGTTGCGCGTTGCCGCCGCGTTCACGCGCAGGCCATCCCCGGTGCCAACGATCCAGAGTGAGCGGGAAGTTCGCGGAAGCGATCGCCCGCGACCACTGTCGGACGCGTTCGCACTCGGGGAGACCGCGCCATGTCGCGCATACGCTCAGTCGCCACCTCCGCGGCCCAGAAGGGCCGCGAGGCACTGGAGATCAACCGTCGTACCGTGCTCGCCGCCGCCGGAGCCGTCTCGCTCTCCGCGGGCGTCGGCTACGCCCTGCGCCCCACCGACAGCCAGGCCGCGCCCGCCGCGACCGACGAGCCGCAGCCGGTCGCCGAGGGCCGCGAGGCCGCCGCGGCGCCCCTCGCGCCGTACACCAAGGGCACCACCCTCGCCTCCGTCGCCGCGCCCCGCAGCGGCTCCGGCTACCGGCGGCTCGGGGACGGCGCCGGCTGGTCGCGCGTGCTCCGCTCCGACCTGGCCGCCGCCAAGTCCGGCCGGGCCGGCCGCCGTACCGCCCTGGCCGCGTTCGTGCAGTTCACCGACCTGCATCTGATGGACGTCCAGCACCCGCTGCGCCTGGAATACCTGCGCGCCCACGACCCGCACGCCTGGCGCCCCCACGAGGCGCTCACCGTGCCCGGCGCCATCTCCCTCGTCGAGCGCGTGAACGCGCTGCGCGGCGCCCCCGTCACCGGCTCCCCGCTGCACTTCGTGATGACGACGGGCGACAACACCGACAACAACGCCCACTCCGAGCTGGAGTGGTTCATGAAGGTGATGAGCGGCGGCCGGATCACCCCCAACACCGGTGACCCCAAGCACTACGAGGGCGTGCAGAACAGCGGTCTGAAGCTGTACTGGCAGGCGAGCTCCACCGTCCGCGACGGCGACAAGGCGCTCGGCTTCCCGCACCTGGCGGGCTTCCTGGCTGCCGCGATCCGCGAGGTGAACAGCCCCGGTCTCAACCTCCCCTGGTACTCCACCGTCGGCAACCACGACGCGCTGCCGCTCGGCTGCTTCGGCTCCCACGCCGACCCCTACCTGGCGGCGGCCGCGATCGCCGGCAAGAAGCTGATGACGGTGACCGACGCCGAGGCCAGGAAGCTCCAGGACTCCATCCGCAACGCCCAGGACCCCAAGGGCAGCGGCTACCGCGACTTCCTGAAGGCCCACGCCCGGTCGATGCGCTCGGTCACGGCAGACGAGAAGCGCGCCCCCTACACGGCGTCGGACTACCTCAAGGCCCACCTGGACCCGGCCTACCAGGGCCTCGGCCCGGTCGGGCACGGCTACTCCTCCGCGAACCTGGCCGCGGGCACCCAGTACTACGCCTTCCGTATCTCCGACGACGTCATCGGCATCAGCCTCGACACGACGGACGCCGGCGGCCACTACGACGGATCGATCGGCTCGGTCCAACTGGCCTGGCTGGAGCGGACCCTGCGGGAGAACAAGGACTCCTACGCGGTCGTCTTCAGCCACCACACCAGCCAGACGATGACCAACACCCGCCCCGACCCGGCCCACCCGAGCGACCGCCGCCACTCGGGCGCCGAGCTGGTCACCCTCCTCAACCGGCATGCCAATGTGCTCGCCTGGGTGAACGGCCACATCCACCGCAACCTCATCACCCCGCACAAGGCCTCGAACGGCAACTCCTTCTGGGAGATCACCACCGCCTCGCACGTGGACTACCCGCAGCTGGCCCGGGTCGTGGAGCTGGTGGACAACAAGGACGGCACGGTCTCCCTCTTCACCACGCTGATCGAGTCCGCGGCCCCGCACCGCACGGACTTCTCCGACCTCTCCCAGACCGGCCTCGCGGCCCTCTACCGCGAACTGGCCTTCAACGCCCCCGGTTCCAGCAAGGTCCTGGGCGGCGACCCGGCGGACCGGAACACGGAGCTGGTCCTCAAGAAGGGCTGAAACTCACCCGACCGGCCCACAGCGGGCAACCTCGCCGATCACGACGGTGTCCCTTCCCCCGACCGAGTCCGACGACCGCGTCGACTCGACCGGTGACCCAACTGGGGAGAGACATGTACGTACGTACGACACTGGTGGCGGCCGCGGCACTGGCCCTGTCGGCGGCACTGGTGGCACCGGCGGTGGCGGCACCCGCCGCCGGCCACCAGGCCACCCGCAAGGCGGTGCGGGCCGCGGTCGCGGCCGGCGTGCCCGGGGTGACCGCCACGGCCCGTGACCCGCACGGCACCTGGTCGACGACGGCCGGGGTGGGCGACACCCGCACCGGCGCCCCGCGTTCCGCGTCCGACCACTACCGGGTCGGCAGCCTCACGAAGACCTTCGTCTCCACGGTCCTGCTCCAACTGGAGGCGGAGGGCCGCCTGTCCCTGGACGACACGGTGGACAAGTGGCTGCCCGGAGTGGTCCGCGGCCACGGCAACGACGGCCGCCGCGTCACCGTCCGCCAGCTCCTCGACCACACCAGCGGCATCTTCAACTACACGGCGGACGAGGAGTTCGGCCGCGCGTACTTCCTGAAGGACGGCTTCTTCCGGCACCGCTACGACACCCTGACACCCGCCGACCTGGTGGGAATCGCGATGAAGCACAAGCCCGCGTTCGCACCGGGGACGAGCTGGTCCTACTCCAACACGAACTACGTCCTGGCCGGCATGGTGATCAAGGCGGTGACGGGCCGCTCGTACGCTCAGGAGATCACGAACCGGGTCATCGAGCCGCTCCACCTGACCGGCACGTCCCTTCCCGGCACCCGCACCACCCTCCCGCGCCCGAGCAGCCGCGCCTACTCGAAACTGACCGACCCGGCCGGCCCCACCTACGACGTCACCACCCTCAACCCCTCGATGGCCTCCTCGGCCGGCGAGATGATCTCCACCTCCGCCGACCTGACCCGCTTCTACGAGGCCCTGCTGCGCGGCCGCCTCCTCCCCGCGCACCAGCTGAAGGAGATGAAGAGCACGGTCCCCGTCCCCGGCGACCCCAACAGCACCTACGGCCTCGGCCTGATCGAGCACACCCTCTCCTGCGGCGTCCAGGTCTGGGGCAACGACGGCGGCATCCACGGCTCCACCTCCACGGCGGGCACCACCGCCGACGGCCGCCACGCCCTGGCCGTGAACTTCAACGGCGACTGGACGGGCGACCCGGGCACGGTCCTGGACGCGGAGTTCTGCGGGGACTGAGCGCCCTGTGCGAGCGCCCCGGAAAAAAGATCCGGCGGCGATGTCGAGAACGCCCGGTCGGCTCCGTCCCAGGGGTGAGCGCGGCCACAATGGGTCGCACGAGCACCGAGGAGAACCATCATGGCCAAGTACCTGCTGCTGAAGCACTACCGAGGCGCCCCGGCATCGGTCAACGACGTGCCCATGGACCAGTGGACGCCCGAGGAGATCTCGGCCCACCTGCAGTACATGAACGACTTCGCGGCGCGGCTGGAGAAGAGCGGCGAGTTCGTCGACAGCCAGGCGCTGGCTCCGGAGGGGACGTTCGTCCAGTACGGCGGTGAGGGGCGTCCGCCGGTCACCGACGGACCGTTCGCGGAGACCAAGGACCTCATCGCCGGCTGGATGATCATCGACGTCGACAGCTACCAGCGTGCCGTCGAGCTGGCGGGGGAGTTGTCGGCCGCCCCCGGGGCCGGGGGCAAGCCGATCCACGAGTGGCTGGAGCTGCGCCCGTTCTACGGCGTGCGGCCCACCGTCACGGAATGACCCCGGAAGTGAACGAGGCTCTGCTCCGGAGCCTCACGCCGGGCGTGCTCGGGACCCTCGTCCGCCGCGGAGCCGATTTCGCGGCGGCCGAGGACGCCGTACAGGACGCACTCGTCGAGGCGGTCCGCGTGTGGCCCGCCGACCCGCCGCGCGACGCGAAGGGCTGGCTGGTCACCGTGGCCTGGCGCAGGTTCCTCGACGCGACCCGGGCGGACACCGCCCGCCGCCGGCGCGAGGACCTGGTCGAGGAGGAGCCGGGGCCCGGGCCGGCGCCGGCGGTGGACGACACGCTCCAGCTGTACTTCCTGTGCGCCCACCCGTCACTGACCCCGTCGTCGGCGGTCGCGCTCACGCTGCGCGCCGTCGGCGGGCTCACCACCCGGCAGATCGCCCAGGCCTACCTGGTGCCGGAGGCGACGATGGCCCAGCGCATCAGCCGGGCCAAGCGCACCGTCTCCGGCGTGCGCTTCGACCGGCCCGGCGATGTCGCCACCGTGCTGCGCGTCCTCTACCTGGTCTTCAACGAGGGCTACTCCGGCGACGTCGACCTCGCCGCCGAGGCCATCCGGCTCACCCGGCAACTCGCCGCCTCGATCGACCACCCCGAGGTGGCGGGCCTGCTCGCCCTCATGCTGCTCCACCACGCCCGCCGTGCCGCCCGCACCGCGCCCGACGGCAGTCTGGTGCCGCTCGCCGAACAGGACCGGAGCCGCTGGGACACCCGCCTGATTGCCGAGGGCGTCGTGATCCTCCAGGCTGCCCTCGCCCGCGACCGCCTCGGCGAGTTCCAGGCCCAGGCCGCCGTCGCCGCCCTGCACGCGGACGCGCCCACCGCGGAGGAGACCGACTGGGTGCAGATCGTCGAGTGGTACGACGAACTCGCGCGCCTGACCGACAGCCCGGTCGTCCGGCTCAACCGCGCGGTCGCCGTGGGCGAGGCCGACGGACCGCGCGCCGGCCTGGCCGCGCTCGCGGCGCTCGACGCCGCCCTGCCCCGGCACACCGCGGTCGCCGCCTACCTCCACGAGCGCGACGGCGACCTGCCGACCGCGGCACGGCTGTACGCCGAGGCGGCCCGGAAGGCGACCGACCTCGCCGAACGCGACCACCTGACCCGTCAGGCCGCCCGGCTCAACACCCGCCGCGGCCGCCGCTGACACCGTCGTACGTTCGGGTGGCGCGCTTGCCGATTTTTTGCCGTCGACCGGGTCGGCCCCATGCCTCCCGCCGCCCCGCCAGGGTCCCGTAAAACCGCAGGTCAGAAGGGTGACAACGAGGGTGGTCGGACGATGCCGCGAGTGACGGTCCCGGTACCCGCCGTGTAAATGAATCGGACTCCGATACGAGACATACCGTTCATCCGAATGAAACGTCCGTACCGCCTCATATCGGCTAACCCGCGGTTCCCGGGGATGGCTCGATCTGGTGCAAGGCAGGTGGTCGTGTGGGCGCTCGGCTCGGACTTCGTGTGCTCTCGGTCTACGAGGGTTTTTTCTCCGGGGGAGCCCGGATCGTGCACAGTGATGTGCTGCTGGGCCTCGTCGAGGGCGGTCAGCAGTGGCATCGCGTGTTGAGTCTGCACGGTGAGGTCCACCGGGAAGCCACCACGCAACGGATGGAGGACGACGCCTGCTACCGCGCGCTCACCGCCGGCGGCATCGACGTCACCTCCCTCGGCCGTACCGCGGGTCTCGTCGACGGCACGGTCGCGGCGTCGGTTTTCAGCGGGCCCGAGCTGGCCGATACCGCGCGGGCGATGGCCGGCGCGGACGTCATCCTCTCCCTGAAGGAGCAGCCGCTCGCGCTCCTCAACCAGGCCGGGCTGCCCCGCCGCCCCGTCGTCGTCTGCCTGCACCGGTCCGACCCGGAGAACCAGGGCCCGGCGCTGGACGAGCTGAAGACCGCCATCGCCGAGGGCAAGGTCGTGGCGTGCGTGTGCTGCGCCGAGTCGACGCGGGACGCGTACCAGGCGGCCGGCATCCCCGGTGAGCTGCTGCACGTCATCCCGAACGGGGTCGACCTGCTCCGCTTCCGCCCGGACGCGGCGGTGCGCCTCGCGTTCCGCGAGTCCGCCGGGATCCCGGCCACCGCCCCCGTCGTCGTCTTCGCCGCCCGGTACGCGGGCATGAAGAACGTGCCGCTCTTCCTGCGGGCGGCCCGGGCGTGGCTGGCCCGTGAGGGCGGGGGGCACGTGGTCATGTGCGGCGCCGGGATGACCGAGGACAACCCCGCCCTCTGGGCCGACATGGAGATCGCCTTCGGCGCCGACCGGGCCGCCCTCGGCGACCGCGTGCACCTGCTGGGCGTACGGCACGACATGGAGGCCGTCTACGCCGGCTCCGACGTCGTCGCCCTCACCTCCGTCTCCGGCGAGGCGGCACCGCTGTGCCTGATCGAGGGCATGATGTGCGGCGCGGTACCGGTGACGACCGACGTCGGCGACAGCGCGTCGATCGTGGAGGGGCACGGTCTCGTGACGCCCTTCGACCCCGACGCGATCGCCTTCGCGTGGTCGGCGGCGGTGGCCGAGCGGGACGCGTTCGCACCGGCGCTGCTGGCGAGCCGCGAGCGGTTCAGCCGTACCCGGATGATCGCCGCGTACGCCGACCTGCTCGACCGCGTCGCAGGCGAGGTGCGCGACGAACTGCGCCCGGGCGTCAGCGGGCAGTAGGAGAGCGGGCCGGTGACGGGCCGCCGCGACATGAGGAGGGGCCGCCGGTCCCCCTCCGGCCGGCGGCCCCTCCTCTCCCCTCCTGGCGGTGCCCCCCTCGTTATCGGGGGAGCACCACGACATACGCGGCCGGGTCGCGGTCGTCGGCCGCCATCAGCGCCGTACGGACCACTGCCGCCTGCTGCTCCATCGCGTCGCGGAGCTTCTTCGGGGTGAGGTGGACGACGGTGATGCCCAGCCGCTCCAGGTGCTCGCGCTTGCAGGCGTATTCGGACCACAGGGCGTCGTCGTCCTGCCGATCGCCCTGGCGCGGGGCACGGGTGTCCAGTTCCACCGCCACCGCCTGCTCGGGCCAGTAGGCGTCCAGGCCGCCCAGGTGGGGGCCGCCGGGCAGGCGCAGGTCCACGTTCCACACCGGGGCGGGCAGGCCGTACTCGTGGACCATCCGGTAGAGGCGGTCCTCGGCGATGGCCCGGCCCTCGGCGACCAGCGAGTCGACGGCGTTCACCACATGCGGGCGGGACAGCAGCTTCGCCTCGTTCAACGCCCGTACCACCGCGGCCGGTTCGCAGTGGTGGCCGCGGACCGCCTCCGTCAGCAGCCGTCGTACCGCCTCCGCGTCGGTCAGGTCCGCCACCGCGTCCGCGAGGGCGCGGGGGACCGGGGCGACGGGCAGGCCGGTCACCGGCTCGGGGGTCGGCAGGGCCGGGGTGCGGAGCACCCGGACGTAGGACGTGGAGCGGATCCGGCGCAGGCGCGGGACCAGGACGTCCACGTGGTCCAGGGAGAGGAGCGGCGGGGTGGCGGAGAAGCCGTGGAGGGTCAGCGCCGCGAGACCCGTGATCATCGCCTCCGGGTAGACCGTGCGGTGCGGGGAGTCGGCGCCCGGCTGGACCGGGACGCCGGGGGCGGGCTCACGGGCGGCGAACAGCAGCGCTCCGTGCAGGCGTTCCTCGCTGGTCGGCGGGCCGGGGTGGAGCAGGATCACCCCGGGGAGCAGCTGCTGCCAGGGGCCGGCCGCCCGGCACTGCTCGGCGATCTCGGCGGCCGGGACGCCGTGGGAACGGAGCTGGGCCGTCGTCAGCACCCGGCGGTGGACGTCGGAGAGGTGGCGGAGGGGGCGGGGGGAGAGCGGGGTGTTGTGGGTCATGGACCGGAGATTCCCTTGTCCGGTCTGCCCGTTAACCGCTGTTACGTTCCTGTTGAAGAATGCGGACAGGACGGTGCTAAAGGTCAGATGTTCGAGTGCCGAGTAGGAGGCGAAAACCCCTGGTCCGATCGGGTGCGGACCAGGGGTTACGGTCATGATTGACTGAATTCCGTAACGGTCACCCGGCGGGAAACCCAAGGCCAAAGGTCAGCCGGTCACGGCCCGCGCGTCGCACTCCTGTCCGTGCAGCGTCCGGGCCAGGTCGTCGCGGGCCTCCAGGACCAGCCGGCGCAGCGCGGGCGGCGCGTCGGCATGCGCCGTCAGCCAGGCGTCCGTCGCCTCCAGCGTCTCGGGGCGGTCCTGGAGCGAGGGGTACAGGCCCCGGACCACGTCCATGCCGATCTGGATCGAACGGTCCTCCCAGATCCGCGCGATGACCTCGAAGTACTTCTCCGCGTAGGGCGCCAGCAGGTCCCGCTGCGACGACTGGGCGAAGCCCGCGATCGTCGCCTCCACCAGCGCGTTGGACAGCGCCTGCGACTCCACGACCTGTGCCCAGGCCTGCGCCTTCACGGCCGCCGAGGGACGGGCGGCCAGGCAGCGCACCTGGTGGCGCTTGCCGGACGCGGTGTCGTCGCGGGTCAGTTCGGCCGCCAGCGCGGACTCGTCGGCCACGCCGTGCGCGGCGAGGGGTTCGAGGAACGCCCAGCGCAGCTCCTGGTCGACGTCCAGGCCGTCGATCGTGGCCGTGCCCGACAGCAGCTCCTGGAGCAGCCGCAGGTCGGCCCCGTCCGCCGCCGTCGACGCGAAGAACCGCGCCCAGGCCAGCTGGTGCTCGCTGCCCGGCTCGGCCTGCCGCAGCTCCCGCAGGGCACCTTCCGCGAGCCGCCGCCCGGCGGTCTCCCGCCACTCGGGCGCCACGTAGTTCACCAGTGCCGAGTTCGCCCACGCGTGCAGCATCTGCAGCACCCCGATGTCCGACTCGCGGCTCGCGAACCGCAGCACCAGGTCGACGAAGTCCCGGGCCGGCAGCAGCGCGTCCCGGGTCAGGTTCCACAGCGCCGACCAGCACAGGGCGCGGGCGAGCGGGTCGGTCAGGGCGCCCAGGTGGTCCCGGAGCGTCGCCAGCGAGGTGTCGTCGAAGCGGATCTTGCAGTAGGTGAGGTCGTCGTCGTTGACCAGGACCAGCTCCGGGGCCTCGGCGCCGGCCAGGTCGGCGATCAGCGTGCGCGGGCCGTCGACGTCCGTCTCCGTGCGCGCGTACCGCTCCAGCTTGCCCTCGGCCGTACGGCGGTAGAGGCCTACCGCGACCCGGTGCGGGCGCAGGTCGGGGTGCGACTCGGCGGCCTCCTGGACCACCGCCAGCTCGGCCACCCTGCCGTCCCCGTCCAGCAGCACCTGCGGGGTCAGCGAGTTCACCCCCGCCGTCTGGAGCCACTTCCCGGCCCAGGCGCTCATGTCCCGGCCGCTGGTCTCCTCGAGGACCGACAGCAGGTCACCGAGCCGGGTGTTGCCGTACGCGTTGCGCTTGAAGTAGCGGCGGGCGCCCTCCAGGAAGGCGTCCTGGCCGACGTAGGCCACCAACTGCTTGAGGACGGAGGCGCCCTTGGCGTAGGTGATGCCGTCGAAGTTGAGCTTGGCGTCCTGCAGGTCGCGGATGTCGGCGGTGATCGGGTGCGTGGACGGCAGCTGGTCGGCGCGGTAGGCCCAGGCCTTGCGGCGGTTGGCGAAGGTGGTCCAGGCGTTGGTGAAACGGGTCGCGTTGACGTTCGCGAAGGTGCCCATGAAGTCCGCGAAGGACTCCTTCAGCCACAGGTCGTCCCACCACACCATGGTGACCAGGTCGCCGAACCACATGTGCGCCATCTCGTGCAGGATGACGTTGGCCCGCGCCTCGTAGGAGGCCTGGGTCACCTTGCCCCGGAAGATGTACTCCTCCCGGAACGTCACCAGACCCGGGTTCTCCATCGCGCCGAGGTTGTACTCGGGCACGAACGCCTGGTCGTACTTCCCGAACGGGTACGGGTAGTCGAAGTGGTCGTGGAAGAAGTCCAGGCCCTGCTTGGTGACGAGGAAGACGTCGTCCGCGTCGAAGTAGGGGGCCAGGCCCTTGCGGCACATCGCGCCGAGCGGGATCTCCAGCGTCGTCCCGTCGGGGAGCGTGCGCGCGTACGCGTCCGTCACGTAGTGGTACGGGCCCGCCACCACGCACGTGATGTACGTCGAGATCGGCTTCGTCTCCGCGAACCGCCACACCCCGTCGGCGAGTTCACCGGCCCCGTTGCTCCACACCGTCCACTCCTCGGGCGCCCGCACCTCGAAGCGGAACGGCGCCTTGAGGTCCGGCTGCTCGAAGCCCGCGAAGACCCGGCGGGAGTCGGCCGGCTCGTACTGCGTGTAGAGGTAGACCTCGCCGTCCTCGGGGTCGACGAAGCGGTGCAGGCCCTCGCCGGTGCGGGAGTAGGCGCACTGGGCGTCCACCACCAGCTCGTTCTCCGCGGCCAGGTCCTCCAGGAGGATCCGGGTGCCGTCGAAGACCTCGCCCGGGTCCAGGTCCTTGCCGTTCAGTGTCACCGCGGTCACGCCCGGTGCGATCAGGTCGGCGAAGCTCGCCGCGCCCGGCTCGTTGCAGCGGAAGCGGATCGTGGTCACCGAGCGGAAGGTGCGCGGCTCGCCCTGGCCCTCGCCGACGGCCGACCGCACGTCCAGCGACACGTCGTAGCCGTCCACCGACAGCAGGGCGGCCCGCTCCCGGGCCTCGTCGCGGGACAGATTCTCACCGGGCACGGGCGGCACTCCCTCAAGGTTGTCAGTACGCCGGAACAGCACCGATCCTCCCATGCGCACCTGACCGCGGGCACCCGGGAATGGGGTGGCCGATGTCGGTGTTGCGGCTGGAAAAGGACCGCATTCCGAGGAGAACCATGTCCGAGACCGTGACGAGTTCCGGCAAGACCCCCGTCGACTTCTGGTTCGACCCGCTGTGCCCCTGGGCCTGGATGACCTCCCGGTGGGTCCTGGAAGTGGAGAAGGTCCGCGACATCGAGGTCCGCTGGCACATCATGAGCCTCGCGGTGCTCAACGAGCCCAAGCTGGACGAGCTGCCCGAGGAGTACCGCGAGCTGCTGGAGACCAAGGCGTGGCGGCCGATCCGCGTGGTCACCGCGGCCTGGCAGAAGCACGGCGCCGACATTCTCGGCCCGCTGTACACCGCGCTCGGCACCCGTATCCACAACAACGGCGAGGGCCCGACCGTGGAGGCCGTCGCGGGCGCGCTCGCGGACGTCGGTCTGCCGGCCGACCTGATCGACTACGCCGACCAGGAGGACTTCGAGTTCGACGCGGAGCTGCGCGCCTCCCACAAGGAGGGCATCGACAAGGTCGGCCAGGACGTCGGCACCCCGGTCATCGCGGTCCCCGGCCCGGACGGCGAGCAGATCGCCTTCTTCGGCCCGGTCGTCACCCCCGCCCCCAAGGGCGAGGAGGCGGCCCGCCTGTGGGACGGCACCCTCGCGGTCGCCTCCGTCCCCGGCTTCTACGAGATCAAGCGGACCCGCACCAAGGGCCCCGACTTCAGCAACCTGTAGACCCGTCGCGGGCTCAAGCCCCGACGGACCCCCTTACGGGAAACCGGGAAAGCCCCCGCGAGTCACGTCCTCGCGGGGGTTTCCCTTCTTCCGCCTGCCCCCGTGAGCGGTGAGAAGACGATCACGAGGCGGGGCGCATCGGTGACTCAGGGAGCCAGCAGCAGTACATCCGCGCGGGATTTGGCGGCCGCGTGACGGCGGGCCACGTCCTGCCAGCAACAAGAAGCGCGGTGCGGGCAAGGAAGAAGGCCCCCACGTGTCGTCACGTGAGGGCCTCGGGGGAGGGGCGGGGGTCAGCCGGCGGCGGCGACCGTGGTCACGCGGCCACGGGCGTGTAGTGCGAGGCGTCTCCCTCGATCGAGTAGCTCTCCTTGCCCTCGATGCCGGCCGGGACGTCACCGGCGACGGTGACGCGGTGGAGGCGGCGCGGCCGGCCGTCGTAGTTGTCGATGGCGTAGTGCTGGGTGATGCGGTTGTCGAACAGGACGAGCTGGTCGGGGGACCAGCGGTGGCGCAGGATGTTCTCGGGGCGGGTGACGTACGCCTGGAGCACGTCGAGGACCTTGCGGGACTCGTCCTTCGACAGGCCGACGATCCGCTGGGCGAACCCGCCGATGAACAGGCCGCGCTCACCGGTCAGCGGGTGCACCCGGACGACCGGATGGACCGTGCGGAACTTGATCGACGTGAACTGGGCGCGCTGGGCCGCCTGTCCCTCGTCGATCTCCTCGTCCGGCACGGCGTAGTCGTAGTCGTTGGTGTGCTCCGCCCAGAGCGTGTCCGCGAGCGCGCGCAGCGGCTCGGGCAGGTCGCGGTAGGCGGCGGCCGAACTGGCGATCAGGGTCTCGCCGCCGTACGGCGGGATCGTGAGGGAGCGCAGGGTGCTGGCCTGGGGCGGGTTCAGGACGAACGTCACGTCCGTGTGCCAGTGGTTGGCCCGGCCGCGCTCGCTGTCGACGGGCAGCACGTTCGGGGCGCCGTCGACGGCGGGCACCGTCGGGTGGGCGGTGGTGAGGCCGCCGAAGTGCCGGGCGAAGGCCTCCTGGCCCGCGTCGTCGAGGTGGACATCGTCGAAGACCAGGGCCTTGTGGACGTTCAGGGCCTCGCGGATCGCGGCGACCTGCTCCTCGTCCAGCGGCTTGGCGATGTCCACGCCCAGGACCTGGGCGCCTATGTTCGCGGTGACCTTGCGGATCTCGATGGACATGCGGGCGTCCTTTCAGAGGGTGGCGAGTGCGGGAGTGACGTACTGGTTGGCGGGGCGGGGCAGGCCGTAGCGCTCCCGCAGGGTGCGGCGCGGACCGTAATCCCTGCGCAGCAGGCCGCGGGCGCGCAGGATCGGTACGACGTGGTCGACGAAGGCCTCCAGGCCGGAGGGCAGCACCGGCGGCATGATGTTGAAGCCGTCGGCGGCGCCCTGGGTGAACCAGGTCTCGATCGCGTCGGCGACCTGCTCCGGGGTCCCGGCGAAGGTCAGATGGCCGCGGCCGCCGCCGAGCCGGCCGATCAGCTGCCGTACGGTGAGCCGCTCGCGGCGGCCGAGTCCGACGACCAGCGTGTAACGGCTCTTGGCGCCCTCGATGGCGTCCTCGGGCGGCAGCTCGGCGGGCAGCTGGGCGTCCAACTCCAGGGTTCCGGCCGGGAGGTGGAGCAGCCGTTCCAGGTTGGCCACGCCGTGCCGGTGCACGATGTGGTCCTCCAGGAACTGTTCGTGCGCCCGTGCCTCGGCCTCGGTCGAGCCGATGACGGGGACGATGCCGGGCAGCACCTTGATGTGGTCGGGGTCGCGGCCCGCCTGGGACGTACGGGCCTTGAGGTCGGCGTAGAACGCCCGCGCCTCCTCGATGGTCTGCTGCGCGGTGAACACCGCCTCCGCGTACCGGGCCGCGAACGCCTTGCCGTCCTCGCTGGACCCCGCCTGCACCAGCAGCGGGTAACCCTGCGGGGAGCGCGGCACGTTGAGGGCGCCCTCGACACTGAAGTACGGCCCCTGGTGGCGGGGCGGGTGGATCTTCGCGTCGTCGCCCCAGACGCCGGCCGCCTTGTCGGCGACGATCGCGTCGTCCTCCCAGCTGTCCCAGAGTTTCAGGGCCACGTCGAGGAAGTCGGCGGCCCGGGCGTACCGCTCGGCGTGCGCGGGCTCCGCGTCCAGACCGAAGTTGCGGGCCGCCTCCGCCCCCGCCGTGGTGACGATGTTCCAGCCCGCCCGGCCGCCGCTGACGATGTCGAGGGAGGCGAACCTGCGGGCCAGGTTGTAGGGGGAGTTGTAGGAGGTGGAGGCGGTGGCGATCAGGCCGATGTGCTCGGTGGCGGTCGCCAGCGCGGTGAGCAGGGTGAGGGGTTCGAGCGCCCCGGAGGGCCGCTGCCCCACACTGCCCCACAGGTGCGGGCCGTCGGCGAGGAACAGCGAGTCGAAGGTGCCGCGCTCGGCGGTCCTGGCCAGCCGTACGTAGTGCGCGAGGTCGGTGTGCGCGTGGGGGTCGCTCTCCGGGAGGCGCCAGGAGGCCTCGTGGTGACCGGTGTTCATCAGGAAGGCGTTGAGGTGGAGCGGGCGGGTCATGCGGGGTCCTCCGTGACACCGAGGGCGGTGAGCAGTTGCTTGCGGTGGAGGGCGTTCGGCCGGGTGCGGTCGACGGTCAGGTCGAGGCCGATCCGGCCGTTCTCCAGGACCAGGACGCGGTCGGCGAGGACGATCGCCTCGTCGACGTCGTGGGTGACGAGCAGCACGGACGGCCGGTGCCGCTGCCACAGCTCGCGCAGCAGGTGGTGCATCTTGATGCGGGTGAGTGCGTCGAGCGCGCCGAACGGCTCGTCGGCAAGGAGCAGTTCGGGCTCGCGCACCAGGGAGCGGGCGAGCGCGGCACGCTGCGCCTCGCCGCCGGACAGCTCGCCCGGCCAGGCCCGCTCCCGGCCGCCGAGACCGACCTCCTCGAGCGCGGAGCGGCCCTTGGCGTCGGCGTCCTTGCCGTCCAGTCCCAGCACCACGTTGTCCAGCACCCGGCGCCAGGGCAGCAGCCGGGAGTCCTGGAAGACCACCGACACCCGTTCCGGAGCGGTGAGTTCACCACTCCCCGCGACCCCGTGGTCGAGTCCGGCGACCGCCCGCAGCAGGGTGCTCTTGCCGGAGCCGCTGTGTCCGAGCAGGGCGGTGAACTGCCCGGCGGGCAGGTCGAGGTCGATGCCGTCGAGGACCGTGCGGCCCCCGAACGACCTTGTCAGCCCCCGGAGCCGAACGGCGGGGCGGGTCAGCTGCTCAGTGTGCGGCGCCATGACAGCACCCTCCGTTCGATGCCACGGACCACGGTGTCGGAGACGAGGCCGAAGACGCCGTAGATCAGCAGACCGACCAGGATGATGTCGCTGCGGCCGTAGTTCTGGGCCTGGAACATCATGTAGCCGAGGCCGCTGGTGGCGTTGATCTGCTCCAGGACGACCAGGCCCAGCCAGGATCCGGTGACACCGAGCCGGAGTCCCACGAAGAATCCGGGCAGCGCGCCGGGGATCACGATCTGCCGGATGAACTGGAGCCTCGACAGGTCCAGCACCTCGGCGAGTTCGACGTACCGGCTGTCGATGGCGGACAGCGCGGCGTGCGTGTTCAGGTAGACCGGGATGTAGACGACGATCGCGATGATGGCGATCTTGAAGGTCTCGCCGATCCCCAGCCAGAGGATGAACAGCGGGATCAGACCGAGGGTCGGGATCGCCCGGTTGATCTGCACGGTCCCGTCGATCAGCGCCTCCCCGGTCCGGCTGAGCCCGGCGGCCAGGGCCAGCAGCACCCCGGCGGTCAGCCCGATCGCGAAGCCGTACCCGGCCCGCTCCACGGAGGTCAGGATGTCGGTGCGCAGCGTCCCGGCCGTCCACAGGTGGACGGCGGTGTCCAGGACGGTCCAGGGCGCCGGGACGGCCCCCGGGTCGAGCTGTCCGGCGGCGGACGCGCTCGCCCAGGCGGCGAGGAAGACCAGGGGTCCGGCCAGCCGGGCGGCGGGCAGCCTGCGGCCGGGGGAGAGGCGGCGGCGCGGGCGGACCCGGCGGGCCTCCTCCTCGACGGGAACCGGCACGGTGCCGGTGGCCACGGCGGTCATTTCCGGTACTCCGCCGGTACGGCCTTCGCGGCGATGGACTCGAAGCGGTGGTCGAAGAGCGAGGAGACGTCGGTCTTCTTCACGAAGCCGCCCTCCGCCAGCAGATCGGCGGTCTCCTGCTCCCACTTGACCGCCTCGTCCCAGCTCGGCGGGAACAACGGCTTGTTGGCGAGTTTCGTGATGCCCTGGGCCTGGGCGAGGGTCAGGTTCTGGGTCTTCACGTAGAACTCCTCGTTCCAGGTGTCCGGGTTCTCCCACTGCCAGACCAGGCCCCTGGCCCACTGCGGGATGTACGCGGCGACCGCGGCCGCCTTGGCCCGGTCGTTCAGCACCGCCTGCGGGGCCCACAGCAGGTTGAGCAGGTCGACGACGTCGGTGGCGATCGTGTGGGCGCCCTTCGCGCCGTACTGCTGGAGGTAGGCCGGCGCCTGGGTGTTGGGGAGCGGGGCCACGTCCACCTGGCCGGACTGCAGGGCCGTGAAGAACTGGTTGCTGGTCAGCGGGACCAGCCGCACGTCGTCGTAGGCGAGCCCGGCCTCCTTCAGCGCCCGCAGCAGCACGACCCCCTGGGCCTGGCCCTGTGAGAAGGCGAGCTTCTTGCCCTTGAAATCGGCGACCGTGCGGATGTCGCTGCCGGGCTTGGTGGCGAACAGATAGTTGGGTTTGCGGGTGATGTTGATCGCCACGATCTTCGCCGCGAAACCCTGGAACTGCGCCTGGATCGGCGGAATTCCCGCGTTGTTGGCGAGGTCCAGCGACTTGGCGCGGAACGCGTTGATGACATCGGGGCCGGCCCCGATGTTCAGCCAGCTCGACACCGTGAACGGCAGTGCGGGCAGTTTCGCCAGCTTGAACTGCAGTTGCTGGGTGTTCAGATAGGAGGCGATCTTCAGGCTGGTGCCGGCCGGGACCTTGGCGGCCAGCGGAGCGGTCGAGGCGCCCGTGGTCTCGGCGGCGGCCGTGCCGCCTGCGCAGCCGCTGAGCCCGGCCACGGCCGCCGAGGCGCCGAGCAGCGAGGTGAGGAAGAGCCGGCGGTCGACGCCGGAGGGGGACGCAGAAGGCATGGGAGGGCTCCCGGGAGAAAAGCAGCTGAGAAGCAGCAGAAAGGCAGGGAGAATTTCCGGCGACAGAAGGCCGGAAAGAGAGATCTCACACAGCGGTGAATGCGCGCTCGGGGCGCGTCAAGACGTCAGCAACAGAGGGTGCGACAGGTCATGAGAAGGATGTTCCTTGCCGTGCGCGACGGCTGTCAATATTCCGAGTTTCTGAATTAAATAAGCCGTGGTGACGCGCTCAACGGGTCCCGGTACAGCACGTCGAGGACCACCGAACCGCCCGCCACCGCCAGCACGGAGTCCCCGAAGCTGGTCGGCGCCACCACGGCGGCCCGCTCCGGTCCGACCGCCTCCCGCAGCGCGGCCAGGCAGTCCTCGCGGTTCAGTACGCCCACCTCGGTGACCACCACGCTCTCCGGGTTGAGTACGTCGAGGAGCAGCCCCGCCGCCCGCCCGGTCAGCCGCGCCCGCTCCACCAGCAGCCGCACCGCCACCGGGTCACCGGCGCCGGCCGCCGCGAGGACGTCCATCGGATTGACGCCGTCGACGACCCCGGCCGCCCGGGCCCGGCGCACCAGCGTCCGCTCGCTCAGCTCCACCTGGAGACAGCCGGTGCGCCCGCAGCTGCACGGCTCGGTGCCGCCCGGCACCGGGAGATGGGCGATCGTGCCCGCCTGCGAGCGCGGGCCGTGGTGCACCTCGTCACCGGTGGCGAAGGCCGCGTCGACCACGTTCCCGACGAACAGGTGCAGCACGCTCCGGCTGCCCCGGGCCCGCCCGAAGAGCCGCTCCCCGTTGACCAACGCCCGCGCGTGCCCGTCCACATGGACCGGCAGCCCGGTGGCCGCGCCGAGCAGTTCCCGCACCGGTACCTCGCGCCAGCCCAGCAGCGGGTGCTCGACGACGGTTCCGGAGTCCCGGTCCACCCAGCCGCCGACCGCGACCCCGACGCCCAGCGGCCGGCAGCCCGGCACCCCGTCGAGCAGCGCGGCCAGCCCGGCGGCGGCCCGCTCCAGCACTCCGCGCGGCTCGGTGTCCCGGTGCTTCAACTCCCGCCGTACGAGCACCCGTCCGCGCAGGTCGAGGAGTGCGACCGTGGTGTACGGCACGGCCACGTGCACCCCGCCGACCACGAACCGCGAGTCGTCCAGGTCGACGGGAACATGCGGCCGGCCCACCCCGCCGGCCCGGCGAGGCGCCTGCGCCTCCCGGATCAGGCCGAGTTCGGTGAACCGGGCGCAGTAGTCGGTGACGGAGGCCGGGGAGAGCCCGGTCAGCCGGGCGATGGTGGAGCGGGCCACCGGTCCGTGCTCCAGCACCGACCGCAGGACCACGCTGGCGCTGGCCCGCCGCCGGTCGCCGGGGGGAGAGATGAGCGGGGGTGCCGCGGTACGGGGCATGGGAACCGTCCTCGGGAACGGGGGCCGACACGTCTCGGAGAGTGAGGCGCGCCGGGTCCGGTCCCTGCCGCGCGGCCTCAGACCGGACGGCGACAGGTGGCAGCCCCCTGCCGTCGCAGGTCGACATAGCGACGCGACGTGAAGTTCCGGGACTGGGCGACCATGTCCGAAAGCGTAGGCCAGCGACCCGGAATCCCACCAGACCACTAGGATTCGATTGGTGGAACTCCACAGACCTGTTCAACGCCGTTGACGTGACTGAAACATCTCTGCCTCAGTGATCGGCGTCACCTCAAACCGTGTGTAGCTCGCATCCTTTGTGGGGAGCCCACCAAGCGCCCGATCCGGCCTTTGTCGATCGCTGACGTGTTCGGCTCAGGCGGCCCGGGATAGCGTCACGGTGTTCCCTGCTTGTCTGCCCACCCTCACCTCGCGGAGTCCCCATGAGCACCGCCACCGCAGCCGCGTCGCCCCGCACCGGCACCGTCCTCGCCGACCTCCTGCCCGCGTCCCGGGTGCGCGACGTGGCCCTCGTGGTCGGCGGCGCCGCGCTCACCGGCCTCGCAGCCCAGATCGCCGTCCCGGTACCGGGCTCCCCGGTCCCGGTCACCGGCCAGACCTTCGCGGCCCTGCTCGTCGGCACCGCCCTCGGCGCCCGCCGCGGCCTGCTCTCCCTCGCCCTGTACGCGCTGGCGGGTCTGGCGGGCGTGCCGTGGTTCGCGAGCGGCACCTCCGGGGTCTCCGTCTCCTTCGGCTACATCCTCGGCATGATGCTCGCCTCCGCCGTCGTGGGCTCCCTGGCCCGGCGCGGCGCCGACCGCAACGTGCTGCGGATGGCGGGCGCGATGCTGCTCGGCGAGGCGATCATCTACGCGATCGGTGTGCCGTACCTGGCCTACACCGCCCACCTGTCCGCGTCCGCGGCGATCGCCGCCGGCCTCACCCCGTTCCTGATCGGCGACGCGGTGAAGGCGGCCCTGGCGATGGGCGCGCTGCCGGCCGCCTGGAAGCTCGCCGACAAGAGCTGACGGCACCGAATACGGGAAGGGGCCCGGGGCGCGCACGCCCCCCGGGCCCCTTCCCGTGGGTGTCCTGCTCAGCAGGTCCGCCGCCGCGACCACCACACGCCCGCCGCCCCGGCCGCGATCAGCGCCGCGCCGGCCGCGCCGAGCGGCAGCACGTCACTGCCCGCGCCGGTCTTCGGCAGCTGGTCGCCGCCCGGCCCCACCGGCTTGTTGTCGGTGCCGAGCAGCAGCGGGGTGGCCGGGGCGTTCGGCGACGGGTTCGTCGTACCGAACGGCACCGGGCCCTGCTGCCAGAAGGTCTTCTTCCCGTCCGCGCTCTGCACGGGCAGGCAGATCTTCCCGGTCTTGCCCAGATCGAACGTGGCGTCCACCGGGTAGGACTTCGACTTGCCCGCGCCGAGCGCGCCGACCGGGCAACTGAAGCCGCTGTTCGAACCGGCCGGCAGATCCTTCGCCGCGATGGCGTCGCAGCCCTGCACGTTCGTGACCTTCAGGCCGTCGAAACCGACCACCAAAAGCCTGATGCCGGCGCTGTCCTTGGTTCCCTCGTTCTTGACGGTGGCGGTAATCGCCGTTTTCTGCGAACTGTTGTCGACCGAGATCTTCTCCGGCAGCGTGGTCGTCAGCTTCACACCCGCCGGTGCCTGGTCAACCGCCTTTCCCCCCTTGCCGCTTGCCGGTCCCTGGTCATCGGCGGCCGCCGTGAACGGGAGGATCATCACGGCCGAGAAAGATGCCGTGACCAGCGATCCCGTGACGACTGCCATACGACGAGAACTCATGTTCGTCCCCCTTGCAACCCCCTGGACCGCGCCTGAATTCGCGGTCACTTGAAGAGGTACCACAAGATTTCTCCGCACTATGCTGGTACGGCCGTAAGTGTGACCATTGTGTGTCAGCAGGGGCGGTCGTTGAGGGGGTGCAGCGAATTGCCGGAGAATTCAGGGAGTCCAGAGAGCCCGGGGAATTCCGTTGGTCCAGGGAATTCCGGTGGTCCAGGGAATGCGGTTGGTCCAGGGAACGCCGAGAGCGCGGGGCGGGGTGGGGTCCCGGGGCTGCTGGTGACCGGTCGCTACCGGCTGGCCGAGAGTATCGGGCAGGGGGGAATGGGGCGGGTGTGGCGGGCCGCCGACGAGACGCTCGACCGGCAGGTCGCCGTCAAGGAGATGCGGATCGACGGCCTCGACGCCGAGGACACCCGCACCCGCCGTGAACGCACCCTGCGCGAGGCCAGGGCCACCGCCCGGATCGACCACCCCAACGTCGTACGGGTCTACGACGTCGTCGACGAGGGCGAACGCCTGTGGATCGTCATGGAGCTGGTCAACGGCCGCTCCCTTGAGTGGATCATGGCCGAGGAAGGGGCGCTGAGCCCGCGCGCCGCGGCCCGGATCGGCCTCGGCCTGGTCGCCGCGCTGCGCCAGGTGCACGCCGGGGGAGTGCTGCACCGCGACATCAAACCCGGGAACGTCCTCGTCGAGAACACCGCCGGCCGGGTCGTCCTCACCGACTTCGGTATCGCGGCGATCCAGGACGCCAAGGCGCTCACCATGGTCGGCATGCTCGTCGGCTCCCCCGACTACATGGCACCCGAGCGGATCTCCGGGCGCCCGCAGGGCCCGCCGTCCGACGTCTGGTCGCTCGGCGCGACCCTGTGCGCGGCCCTCGGCGACCGCTCCCCCTTCTCCCGCGACACGACCCTGGCCACCCTGCACGCGGTCCTCTACGAGGAGCCCGAACTCCCCGCGGCTGCGGGCCCGTTGCGCGACCTGTTGGCAGCGCTGCTGGCGAAGGAACCGACGGCCCGGCCCGGCCTGGCGGAGGTCGAACAGACCCTGCGCCCGGTGGCATACCCACCCCAGACCCCGACAGAGACGTACCCGGCTCCGGCCCCGACCCCGGCTCCGGTTTCGGCTCCGGTTTCAGCGGAGCGCCCGACACCGGCGTACGTGGAGCTGACGAAGCTGCGTGTTCCGGAGCCCGAGGACGAACGCCCGCAGCCGCAGCCGACGGAGGTGCGGACGTCCCCGCCGGTGAGTGCTTCGACGGAGGCGGCGACGGAACGCTCCGAGGTCCGCTCGGAGACTCCGCCCAGCAATTCAGCGGGCCCGACCCTCCCTCAAGCAGGCGTCACATCACCACGCCCCGAACTGCAGCGCCCCGTCAGGGGGGCGGGGCTGCATCAATCAGCGGCTCCGCCGCGGAGCGCGACCAGCCACAACGCACCCGCAGTGCCCCACCGCCGCAAAGCCCCCAAACGCACAACTCTCCTGGCCGTACTGGGAACCGCAGCCGTAGCCACCGCCGTCGCCATCCTCCTCGCCACCACAAAAGGCGGCGGCGGCAACGACACAGCGAACGGCACCTCCTCAACCCCCTCGGCCGCAACCTCCCCGTCGGCCACCGTGGCCGGCACCGCCCGCCCCCGCACCCTCCCGCCCGGCGCCCACGAGGAGGCCGGCGGCTTCGCCTGGGTGACCCCGAAGGGCTGGCGCAGGGACGTGAAGACCGGCGCCGAGGTGCACTACACCTCTCCCGACGGCAGCCAGGAACTCGTCGCCAAGTCCTCCCTGGCCCGCGGCGACCTCATGGACAGCTGGAGCGCCTCCGAACGCAGCGCCCACCAGGGTCAGGACTACAGCAAGATCCGGCTGGTCGAGACGAGGTTCCGCGGCTACCCGGCGGTGGTCTGGGAGTACACCTTCTCCCTCAAGGGCGTCCGCTGGCACGCACGGCTGCTGGGCTTCGACGCCGACGGCAAGTCGTACCAGATCAACACCTGGTACCAGCCGGCGATCGAAACCCAGGCCGTGCGGACGTACGAGCAGGTCAAGGAGGGCTTCACCCTGCTGTGACCGGCGGTCGGCTCAGCCGACGGACACCTTGTCGGCGGGCTCGCCCGCCTCCGCGGCGGCCGCCGCCACGCGGCTCCCCGTGACCTTCTGCTTCACCACGGCGACGGCGATCACGAGCGCCGCGACGAGCAAGGACAGCAGCACGGTCGTACGGCCGCTGCTCTCGCCCTCGGTGTCGGTCAGCATGTAGCCCAGGACGAACACGATCAGACCGGCCGTCGCCCAGGTCAGATACGGGTACAGCCACATCTTCACGACGAGCTTCTCCGGCGCCTCGGCCTGGATGATCTTCCGCATGCGCAGCTGCGAGAAGCAGATGACCAGCCAGACGAACAGGGCCACCGCACCGGAGGAGTTGACCAGGAAGAGGAAGACGGAGTCCGGGAACCGGTAGTTGAAGAAGACGGCGACGAACCCGAAGACGACGGAGGCGAGGATCGCGGCCATCGGCACACCGCGGGAGGTGGTCCGGGCGAACGCCTTCGGCGCGTCGCCGCGCTGCCCGAGCGAGAACGCCATCCGGGAGGCCGTGTACAGACCGGAGTTGAGACAGGACAGCACCGAGGTCAGCACGATGAAGTTCATGATCTCGCCGGCGTGCGCGATGCCGAGGGAGTCGAGGGCGGCGACGTACGAGCCCTTCTCCTTGATCGACGGGTCGTTCCAGGGCAGCAGCGCGACGACGATGAGGATCGAGCCGAGGTAGAAGACGCCGATCCGCCAGATGATGCTGTTGGTCGACTTGGTGACCGCGCGCTGCGGGTCCTCGGACTCGCCGGCGGCCAGGGTGGCGATCTCGCTGCCCATGAAGGAGAAGACGACCAGCAGCACACCGGTGAGGATGGCGCCGGGCCCGTGGGGCAGGAAACCGCCGTGGTCGGTGAGGTTGGCGAAACTCGCCTTGTCCGCGTGCACGCCGGGCAGCACACCGAAGACGGCCAGCAGGCCGACGACGATGAACGCGCCGATCGCGACGACCTTGATCCCGGCGAACCAGAACTCGAACTCGCCGTAGGAGCCGACCGAGATCAGGTTGGTGGCGGTGAGGACCACCATCACGATGAGCGCCCAGCCCCACTGGGGCACGGCCGGGATCCAGCCCTCCAGGATCTTGGCGCCCGCGGTGGCCTCCACCGCCAGCACCACGACCCAGAAGAACCAGTAGAGCCAGCCGATGGAGAACCCGGCCCAGCGGCCGAGCGCGCGGTCCGCGTGCGCGGAGAACGAACCGGAGGTCGGATTGGCGGCGGACATCTCGCCGAGCATCCGCATCACCAGGACGACGAGAGTGCCGACGAGGGCGTACGACAACAGGATGCCGGGCCCTGCGGTGGCGATACCCGAACTGGAACCGACGAAGAGACCGGCGCCGATGACGCCGCCGATGGCGATCATCGACAGATGACGGTTCTTGAGTCCTGCGTGCAGACCGTTGCCGGGATCGCCGGCCGGGGGCGGGGCAGTCGTGGTCGGCTGCGAAGTCATGGGGGGAATTCCTTTGCGCCGTTGAGCGGGGGTGAGCGGGGGTCCCGTACGAGCGGCGTACGAGTTGGTCCAGTGAAACGGAGGCTGGCGAATTCCTGAACCTTTGATTCCAGATCGTTACTTGAGGTTTTCCTGAGGTTCCGTAGTGTTACTCACACTTTCCGGGGCGTGGCCCCCGCACTGCCGCGTGTTTACGGCCATGTCACACTCGTCCCATGCGCGTGTATCTCGGCTCCGACCATGCGGGCTTCGAACTCAAGAACCACCTCGTCGAGTGGCTGAAGGAAGCGGGGCACGACCCCGTCGACTGCGGCCCCCACATCTACGACGCCCAGGACGACTACCCGCCCTTCTGCCTCCGTGCGGCCGAGCGGACGGCGGCGGACCCCGAGTCCCTCGGCATCGTGATCGGCGGCTCCGGCAACGGTGAGCAGATCGCCGCGAACAAGGTGAAGGGCGTGCGGGCGGCGCTCGCCTGGAGCGAGGAGACCGCGTCGCTCGGCCGGCAGCACAACGACGCGAACGTCGTCGCGGTGGGGGCGCGGATGCACACTCAGGAGGAGGCGACGAAGTTCGTCGAGACCTTCCTGAACACGCCGTTCTCGCAGGGTGAGCGCCATATCCGCCGCATCGACATGCTGACGGAGTACGAGACGACGGGCGCCCTCCCGCCCATCCCGCCGCACCACCCCTCCGGGGACGGCCGGTAGGCGTTCGGCTGCGGGCGCGTGGGGGCTGTTCGCGCCCACGCGGCGGAGCCGCACATCGACAAAGCCCCGCGCCCCTGACGGGGCGCTGTCGTCACGTGCCCTTCGACGTTCACCCCTCGAGCGAGTCGGGTGGGCGGGTGGGAAAGGAATCACCTCAGTGCCAGAGGGGCACACTATTCATCGGCTCGCGCTGGACTACCGGCGGCTCACCGGACCCGTGCGGGTCAGCAGCCCGCAGGGCAAGTTCTCCGACGCCGCCCAGCTGATCGACGGCGCCCCCCTCACCCGTACCGAAGCACACGGCAAGCACCTCTTCCTGGGCTTCCGCGACGGCGACTGGGTCCACATCCACCTCGGCCTCTTCGGCAAGGTCACCTTCGGCGACGCCCCCGCCCCCCCGGCCACCGACACCGTCCGGCTCCGCCTCGCCGACGCCACCTCGTACGTCGACCTGCGCGGCCCCACCACCTGCGCCCTGATCACCGACGCGGAGAAGAACGCCGTACACGCCCGGCTCGGCCCGGATCCGCTCCGTGCCGACGCCGACCCGGGCGTCGCGTACCGGAAGATCTCCCGCAGCCGTACGACCGTCGCCGCGCTGCTGATGGATCAGAAGATCATCGCGGGGGTCGGCAACGTCTACCGCGCCGAGGTGCTGTTCCGACACGGAATCGATCCCTACCGTGCCGGAAAGGAGATCGGCCCGGCCGAGTGGGACGCCGTCTGGGCCGATCTCGCCGGGCTCATGCACGAAGGCGTGCGGAACAACCGGATCGACACCGTCCGCCCCGAGCACACCCCGGAGGCGATGGGACGCCTGCCGCGCGTCGACGACCACGGCGGCGAGGTGTACGTCTACCGCCGGGCCACCCTGCCCTGCCACATCTGCGGCACCGAGATCCGCACCGCGGACCTCGCTGCCCGCAACCTCTTCTGGTGCCCCCGCTGCCAGAACCGCTGAGCGGCGCGCACCCGGACGCGCACTAGAAACCGTGCGGCAGCCACGGCAGCGCCGCCGACCCGAACGCCGTCGACGCCTCGGCCAGCGCCCCCGGCCGCAGCTCCCGCACCCGGCCCGCCCGCGCCAACGACACCAGGGACACGCCACCGAGGTACGCCGCCGCCAGCTCCCGTACGGACAGGGCGAGTTCGGCCGGGTCCGTCGTACGTTCGCAGGACGCACCCTTGGCGTCGCCGGTCAGCCGCCAACGCCCCTCGTTCCAGGGGCAGAAGGCGTCCGCCACCTCCAGCACCACGTCCACCGGCGCCTGATAGGTCCGCGCCGCGAGCGCCCTGCCGACGTCGACGAGACGGAGGTACCCCATGTCCCGCACCCGCGTCAGACAGCGCCGGATGTCGGAGACCAGGTACTGCCAGGCGTCGTCGACCGGCCGCCCCCGCAGCGTCAGCTTCGACATCAGGTCGATGCCGAACAGGAACCGCCACAGCGCCGCGTCGCTCGCCGCGTCCACCGCGGCCAGGTCCTGCAACGCCACCGTGCCGTCGTGCCCGCTCGGCGACCAGCCCAGCTTGGTACGGAACCGGGCGTACCCGGTGACCCGCCCGTCCCGCTCGGCGACCACGCACTGCAGCGCCGACGCGCCGTCCCGGTCGCTCTCCGGGTCCACCAGCGCCGCCCGCTCCCAGCCGGGCTGCCGGGCCAGCATCCCGGGCCGCAGCGGCACCAGCTCCGCGTACACCACCTCGCACGCGTCGAGCACGTCGGCCGGCCTGGCGTAGCGCAGCCGTACGTCGTCGGTGCCGGCCGGCACGGCCAGCGTCACCCGGCTCGTGTCGATCTCGGCCTGCAGCTGCTGGGTCGCGGCGTCGTACCCGAAGCGGCCGTAGATCGCCGGCTCGGAGGCGGTCAGCGCGGCGAGCGCCTCACCCCGCTCCCGTACGTCGTCGAGCTGGCGCCGCATCATCGCGGTCAGCACCCCGCGCCGCCGGTGCGTCGCGGACACGCTCACCATGGTGACGCCCGCCACGGGCAGCACGGCGCCGCCCGGCACGGTCATCCGGAAGCTGAACGCCCCGCCCGTCCCGACGAGGTCGGCCCCGTCCCAGGCGGCCAGCGAACGCTCGAACTCCGTGACGGAGCGGTCCAGCTCACGCTCCTCGGCCGACGCCGGGCCGGCCCCGAAGGCCCGGACCAGGTGGTCCCACCACCCGTCGAACTCCTCGGCACGCAGTACCTTCAACGCGGTCGTACGGTCGTTCGCCATACGCCATGCCTACCAGGGGCAATGCGGGACGAGCCAGCGAATTTCTCCCGGACGGCGACGCGGGGCCGTCCGGTGAAGTTCACTGTGAAGTCGCACTCACAGGTGAACCTCGGACGGGGGACAAGTGGGACCTCCCGTGCCAAGCAGCTGGTCCGATGGATAGGGTCCCGAACTAATGGCAGTAGACCGAGAGCGGCGCGGAAAGGCCGAGACGCTTACGGCCCGGTGGAAGATGCAGTGGCACCGGGTCCGCGTCGGGCTGCGCAGAAGCGCCGTGGACTACTTCCGCGGCGACGGTTCCGACTGGATCGCGCTCGCCGGCCTCCTGCTGACCGTCCCGGTGCTGGCGGCCATGACCCTCGCCAATTCGGTGTGGTTCTCCCCGGCCTCCCTGGTCCTGCCGATCATCGCGGGCGGCCTGCTGCTGCGCCCGGCGAGCCTGCTCGGCCTGTACGCGGCGGGGGCCACGGCACTGATCGTGGAGTCGGTACGGCTCGGCCCCTACACGGAGGGTCCCTCCCGGGTCACCCCGGGCGTGGTCCTCGTCGTCGCCGCCTGCGGCTTCTTCGGCCTGCTCACCGCCCAGTTCCGCAGCCGGGTCGGCGTGCCCTGGCGGCGCGGCGGCACCATGCTCTTCGACCTGCGCGAACGCATCCGGGTGCAGAGCAAGCTGCCGAAGCTGCCGCCGGGCTGGCACCGCGAGATGGCGCTGCGGCCGGCCGGCGGCCAGTCCTTCTCCGGCGACTTCGTGGTCGCGGCCCGCACGAACAACGGGCGCACGATGGAGGTCGTCCTCACGGACGTCTCCGGCAAGGGCATGGACGCGGCGTCCCGCGCCCTGCTGCTGTCCGGCGCGTTCGGCGGCCTCCTGGGGTCCCTGCCCCCGCACGCCTTCCTCACCGCCGCCAACGGATACCTCCTCCGCCAGGACTGGGACGAGGGCTTCGCCACCTCGATCCACCTGGTCCTCGACCTGGACTCCGGCGACTACGAGCTCTACTCCGCCGGCCACCCCCCGGGCCTGCAGCTCAGCGCGGGCAGCGGCCGCTGGGAGGAGAAGGCCGCGGAAGGGCCGCTCCTGGGTGTCTACGACGGCGCGCAGTTCGACTCGGTCAAGGGCTCGCTGCGCCCGGGTGACGTCCTGATGCTCTTCACGGACGGCCTGGTGGAGACGTCGGACCGGGACATCGTGGAGGGCATCGACCGCCTCACGGGAGAGGCCGACCGCTATGTCGCCGGCGGCTTCCACGGGGCGGCGTGGCACCTGATCGAGGCGGTGGCGAGGGACGTGAACGACGACCGGGCGCTGCTGCTGATCTGCCGGGAGGCGGCGCGGTGAGGTAGCCGCCGCGAGGGTGGGCTGCGGGCGGGTGGCCGGCTGCGGGCCGGTGGGGGCTGGTCGCGCCCCTTCAGGGCGCTGCAGCTGCGGGCAGGCGTGCCTCCCCCAGTGCCTCAAGGGCCTGGGAGGTGCCCCCAGGCGGCACGGGTGGGCGCAGCGGCACCCGGCAAGCGCCGGTAAGCGTCCCCACCCCCACCCCCGCCACGGGATACTCGCACCGTGACCCCGACCCCGCTGTCCCTCCCCGAAGTAGAGGCGCTCGCCCGAGCCGCGCACGCCGCGCAGACCGACAAGGCCGGCCGCCCCTACGCCGAGCACCTCGCCGCCGTCGCCGAAGGCGTCCGCGTCCGCGGCGGTGACCCGGAGCAGATCGCCGCCGCCTGGCTGCACGACGCCGTCGAGGACCACGCCCTCACGGCGGACCGGCTGGCGGCGGCCCCCCTCACCGCCCGCACCAGGGCCATCGTCCTCGCCGTCACCAAACACCCCGGCGAACCCCCCGAGGCGTACGCCCGCCGCATCCTGGACACCCCGGGCGCGCTCCTCGTCAAACAGGCCGACCTCGCGCACAACGCCGACCCGGGCCGGCTCGCCGTACTCGACGAGGACACCCGGAAACGGCTGACCGAGAAGTACGCCCGGATGCGCGCCCTCCTCGGTCTGCCCGCGTAGGCGGAATCACACGTTGGCCTTCTCCCGGGTTTCCCGGCCTTCCTGGCTCTGCCGCCCCCGCGCCAGTTCCGCCGCGTCCTGCCGGAACGCCCAGGCCATCCTCGGCTCCATGGCGAACCGGAACACCCGCCGGACGGGCCCGGAGCACAGCAGGGTGACAACGGCGCCGGCGAGTGCGGTGACGAGGATCTCGCCGAGCGGGCGGTGCAGCCACCGCGGGTCGAACCAGCCCGCGTGGTCGGCGTACTTCACGACGAAACCGTGCAGCAGATAGCCGTACAGCGTGCCCGCGCCCAGTGTCGTGAACCACATCCGCCGGCCCGGTACCCAGGACAGGAAGCCGGCCGTCAGCACCATCGAGCAGCCGAACATCGCGAGCACCATCACCGGCCCGCACCACCACGGCACACCCAGTTCCTGCGCGGCGTCGCGGTGGTAGAACCACGCGGTGTTCATCCGCGGCACCGACCACCAGGAGAACGCCAGCGCGACCGCGAACACCGGTACCGCGGCGATCCGCACCGGCCACCGGCGTACCAGCCGGAAGTGCTCGGGCCGCAGGCACAGGCCGAGCACGAAGTACGGCAGGAACTGCAGGACCCGCTGGAGGTCCAGGTCGTCACCGATGGTGGGGGACACGGACGCCAGCATCGCGATGACGAAGGCGACGGGCAGCGGGTGGCGGACCGCCCGCCAGATCGGCGTGGTCAGCCGCCAGACGAACAGCGCGCACAGGAACCAGGTCAGGTACCAGGGGTCGAGCAGGCTGATGTCCTGGCCGGGGGAGTGGTCGATGTACCGCTCGAACAGCGAATAGGCGGTCTCGAACAGGACGTACGGCACGACGACCCCGGTGACCAGCCGCTTCAGCCGGTCCGGGCGCATGTCGAAATTCCGGGAGAAGTAGCCGGAGATGATGATGAACGCCGGCATGTGGAAGGCGTACACGACGCAGTACAGCGCCTCCAGGACGCGGCTGTCGCCCTTCAGCGGCTCCCAGGAGTGACCCATCGCGACGAGCACGATCGCCAGGTACTTGGCGTTGTCGAAGAACGCGTCGCGCTGTCTGTCCGCCGGCGGCCGGGCCGGGGGACGCGGTGCTGGGTTCTGGCCGGGGGACGTGGCGGCGGCAAACATCTGAGGCACCCTAGCGTCGCCTGTGGGATTTCGTAAAACCACCGACGCGAATGCTGGATATCTTCCGTGATCACTTGTGAACCGCCGGTCTAATTACCCGGGTCGACTCCTATACCCATGCGGTTTCATGGGGCACTTACACCCGCGATGTCCCTATTCATCCTGACTAATTGGTGCATAACGCCTGCGTGTGGCCCCGCCTTGTGATACCTGTGTCAACAATTCGAATTGGCTGCGCGGGCGTTGTGTGGACACCGAAACCAAGTCGGCCAATTGCCTTGGATCTACGGCCGGGTGGGGCGTCGAATTACTGTGCGGGCGGGGGCCGGTGGGCGGTGGGTTGTCGACGTTGTGTCACGGGCCGCATAGTGCGGCCGGGTTGGTGGCACGATGGTTCTGGCGGGGGTGCGGGGTCGTACCCCCGGGCCGGGAGAGCGGAACCGACCGAGGGCGTGATCAGTTGTGGCCATTTCACTGTCTGTGGTGCTGCTGTTGGCGATCATCCTGGTAGTGCTGATCAGAGGGGGGAACATCAAGGCCGGCCCCGCGATAGTCGCCGTCCTCTTCGGCTTCTTCCTCGCGTCGACCGGGATGGCCCCCTCGATCCAGCGCTTCCTCGACTCGATAGCGCAGACCATCAACTCGATCAACTTCTGACCGCGCGAGCGCGAGCGCGCGCGGGCGCGCGCCCGCGCGCGACGGAGCGCGATCCGTGGATGCGATCCGTGGGCGAAGAGTACGAGACGTAGATTCCGTACGCCCTGTACGGCGTCCGCTCCGTCCGTACGCCCTGTACGGCGTCCGCTCCGTCATCCGCACGTCAGCGTCTCGCCAGCTCAGCCCGGATCCACGTACGCGATCTTCCAAACTGGCTACGCGGGCTCGATTCCCGTCGCCCGCTCTGCGCGTCCGGGGCCGGGTCGCCGCTCGCCGGACACGCCGACCGCAAGGTTCTCGCGTCGCTCGCCGACGTTCCCCGTGGCTCCCCGCCGGTCGCCGCTCGATCGGGCACGCAGCGGGCATGGCGGCCGACCGCCCTCGTGCTGCGATCGATGTCTCAGGCTACTCGGGGACGCACATCATGCGATGAGCCGGCACGACGGGCTCACCCGGGAGCGGATCGACTCCACGGACCCGTACGGCGACGATGTCCGTGGCGATGGGGGATCGGGCCGGAAGCTTCGTCAAACGCCACCGGAAGGGCTCTGGGACGTCCTTGGCGGGCAACTCCACCGTGGCGAGGCTGACCCACCGGTCGTAGTTCGTGGGACATACCTGAACGATTGCTCCGCATGTGGGGCAAATGGGTGGCTCGATCCATGACACGTCGTCCGGGTCAGGATCGGGTCGCGGGGCAGCCGTGGCCCCGTCGACTTTGGCCATCTCGTTGGCGATGGTGTTCCAGCAGACATCGCAGAGCCTGGCCATGAGGTCGATGCGCCCTCGATCGCGCACGGTGGAGCTTGCGTCACCGCAGCGATCACATACGAACTGGTATCGATCGGATAAACCCCCCATGTGTTCAAGTGTGGTTGATTCCGACCGGATTTAAGTAGGTCCTGATTCGGACTCGTTCAGCGGTTGCATCAGGCGCTCTCGGCTCAGCGTGCACGCCCGTTGCGGACTGGAATGGTGGTCAAGCGGGGAGGAACCGATGACCATCCACGGGTCGCATGGGGGCGGGCGTATGGGCGCAGACACGGTCACCGCAGTTGCAGCCACAGTCATAGCGCTCGGCTCGCTCTGGGTCAGCTACACGCAGACCAGGGACAGCAGGCGGCACAGTCGCCAGTCAGTGAGGCCCGCGCTCCAGATGCGTCGCGTCAAGCACTACAAGGGCACTGAAGCCGGGCTCAACGTTGTCAATGGCGGTCTCGGTCCGGCCGTCATAACGTCATCGGTGGTCTCGTTGGATGGGGCGGTCATCGGGGAGTGGAACTACCGCACGCAGCAACTCTTAGCGGAGTCGCTTCCAACGGAACCTAAGGCACACTCCATGCGCTCGGGGGCCCTAATGCTGCCAGGGCAATCCACCTGGCTGCTGAGGCTGGATGAGTTCAGCAACGACCAGCATGACTGGTTCTGGGATCTCATCACGAGACGCCTCGTGATCGAGATCCACTACGAATCCCTCTACGGGGGTGAGGACTTTAGCGTGACAGCGCCGGTGCTTTGAGAGGTCCGCTGCCTGCCCTCAGGCGCGCTCAGTAGCCGAAGAAGTGAAGGGTCGATTCTCTGACCTGCGGCCGTGTAATCGATCAACGCTGCGACCTGCGGCTTAGCTGTCGACGGTTGTCAGCGTTGGTCGTCGTTGAGCGCCCTCGCACGGCCCAGGGACGGCCCGAGGGCGCGTGCTCTGGGGATGGGATGATCTCTCCGGAGGGGTGCGAGTGAACATGCTTGAACTGATGGAGTGGCTGGCCGACCGCGGAGTCACGACCGTGTTCAAGGTCGACGGTGACCGCATGGTTGAGCACAGGAAGGCGTGGATGGTCATCGTCAGTGGTGGGCCGCTTGGCGAGGACTCGTTCTTCCGTGCTGACCTGGCTACCGCAGACGCATGCCTCGACTCGCTGCTCGCTCACCTGGAGAGCAAGGGCCTGTCGCCGTTCGCGTGATGAGGGTGTCCCGTGCGGTCGTTGCTGCCGCTCGATGCGAACTACGGACAGGGCGGTCGCTGAGGTCTGCAGCGCTGCTCGCCCGTGTGGGTGCGGTCACTGATGACCGGCTGCGGTCGCGGTGATTGCTGTACTTCGCTGCTGTACAGCCGGGGTCCGGTGGGGACTACTCAGGACGCCGATCGCGCGCCACGCTCGTACGGCCACCCCGCGAGCCGCCTCTTACTCCCACCGGTTCGGCATCCGCGTCGGGCACCCCCGGGGCACCTGTTGTCGGGACGGCTCGACTCTACGAGGCTTTGTGATTGATGAGCCTCATCTTTATCAGATCCGACTGTGTGCGCCGCTGTTGGTGTCAGGCGTTGGTGTCAGCTCCAACCAACGACCAGACTAAAACTGCTTGCCCAACCACTTGCCGATGAGGATCGCGCTGACCAGCAGCAGCACACCGGCCACGACCAGCAGGATCGTCGACGTGTTGTTGTTCTTCTTCTGCCGGCGGCGGTCCGGGCGCTCGTCGTAGCCGAAGCCGCCGTCGTAGCGGTTCATCGGCGGCAGCATCGTGGTCGCGCCGGCGCTGGAGTCCGTGCGCAGAGCCGTCGTCGGCTGATCGTCGGGGTAGCCGCCGTAGCCGACCGAGCCCATGGCCGCTGTGGCGGCGACCGGCTGGCCGTCGAGGCAGGCCTCGATGTCGGAACGCATCTCGTCGGCGGACTGGTAGCGGTAGTCCGGGTCCTTGACCAGCGCCCGCATCACGATCGAGTCCATCTCGGGCGTGATCTCGGGGTTGAAGACGCTCGGCGGCTGCGGCTCCTCGCGGACGTGCTGGTAGGCCACCGCGACCGGGGAGTCGCCCACGAAGGGCGGGCGGACTGTCAGCAGCTCGTAGAGGAGGCAGCCGGTCGAGTAGAGGTCCGAGCGCGCGTCGACCTGCTCGCCCTTCGCCTGCTCCGGGGAGAGGTACTGGGCGGTGCCGATGACTGCGGCCGTCTGCGTCATCGTCATGCCGGAGTCGCCCATGGCACGGGCGATGCCGAAGTCCATGACCTTGACCTGGCCGTTGCGCGTCAGCATGATGTTCGCGGGCTTGATGTCGCGGTGGACGATGCCGGCGCGGTGAGAGTACTCCAGGCCCTGGAGGATGCCGATGGTCATCTCCATGGACCGCTCCGGCAGCAGCTTGCGGCCGCTGTGAAGAAGCTTGCGGAACGTCGACCCGTCGACGTACTCCATCACGATGTACGGGATCGAGACCCCGTCGATGTGGTCCTCGCCCGTGTCGTGCACCGCGACGATCGTGGGATGGTTGAGCGAGGCGGCCGACTGGGCCTCCCGGCGAAACCGGGCCTGGAAGGACGGATCGCGTGCGAGGTCCGCGCGCAGCGTCTTCACCGCCACGGAGCGGCCGAGCCTGGTGTCGTGCGCCAGGTAGACCTCGGCCATGCCGCCACGGCCGAGCACATGGCCCAGCTCGTACCGGCCGCCGAGGCGACGCGGCTCTTCCATAGCTTTCCTACCAGCCCTCTCCGTCGGTCCCGACCACACCCGCGTGTGGTCCGGCGGTGTGCTGTTCGGGCATACGGTACCCGGCTCGCTGTGCGGGGTCGCGGCGGATGGCGTTGATGCCGAGGTATTTGGATCTAGACCGGCACTCAGTCGTACACCCTTGTTTCAGGTCGCCCGAAGCCGAACGTCGCAGTCAGACCTGATTAGGCATCAGTGATCCTGCAGCCTCAGGGCGGTGCGCCTAGCGGAGCGCCCGCGACGGGCTCGGCCACAGCGCGGCAGCAGCCAGCTCCCCCTCAGCCGATTTCTCTGGGGTGGTCCGCTCACGCTCCCGCATCCGTGACGGTGGCGGTACGGCGCTCGGCCCCGCCGGCCTTTTCCGCCCGGCGACATCGCCTGGCCCGGACGCCGCCCCTCCCGCTGCTGGCCTGATCGACAGCACTGCCGCTATGGCCGCAGAAGGCCGCGCTCGTGTCACGTAAGCCGCTCAGCGATGCCGCCGTGTCCGCCTTCCGGGCTGTGCAGGCTTTCTCGTGCTTGCCCGCTGCACGCAGCGCGCCGCCGGGCGCGGCCAGCCGGGGCGGAGACAGGAGGCAGGCCGCGCCGTCGAGGCGGCGCGCGCCCGCGCCATGCGCGGGCCTTGACTAAGTCCCGCCGCTACTCAACAACCTTGGGTGCCCCGGGACAGGTCCGCGCCGACTACCGCGCGCAGCAGCAACGCCGCTCCCTCGGCCTGCCCGACTTCGACGACGAGACCGAGACCACCACGCTCACGCTCGCCCACTGGGCCTACGCGGGCCACGGCCACACCCCCGGCGAATCCTGGCTCGCCGCCAACATCCGCCGGGAGATCCGACTCAACCGCGAAACGGCCCGCGAAGCCCTGCAAGACCTGCGCCAGGAAGGAGAACACGACCATGCATGACCGGTACCTCAGCGTTGACCAGGTCGCCGCGATCCTGGGTACGACCGTGCGCTTCCCCCGGCGCCTGATCGAGGAACGGCGCATCACGTACGTCAAGGTCGGACGCCACGTCCGCATCCCTGAGAGCGCTGTGCGCGAGTTCATCGACGCCAACACCGTGCCGTCTCGCCGGCGTGGCTCCCTGCTTCGGGGGGTGGCTGCCTGATGACTGGCAAGCGTCGACAGGTCGGCCGTGTCCGCAAGCTCCCGTCCGGCCGCTACCAGGCCCGGTATCGGGGTCTGGACGGGGCCGACCATCCAGCACCGGACACCTTCCGCACGAAGCGCGACGCTGACGACTGGTTGGCGGACATGCAGTCCCAGCTTCGGCAGGGCGATTGGCGCGACCCCGACGCCGGAAAGGTGGCGTTCGGCGACTACGCGGCGGCATGGGTGAAGGAGCGTCCGTTGGCGCCCCGAACCGCTGAGCCGTACGCATCGCTGCTCCGGATCCACCTGGCGCCCACCTTCGGTTCGATGGCGATCGCGGACATCACGCCGGCCGCCGTGCGCACCTGGCGGAGGGCGCGCCTCGATGACGGCGTGGGTCCGTCAACGGTCGCCAAGGCGTATGCCCTGCTGCGCACGATCATGGGCACGGCCGTTGAAGACGATCTGATCCGCCGCAACCCGTGCCAGATCAAGAACGGCGGCACGGTGGTCACCCCGGAGCGGCCCACGGCGAGCATCCCCGAGGTGTTTGCGGTCGCCGACCGGATTCAGCCTTGTTACAAGGCGTTGGTCCTGCTCGCTGCGTTCTGCGGGCTGCGCTGGGGCGAGCTGGTCGCTCTGCATCGATCGGACATTGATCTGGAACACGGGATGATCAGGGTGCGCGGTGCCATCTCGGAGTTGACCAGCGGTAAGAGGGTTTACAAGGCACCGAAGAGCGCGGCCGGCAAGCGGCTGGTGGCGGTCCCTGCCTCGGTGCTGCCGTTCGTCGTCACCCATATGAACGTCTACGCGGAAAGCAGTACTGCCGGCCGAGTGTTTGTCGGAGCAAAGAAGGCCACGCCACGCCGGAACCACTTCAACCGGCTGTGGCACAAGGCCTGCGCCGAAGCCGGGGTCGAGGGGCTGAGGTTCCATGATCTCCGGCACACGGGTAACACGCCGGCCTCTCGGACGAACGCCAGTACTAAAGAGCTGATGACCCGCCTCGGCCACAGCACGGCCCGCGCGGCACTGATCTACCAGCACGCCGACTACGAGCGCGAGCGCGAGATCGCCGGCGCCGTTGACGACATGATCGTGAAGGCGTTCAAGCGCGGTTCCGGTCGGAACGGGCACGTGGGGGGCACGGAGGGCTGATCTGCCCTTGATCGACTCAGGCCCAGGCGGGTAGTAAATTTACTACCTGACCTGGGCCTGAGCCATTTTGGAGCGGGCGACGGGAATCGAACCCGCGTAGCCAGTTTGGAAGACTGGGGCTCTACCATTGAGCTACGCCCGCACAACACGCGCCGCAGGTCCCTGACCGCGGCACAGAAGGCATCGTAGCGGGTCGTCCACCGCGTAGGCCAACGTGTTGGTCTGCACGGATGTGATGCCGACGCGGGTGAACAAAGCGGCCGCCGCGGGCGGCCCGGGCATGTACCCTACGTGTCGCACCGAAACGGGGTGTGGCGCAGCTTGGTAGCGCGTCCGCTTTGGGAGCGGAAGGCCGTGGGTTCAAATCCCGCCACCCCGACCACTGAATGACGGCGTCCGTCTTGATCGCCTTTTGGGGCGCTGAGCGGCTGCGGTTACTATGCAAGCTGCGCGCCCGCGTGTCCCGGCCCCCACTCGGCGGCCTACGAACTCCTCCGGGCGGCGAAACTCCGCCGGTGCCTCTCTGGTCCCGGCAGAACCCAAGCAGTCAGCCACAAGGAGACCGAACCGTGAAGAGCGCCGTGGAGACCCTGAACCCGACCCGGGTTCGGCTCACTGTCGAGGTGCCCTTCGAGGAGCTCAAGGACAGCCTCGACGCGGCGTACAAGAAGATCAACCAGCAGGTCACGGTGAAGGGCTTCCGCAAGGGCAAGATCCCGGCCCGCGTCATCGACCAGCGGTTCGGCCGCGGTGCGGTGCTGGAGGAGGCCGTCAACGACGCGCTCCCGAAGTTCTACACCGAGGCGGTCAACGAGGCCGAGCTCAACCCGCTGGGCCAGCCCGAGGTCGACATCACGGAGCTGAAGGACGGCGAGACGCTGAACTTCACCGCCGAGGTCGACATCCGCCCCGCCCTGGAGATCCCGGACTACTCCGGTATCGAGGTCGAGGTCGACGCCGTCGAGGTGACGGACGAGGACATCGAGAAGTCCGTGGAGCAGCTCCGCGAGCGCTTCGCCTCCACCTCCCCGGTCGAGCGGGCCGCCGAGGACGGCGACGTCGTCACCATCGACCTGGAGGCCAAGGTCGACGGCGAGGTGCTCGAGGACGGCATCGCCGACGGCGTCTCCTACACCATCGGCTCCGGCGAGCTGCTGGACGGCATCGACGACGCCGTGAAGGGCCTGGAGGCCGGTGGCGAGGCCACCTTCACCTCCGAGCTCAAGGGCGGCTCCGCGGCCGGCCGCGAGGCCGAGGTCACCGTCAAGGTCACCCAGGTCGCCGCCCGCGAACTCCCCGAGCTGGACGACGAGTTCGCGCAGCTCGCCTCCGAGTTCGACACCCTGGACGAGCTGAAGGCCGACAGCCGCAAGCGTCTGGCCAACATGAAGACGTACGACCAGGCCACCCAGGCCCAGGAGCGCGTCCTGGAGAAGCTCCTGGAGCTCGTCGAGGTGCCCGTCCCCGAGAAGCTGCTCGAGGACGAGATCAACACCCGCAAGCACAACCTGGAGCACCACCAGCTCGGCCAGATGGGCCTCGACCTGGAGAAGTACCTCGAGATCCAGGGCAAGACCGCCGAGGAGTTCGAGGCCGAGACCAAGGAAGCCGCGGTCAAGGGCATCAAGACCCAGTTCGTCCTCGACGAGCTGGTCAAGGTCGAGAAGCTGAACGTCAACCAGGAGGAGCTCACCGAGCACCTCATGCGGCGCGCGGCCTCCTCCGGCATGTCCCCCGACCAGTTCGCCCAGGCCGTCGTCGAGGGCGGCCAGGTTCCGCTCCTGGTCGGCGAGGTCGCCCGCGGCAAGGCCCTGGCCGTCGTGGTCGAGGCCGCCACGGTGAAGGACACCAACGGCGAGCTCGTCGACCTGGACGACGAGGACGAGGACGAGACGGAGGCCCCCGAGGCCGCCGCCGAGTCCGCGGACGCCACGGACGAGGAGAAGTCCGAGGGCTGAGCCCACGGCGCCTCCAGCGACGTACAAGGGGCTCCTGGGCACTGCCCGGGGGCCCCTGCTCATTCGCGTGAGGCAGACCCACCCGAGGGGCGTGGGGCTGCCTACGTCAGCGGCTCCGCCGCGGGGCGCGACCAGCCACCACGCACCCGCAGGCGCCCGCCCACCGGCACAGTCACGGCAGGTTGACAGCGGCCCTTCTGCCGGAGGCACCCGCTCTACGCCCCCGGCGAACAGCCCTGTTACCGGGATTCCCCGAAGGGACCATCGCGTTAGGGTCCATGAGTACGAGGGCAGCCAAGCCCCCGGCTACGGAAACGTGAGACGGCCCGGCGCCGTCGTAAGACGAGCAGGTGGATACGTGACGAATCTGATGCCCTCCGCCGCCGGCGAGCCTTCCTTCGGTGGTGGCCTCGGCGACCAGGTCTACAACCGGCTGCTCGGCGAGCGGATCATCTTCCTGGGTCAGCAGGTGGACGACGACATCGCCAACAAGATCACCGCGCAGCTGCTGCTGCTCGCGGCCGATCCCGGCAGGGACATCTACCTCTACATCAACAGCCCCGGCGGCTCGGTGACGGCCGGCATGGCGATCTACGACACCATGCAGTACATCCCGAACGACGTGGTCACCATCGGCATGGGCATGGCGGCCTCGATGGGCCAGTTCCTGCTCACCGGCGGCACCTCCGGCAAGCGCTTCGCCCTGCCGCACACGGACATCATGATGCACCAGGGCTCCGCGGGCCTGGGCGGTACGGTCTCGGACATCAAGATCCAGGCCCAGTACCTGCTGCGCACCAAGAAGACCATGTCCGAGCTGACCGCCCTGCACTCCGGCCAGACCGTCGAGACGATCGTCCGCGACGGCGACCGCGACCGCTGGTTCACCCCGGAAGAGGCCAAGGAGTACGGTCTCATTGACGAGATCATCACGCATGCCTCCGGTGTTCCGGGAGGCGGCGGCACCGGCGCCTCCTGAGCCCGGCCACGCCACGCTCCGCCGAGACTCCAGCCCCCCGAACGCCACCAGGACGGTGAACACCCTCATGAGCAACTTCCCCGGCGCCGCCGACGCCCGTTACGACGGTCCCCGGCCCGACGCCCGCTATGTCATCCCGCGCTTCGTGGAGCGCACCTCCCAGGGCATTCGCGAGTACGACCCGTACGCGAAGCTCTTCGAGGAGCGCGTGATCTTCCTCGGCGTCCAGATCGACGACGCCTCCGCCAACGACGTCATGGCGCAGCTGCTGTGCCTGGAGTCGATGGACCCCGACCGGGACATCTCGATCTACATCAACAGCCCGGGCGGCGACATGACCGCCCTCACGGCGATCTACGACACGATGCAGTTCGTGAAGCCCGACATCCAGACGGTCTGCATGGGCCAGGCGGCCTCCGCCGCGGCCATCCTGCTGGCCGCCGGCACGCCCGGCAAGCGCATGGCGCTGCCGAACTCCCGTGTGCTGATCCACCAGCCGGCCGGTTCCACCGGCCGCGGGCAGCTCTCCGACCTGGAGATCATCGCCAACGAGTTCACGCGGATGCGTGAGCAGCTGGAGGACATGCTGGCCAAGCACTCCAACCGGCCGATCGAGCAGGTCCGCGAGGACATCGAGCGCGACAAGATCCTCACGGCCGAGGAAGCGCTGGAGTACGGCATCGTGGACCAGATCATCTCCACCCGGAAGATGAACAACGCTGACGTCCGCTGACAGAGGATGTAGTCTCTGCCGCCCTTGGCCCGGTTTGACTGCGGGCTCGGCAAGGTGCACGTCAAAGTGAACCGTGCCAAGGGGGGCCCGTACGGGGGGCCCGGCAAGGTACCGTCGACATAAGGCAGCACCAGGAGCCGCTGGATTCGAAAGAGTCCAGGCGTCTCCCAGGCGAAGGGGAAGCACACCGTGGCACGCATCGGTGACGGCGGCGATCTGCTCAAGTGCTCGTTCTGCGGCAAGAGCCAGAAGCAGGTCAAGAAGCTCATCGCAGGGCCCGGTGTGTACATCTGCGACGAGTGCATCGACCTCTGCAACGAGATCATCGAGGAGGAACTCGCCGAGACGAGCGAGGTGCGCTGGGAGGAACTCCCCAAGCCCCGCGAGATCTACGAGTTCCTGGAGGGCTACGTGGTCGGGCAGGAGCCCGCCAAGAAGGCCCTCTCGGTCGCGGTGTACAACCACTACAAGCGGGTCCAGGCGGGTGAGAACGGCGGCGGCCAAAGCCGCGAGGACGCCATCGAGTTGGCGAAGTCCAACATCCTGCTACTGGGCCCCACGGGCTCCGGCAAGACGCTCCTGGCGCAGACCCTGGCCCGCATGCTGAACGTCCCGTTCGCGATCGCCGACGCGACCGCGCTGACGGAGGCGGGCTATGTGGGCGAGGACGTCGAGAACATCCTCCTCAAGCTGATCCAGGCGGCCGACTACGACGTCAAGAAGGCCGAGACCGGGATCATCTACATCGACGAGATCGACAAGGTAGCCCGTAAGAGCGAAAATCCTTCGATCACGCGAGACGTCTCCGGCGAGGGTGTGCAGCAGGCCCTTCTCAAGATCCTCGAAGGCACCACGGCCTCCGTCCCGCCGCAGGGTGGCCGCAAACACCCGCACCAGGAGTTCATCCAGATCGACACGACGAACGTGCTGTTCATCGTGGGCGGTGCGTTCGCGGGCCTGGAGAAGATCATCGAGTCCCGGGCGGGCGCCAAGGGCATCGGCTTCGGCGCGACGATCCGCTCCAAGCGCGAGCTGCAGTCCAAGGACCAGTTCGAGGACGTCATGCCCGAGGACCTGGTGAAGTTCGGCATGATCCCCGAGTTCATCGGCCGGCTGCCCGTCATCACCTCGGTGCACAACCTGGACCGCGAGGCCCTGCTCCAGATCCTGATCGAGCCGCGCAACGCGCTGGTGAAGCAGTACCAGCGCCTCTTCGAACTCGACGGCGTGGAGCTGGACTTCGAGCGCGAGGCCCTGGAGGCCATCGCCGACCAGGCCATCCTCCGCCAGACCGGTGCGCGCGGCCTGCGCGCCATCATGGAGGAAGTCCTCATGTCCGTGATGTACGAGGTGCCGTCCCGCAAGGACGTGGCCCGCGTGGTCATCACGGCCGACGTCGTCCACTCCAACGTCAACCCGACCCTGATCCCGCGCGACGCGCGCGGCCGGGGCGCGGGCGAGCAGAAGTCGGCGTAACCACGTCAACACCGAAGCGCCGGGCCCTGCGAGGAGGGCCCGGCGCTTTCGCGTGGGTCGGCCGTGGCTACTTGGCGACGCGCACTTCACTCCGTACATCGGCCGCGATCTTCGCCGACTCGTCGATGCCGTACGTCTTCACCGCCGCGGTCGGCTCCACCATGCCGATGGTGCTGTAGTCCGCCCAGATACACAGGTAGGCCGTCTGGGCCTTGCCGGTGAGCTGGTTCTTGCCCTTCGCCTGCTGGCACTTCATCACCGCGCCGTCCAGCCCGTCGGGCGAGACGGACTGGGCATCGCCGACCAACTGCACGTCGTCGTCCGAGGTGCTGTCCTTCTTCATGTTGGCGAAGGTGGCATCCAGCGCGGCCTGCGGGTCCTTCACCGACCCGTACACGCCGAAGAGGGTGACGTTCTCGGCGGTCTGCGCCTTCGCCACGTCCGCCGGGTTGCTGGTGTCCAGGGACTCCAGGTCGACGGTCGAGTAGATCGCGGTGACCGAAGTGGCGTCGGTGACGCCGGACTTGGCGAGGTCCTCGGCGTCGCTCGAACTCGTCTTCTGCTCGCTGGAGTCGCCCACTCGCTTGTACTTGGCGGACAGGACCGAGGCCGGCGCGGTCAGCTTGTGCGGCCCGTCGTCCTTGAGCCCGCCGCTCCCGCCCCCGGCGAGCACGAAGTACGCGCCGACCGCGACGGCGGCGACCACCGCCACCGCGCCGATGACCAGCCCCGTCTTCTTCTTCCCACCGCCCGGAGCCGGCGGCTGCGGAACGCCGTAGGGCTGCTGGCCGTACGGGGGCTGGCCGTAGGGCGGCTGCTGCTGGCCGTACGGGTTCTGCTGCGGCGGGACGGGGGGAACGCCCTGGGGCGGGTAGCCGTAGCCCGGCTGCGGCGGGGCCTGCTGGGGGTAGCCGTAGCCGGGCTGGGGCGCCTGCGGCGGCTGGCCGTACGGACCCGGCTGCTGCCCGTACGGTCCCGGCTGCTGCGGCGGCCCTCCGTACGGGCCCGGCTGGTTGTAGCTCATCTCTGGGTTCCCCTCCAGATGCTTATGTGTTCCTGACATCCTGGCTCAGCCACAGGGGGCTCATGGCACGAGGGTGCTCACCGTTACAGAACAAACGCGTTTCGGGACTGCCCCGTGACACCTCTAAACTGAGCGCGTGACCGAGAACGCTCAGCAGCAGCCCACAGCGCCCAGCACCGAACTGCCGACCCAGTACGCGCCGGCCGACGTAGAGGGGCCGCTGTACGAGCGCTGGGTAGAGCGGGGTTACTTCGCGGCCGACGCCAAGAGCGACAAGCCCGCGTACACCATCGTCATCCCGCCGCCGAACGTCACCGGCTCCCTGCACCTGGGCCACGCCTTCCAGCACACGCTGATGGACGCGCTGACCCGCCGCAAGCGCATGCAGGGCTTCGAGTCGCTCTGGCTGCCCGGCATGGACCACGCCGGTATCGCCACCCAGAACAAGGTCGAGCAGCAGCTCGCCGAGGAGGGCAAGTCCCGCCAGGACCTCGGCCGCGAGGAGTTCGTCGAGCGCGTCTGGCAGTGGAAGGAAGAGTACGGCGGCAAGATCCTCGGCCAGATGCGCCGGCTCGGCGACGGCGTCGACTGGGACCGCGAGCGCTTCACCATGGACGAGGGCCTGTCCAAGGCCGTCCAGACCATCTTCAAGAAGCTCTACGAAGACGAGCTGATCTACCGCGCCGAGCGCATCATCAACTGGTGCCCCCGCTGTCTGACGGCCATCTCGGACATCGAGGTGGAGTACCAGGAGGACGACGGCGAGCTGGTCTCCATCAAGTACGGCGAGGGTGACGAGACCGTCGTCGTCGCCACCACGCGTGCGGAGACGATGCTCGGTGACACCGCCGTCGCCGTCCACCCGGACGACGAGCGGTACAAGCACCTGATCGGCAAGCGCATCAAGCTCCCGCTGACGGACCGTACGATCCCCGTCGTCGCCGACACGCACGTCGACCCGGAGTTCGGCACGGGTGCCGTCAAGGTCACCCCGGCCCACGACCCGAACGACTTCGCGATCGGCCAGCGGCACAACCTCGAGTCCATCACCGTGATGGACGAGCGGGCCGTCATCACGGTCCACGGTCCCTTCGCGGGCCTGGACCGCTTCGAAGCGCGTTCCGCGATCGTCGCGGCGCTGCGCTCGCAGGGCCGGATCGTCGCCGAGAAGCGGCCGTACGTCCACAGCGTCGGCCACTGCTCGCGCTGCAGCACGACCATCGAGCCGCGGCTGTCCATGCAGTGGTGGGTCAAGGTCGGCCCGCTGGCGAAGGCGGCCGGTGACGCGGTCCGCGACGGGCGGGTCAGGATCCACCCCGAGGACATGTCGAAGCGGTACTTCGACTGGGTCGACAACATGCACGACTGGTGCATCTCGCGCCAGCTGTGGTGGGGCCACCGGATCCCGGTCTGGTACGGCCCCGACGGCGAGGTCGTCTGCGTCGGCCCCGACGAGCAGCCGCCCGGCACCGAGGCGGAGGGCTGGAAGCAGGACACCGATGTCCTGGACACCTGGTTCTCCTCGGGCCTGTGGCCGTTCTCCACCCTCGGCTGGCCCGAACAGACCGCGGACCTGCGGAAGTTCTACCCGACCGACGTCCTGCTGACCGGCCACGACATCATCTTCTTCTGGGTCGCCCGGATGATGATGTTCGGTCTCTACGCGATGGACGGCGAGGTCCCCTTCCGCACCATCGCGCTGACCGGCCTGGTCCGTGACGAGCGCGGCAAGAAGATGTCGAAGTCCTTCGGCAACGTCGTCGACCCGCTGGACTGGATGGACAAGTACGGCTCCGACGCCGTCCGCTTCACCCTGGCCCGCGGCGCCAACCCGGGCACCGACGTCCCGATCGGCGAGGACTGGGTCCAGGCCTCCCGCAACTTCGCCAACAAGATCTGGAACGCGACCCGCTTCGCCCTGATGAACGGCGCGACCGTCCAGGGCCCGCTCCCGGACGCGTCCGAGATGTCGGCGACGGACCGCTGGATCCTGTCCCGCCTCAACAAGACGGTCGCCGAAGTCGACGCGTTCTACGACGACTTCCAGTTCGCGAAGCTGTCCGACGCCCTCTACCACTTCGCGTGGGACGAGGTCTTCGACTGGTACGTCGAGCTGTCGAAGACGACGTTCCAGGCGGGCGGCCGGGGCGCCGAGGTCTCCCAGCGGGTCCTCGGCGAGGTCCTCGACGTCACCCTGAAGCTGCTCCACCCGGTGGTCCCCTTCGTCACGGACACCCTGTGGACGACGCTGACCGGCGGCGAGTCGGTCGTCATCGCCGACTGGCCGTCCGACAGCGGCTTCCGCGACGACGCGGCCGAGCGGGAGATCGAGAGCCTCCAGTCCGTCATCACCGAGGTCCGCCGCTTCCGCGCCGACCAGGGCCTGCAGCCCGGCCAGCGGGTCCCGGCCCGCCTCACCCTCGACGGCACGGCGCTCGCCCCGCACGAGGCGGCCATCCGCCAGCTGCTGCGCCTCCAGCCGGAGGGCGACGCCTTCGCGGCCACGGCCACCCTCCCGGTCGCCGGCGCCACGGTCGCCCTCGACCTCTCCGGCACGATCGACGTGGCGGCGGAGCGCAAGCGCCTCGCCAAGGACCTCGCGGCCGCCGAGAAGGAGAAGGCCCAGGCGACGGCGAAGCTGGGCAACGAGGCGTTCCTGGCGAAGGCCCCGGACAACGTGGTGGACAAGATCCGCGGCCGGCTGGCCAAGGCGGACGAGGCCATCGCCCGCATCCAGACCCAGCTGGACCGCCTTCCGCAGGCCTGACCCGCACGTCCTGGCAGGCGTCCGGCAGCCCGTTCCCCGGGCCGCCGGGCGCCTGCGCGTATTTCCTCCGTCATCAAGCGCGGACCGGCCACCGCCCTACAATCCAAAAGTAGGAACATGACCTGAATTTTCCGTTTTGATGCTTCGTGGCGGAGGGAACGCCCGCATGCTGCGCAGGGGCCGAACGAAGACACCTCCGCACAGGGGGCTGGTTCCCCTGACGGCTGTCACGGGCGCCCTGCTCGCCGTGCTCATCGGCCTCGTCTTCCTGATGCTGCTGTGGGCGATCCAGGACGCGCGCGGCTCCCTGGTGACCGCCCGGGGCGGCCGGCCGGCCCTTACCCAGGCCCTGACCGTCGAGAAGGCCGTGGTCGACATGGAGGGCGGTCAGCTGAGCTACGTCATCACCCGGCAGGACGAGTTCCTCAAGCCGTGGCGGGCGGGACGGGCCGCGTTCCCCGTGCAGGCACAGCGGCTCGTGGACATGAGCCCCTCCCCCTCCCAGCGGCGGCTCGCCCGGCAGATCCGGGAGTCCGGGCAGTCCTTCATCGACGACTACTCGGTCCCGCTCGTCGACGCGGCCCGGCGCGGCGACCCCGATGCGGTCACCAGCGCACGCACGCGGGAGGGCAGACAGCTCGTCGAGGCGCTCCGCGGCCAGCTCAGCGACTACCTCGCCGACGAGCGCGTCGTCATCGACACGCAGGAGCACGCCCTTGAGCACCGGATGGACCGGCTGACCTTCGCGGCATCCATCGGTGTCGCCGGGGCGGTCCTGCTGATCGTCGGCTACGGGGCCTATGTGACCCGGGTGATCGTCTGGCCGGTGCGCAGGATGGCCGTCACCGCCACCCGGCTGGCCGCCGGTGACCTCAGCGCACGGGTGCCGCCCTCCGGCAGACGGGAGATCGGGCAGCTGGAGACGGCGTTCAACAGCATGGCCGCCTCCCTGGAGAAGAGCCACCGGCGGCTCAGGCTGCTCTACGACGCCGGTACGGCCGTGGGCAACACCCTCGATGTGCGGCGGACCGCCGACGAACTCGTCCGGGTCGCCGTCCCCCGCTTCGCCGACTACGTCACCGTCGACCTGGCGGCAGCCGTCCTGACCGGTGGGGAGCCCGCGAACGACGACGGCGCGGGCCTGCAGCGGGTCGCCCGGGGCGGCATCCGCGACGAGTCGCCGCTGGGCCCGGTCGGCGCACCGGCCGCGCCCTGCCGGGCCGTCCCCGGCACCGGCGCGGCCCTCCACTCCGACCTGCGCACCGCTCCGGCGGGGTGGGTCGCCGACACCCGGTGCGCGGACCGGCTGCTCGCCTTCGGCATGGGCTCGCTGATCACCGCGCCACTGTCGGCGCAGGGCGTCCAGATGGGGATGATCGCCTTCTGGCGGACCCGGGACTCCCCGCCGTTCGAGAAGGACGACCTGTCCGACGCCGAGGAACTGGCCGCGAAGACCGCGGCCGCCATCGACAACGCGCGGCGCTACACCCGGGAGCGCGAGACCGCGCTGGCCCTCCAGCACAGCCTGCTGCCGCACGACCTGCCCGAGCGGACGACCGTCGACGTCGCCTACCGCTACCTGCCGACCGGCACCCGGGCCGGAGTCGGCGGCGACTGGCTCGACGTGATCCCGCTGTCGGGGACCCGGGTGGCGCTGGTCGTCGGGGACGTCGTCGGCCACGGCATCCAGGCCTCGGCCACCATGGGCCGGCTGCGCACGGCGGTCCGCACCCTCGCCGACGTCGACCTGCCGCCCGAGGAACTCCTCACCCACCTCGACGACCTCGTTCTCCACCTCGACGACGGCGCCCTGGAACCGGCCGGAGAGGTGGGCTCGACCTGCCTGTACGCCGTCTACGACCCGATCTCGCGGCGCTGCTCCCTCGCCAGCGCGGGTCATCCGCTGCCCTTCGTGATCACCCCGCAGGGCGCGGTGGAGAAGGCCCCCGGCCAGGCCGGACCGCCCCTCGGGCTCGGCGGACTGCCGTTCGAGACGACCGAGCTGGACCTCGCCGGAGGCACCACCCTCGCGTTGTTCAGCAACGGCCTGGTGCACTCCCGCAACCTCGACCTGAGCCAGGGCCTCGAGCGGCTCCGCCGTGCGCTGGCGACGCCCGGGGAGTCGCTGGAGGCCACCTGCGACCACGTGGTGGCCGCGCTGCGCACCGGTGAACCCGCCGACGACGTCACCCTGCTGCTCGCCCGCACCCATGCCCTGCCCTGCGACCGGGTGGCCACCTGGGAGGTCCCCGCGGACGCCGAGCACGTCGCCCGGGCCCGGACCCTGACCACCGACCAGCTCGGCGCCTGGCAGTTGGAGGACCTGTCCTTCACCACCGAACTGGTGGTCAGCGAGCTGGTCACCAACGCCATCCGCTACGGCGGCTCCCCGATCCAGCTGCGGCTCATCCGGGACACCACGATGCTGATCTGCGAGGTCTCCGACGGCAGCAGCACCGCCCCCCACCTGCGGCGGGCCCGGGTCTTCGACGAGGGCGGCCGCGGCCTGCTGCTGGTCGCCCAGCTCACCCAGCGCTGGGGCACCCGGCAGACCGCCGCAGGCAAGACCATCTGGTGCGAACAGGCCCTGCCCCCGGCAGAACCCTCGTAGCCCTCCTGGGCCGCCGGGCCGGTGCCGGGCTCCGTAGACTGGTGCCGTGAGTGATCTGCCCCCGCGCGACCCCCATGACAGCTTCGACGAGAACTTCGACGACATCGTCGAGGCCGAGACGGAACGCGACCCCGATCTCGCGGTGATCGAGGCCGGCAGCCGGACCCTGCGTACCCAGGGCGGCCCGGCGCAGGCCGACGTCCCGGGCCGCCCCGAGGACCCCGACGTCGACCGGGCCCTGCGCGAGGTCGAGGCGGAGCTGGCCACCCGCTGGGGCGAGACCAAGCTGGAGCCGTCGGTCACCCGGATCACCGCCCTCATGGACGTCCTGGGCGACCCCCAGCGGTCGTACCCCTCGATCCACATCACCGGCACCAACGGCAAGACGTCCACCGCCCGCATGGTCGAGACCCTGCTCGGCGCCTTCGACCTGCGCACCGGCCGCTACACCAGCCCCCATGTGCAGTCGATCACCGAGCGCATCAGCCTCGACGGCGCCCCGATCGGCGCCGAGCGGTTCATCGAGACGTACCAGGACATCAAGCCGTACGTCGAGATGGTCGACTCCCGGCAGGAGTACCGGCTCTCCTTCTTCGAGGTGCTCACCGCCATGGCGTACGCGGCCTTCGCGGACGCCCCGGTCGACGTCGCCGTCGTCGAGGTCGGCATGGGCGGCTCCTGGGACGCCACCAACGTGATCGACGGTGACGTCGCCGTCGTCACCCCCATCGACCTCGACCACACCGACCGGCTCGGCGAGACCACCGCCGAGATCGCCGGCGAGAAGGCCGGGATCATCAAGCAGGACGCCACCGTGATCCTGGCCCAGCAGCCGGTGGACGCGGCCCAGGTGCTGCTGAAGAAGGCCGTCGAGGTGGACGCGACGGTGGCCCGGGAGGGCCTGGAGTTCGGCGTGGTCGCCCGCCAGGTCGCCGTCGGCGGCCAGCTGCTCACCCTGCGCGGCCTCGGCGGCGAGTACGACCAGGTCTTCCTCCCCCTGCACGGCCCCTACCAGGCCCACAACGCGGCCGTCGCGCTGGCCGCCGTGGAGGCGTTCTTCGGCGTCGGCTCCCAGCGCCCGGAGCCCCTCGCCATCGACACGGTCCGCAAGGCCTTCGCGGCGGTCACCTCGCCGGGCCGGCTCGAAGTCGTACGGCGCTCTCCCACCGTCGTCCTGGACGCCGCGCACAACCCGGCCGGCGCCCGCGCCACCGCCGAGGCGGTCGGCGAGGCCTTCGACTTCAGCCGGCTGATCGGCGTGGTCGGGGCGAGCGGCGACAAGAACGTCCAGGGTCTCCTGGAGGCCTTCGAGCCCATCTTCGCCGAGGTCGTGATCACCCAGAACTCCAGCCATCGCGCGATGGACACGGACGAACTGGCCGCGGTGGCCGTCGAGGTGTTCGGCGAGGACCGCGTCCAGGTCGAGCCGCGGCTGCCGGACGCCCTGGAGGCCGCGATCACGCTGGCCGAGGAGGAGGGCGAGTTCGCGGGCGCGGGGGTGCTGGTCACCGGCTCGGTCATCACGGTCGGCGAGGCACGGCTGCTGCTGGGGAGGGCCTGACCATGCGGACGCTCTGCTCCTCCACCCTGATCGGCGAGTTCTTCGTCATCGGCTTCGCCGCGCTGGTCGCCATGAAGGACCCCGACCTGTCCACCGCCACGGTGTGGCTGGTCAGCGGCATCGCGATGTTCCTCTGCGTGGCCCTGTGCGGTGTGATCACCCGCCCAGGCGGCATCGCCCTCGGCTGGGCCCTGCAGATCGCGCTGATCGCCTCCGGCGTCTTCGTGCCGACGATGTACTTCTTGGGCGCGGTCTTCGCGGCCCTGTGGTGGGCGTCGGTGCACTACGGCAGGAAGATCGACGAGGCGAAGGCCCGCTTCGCCGCACAGGCGGACCAGGCGGCCCAGTCTTCGGCCCCGGGAGCTGACACTGCGTGACGGGCGTCCGGACCAGCCCTGTAGCCTCTCCTCACCGCACACGTAAGTACCGCGAAGGAGCCCTCACGTGACTCAGCGCACCCTCGTCCTGCTCAAGCCCGACGCCGTCCGTCGCGGCCTGACCGGCGAGATCATCGGCCGTATCGAGCGCAAGGCCGACTGGCGGATCACCGCGCTGGAGCTGCGCTCCCTGGAGCGGGCGACGCTGGAGCAGCACTACGCCGAGCACGTCGGCAAGCCGTTCTACGAGCCGCTGGTCGAGTTCATGGCCTCCGGCCCGGTGGTCGCCCTGATCGTCGAGGGCGAGCGTGTCATCGAGGGCATCCGCGCACTGGCCGGCCCCACCGACCCGATCGCCGCCGCGCCGGGCTCCATCCGCGGCGACTTCGGCGTGATCGTCCGCGAGAACCTGATCCACGCGTCCGACTCCGAGGAGTCCGCCGAACGCGAGATCAAGATCTTCTTCCCGGGCCGCGCCTGACTCCCCGGGGCGGGGCCCCGTAGAGTTTCCGTAGATTTTTCTGACGGATCGTCAGTCCGCTACTCCGTCTGGCCTGGGACGGCCGAATGATTTCGGCCGTCCCTCGGCATATGCGTGCCGATCGGGGGAACGAGTGCCCCCGTCGGACCGTCTCCACAAGCGAGGCGGCCCTGTACGTGATGACAATGGCGAAGACCCTCGCGCAGTGTTCGTGCAGGCGCGTCTACGATGTAAGCCTTCACGTCACAGCACCCACTTCGCCGACCTGAAATGCCCTCAAAAGCTCCCGGGAAGGCCAGACGAATCCTGATGGGGAACTCAATGTCGTTCATCGGCCGTGACATGGCTGTCGACCTCGGGACCGCCAACACGCTGGTGTACGTCAGGGGTCGCGGGATCGTACTCAACGAGCCGTCCGTTGTCGCGATCAATACGAACACCGGTGGAATTCTCGCGGTCGGCGCGGAAGCGAAGAAGATGATCGGGCGCACGCCCGGCAACATCGTCGCCGTACGGCCGCTGAAGGACGGCGTGATCGCCGACTTCGAGATCACCGAGCGGATGCTCCGCTACTTCATCCTGAAGATCCACAAGCGGCGCTACCTGGCGCGGCCGCGGGTCGTCGTGTGTGTGCCCTCCGGTATCACCGGGGTCGAGCGCCGCGCGGTGATCGAGGCGTCGTCGCAGGCCGGTGCCCGCCAGGTGCACATCATCGAGGAGCCCATGGCCGCCGCCATCGGCTCGGGCCTGCCGGTCCACGAGGCCACCGGCAACATGGTGGTGGACATCGGCGGCGGCACCACGGAGGTCGCGGTCATCTCGCTGGGCGGCATCGTCACCGCCCAGTCGATCCGCGTCGCGGGCGACGAGCTGGACAACGCGATCATCCAGCACATCAAGAAGGAGTACAGCCTCCTTCTCGGTGAGCGGACGGCCGAGCAGATCAAGATCACGATCGGTTCGGCGTACGACCTGGACGCCGACGAGCACACCGAAATCCGCGGCCGGGACCTGGTGTCCGGGCTGCCGAAGACCGTGGTCATCTCGGCCGCCGAGGTCCGCAAGGCGATCGAGGAACCCGTCAACGCGATCGTGGACGCCGTCAAGACCACGTTGGACAAGTGCCCGCCGGAGCTGTCCGGCGACATCATGGACAGGGGAATCGTTCTGACCGGCGGCGGAGCGCTGCTGCGCGGTCTGGACGAGCGGCTGCGCCGGGAGACCGGCATGCCGATCCACATCGCCGAGGACCCGCTGGACAGCGTGGCGCTCGGCTCCGGCAAGTGCGTCGAGGAATTCGAGGCGCTCCAGCAGGTCCTGGACGCCCAGCCGCGCAGATGACGTAACTCTTCGATTCCGCCGTACGAGATGATCCCCTCTCGTGCGGCGGATCGTTGATATGGAGGCATAGGCTCGCAAGAACGAGCTCCGCCCCCCGACTTCCCCCCGACCAACAAAACAAGCTCCCGCAAGTTCCTATCGAGGAAGGCACGGCCGCCGCACGTGAGGGACACGAAAGAGAGCCGGCTGCTCCTGGTGCTGCTGATCGCCATCGCGTTCGCGCTGATCACGGTGGACATCCGAGGTGGCAGGAACTCCCCGGTCGACGGCGCCCGGCAGGCCGCGGCCGCGGTCTTCGGCCCGATCGAGAACGGCATGTCGACGGTGGTGGACCCGGTGGGCAACGCCGTCTCCGCCGTCCGCGACTCCGGCGGACGGCACGACCGCCTGGCCCGGCTGGAGAAGCAGAACGCGACCCTCAAGGCGAAGCTCGGCAGCAACGACCGTAACCGCAGCCGTCTCAACCAGCTCGACAAGATGCTGAAGATGGCCGGCGAGGGCCAGTACGGCATCAAGGGCGCCCAGGTCATCGCCATAGGGTCGGCGCAGGGCTTCTCCTGGACCATCACCATCGACGTCGGCGCCAACGACGGCATCAAGCGGGACATGACCGTGCTGAACGGCAACGGCCTGGTCGGCCGCGTCACCACCGTCGGCCCGGACGCCTCCACCGTGCTGCTCGCCAACGACCCCGACTTCACCGTCGGCACCCGCATGGAGGGCAGCGACGAACTCGGCTTCGCCTCCGGGCAGGGCGACCGCCCGCTGCGCGTCGAACTCCTCAACGGCAAGGCCGAGGTGAAGAAGGGCGACCGGCTCGTCACCTTCGGCTCCGAGGCCGACCGGCCCTTCGTGCCAGGCGTCCCGGTCGGCACGGTCTCCAGCGTCGACCCGTCCAACGGCGGCCTCACCCGCACTCTTTACGTCACGCCGTTCGTGTCCTTCACCAAGCTCGACATCGTCGGCGTGGTCGTCGAGGCACCGAAGAAGGACCCGCGCGACGAGGTGCTCCCGGCCAAGCCGAAGCCGACGCCGACCCCGACGGTGACCGTCACGGTCACCCCGTCCGCGAGCGCGAACACGGGATCGGACTCGGGTACGAACTCGGGCACGGGCTCGACCGACACCAACGACCAGCAGCAGCGGTAGGAGCTGAATCCCTTCATGCGTGTCAACCGGATCCTGCTCTCCTCCGCCCTGGTCGTCGTCGCCCTGGTGATCCAGGTGAGCGTCCTCGCCCGCCTGCACCTCCCGGGCGCCGTCCCCGACCTGATGCTGCTCACCGTCCTCGGCCTCGCCATGGTGTACGGCCATGTGGGCGGCGCCCTCGTCGGCTTCGGCGCCGGACTCCTCGCCGACCTCGCCCCGCCCGCCGACCACGCGGCCGGGCGTTACGCCCTGGTGCTGTGCGTCGTCGGCTACTTCGCGGGCCTGATCAAGCCGGAGAACGGCCGGCTGAAGTCCGCGACCGGGCCGATGCTCGTCGTGGTCGCCGCCGCCGTCGGCTCCACCCTGCTGTACGCGGGTGTCGGCGCCCTCGTCGGCGACACCGCCGCCCGGCACGTCGGCATGACCAGCCTGCTGATCAGCGCCGCCCTCTACGACCTGCTGCTCGCCCCGTTCGTGGTCCCCGGCATCATGTGGCTGGCCCGCCGCGCCGACAGCGACCCGCTGACGGAGGCCAACTCCGGCACCAAGGCGGGCGACATCTCCTCCGGCTGGCTCTCCTCCGGCACTGGACTGCGCGTCGGCGGCCAGCGCGGCGGTCTCGGCTCCCTGCGGGCCAGGGCCCGCACCCGCAACGTCCGCGTCGGCCGCATCAAGGGGGTCAAGCGCCTGTGAGCGCACCGGAGTTCACCCGGCGACCCGGCGGCGCCGCCCACAGCTTCGTCGTATATGACACATACGTACAGCACTGAGAGGGGGAGGCAACCCAGTGACCAACATTCCCGAGACCGGACGGACCCCACGGGTCCAGATCCGACTCGTCGTCATCCAGATCCTGGTCCTCTCCCTGCTCGGCACCCTCGGCGGCCGCCTGTGGTACCTGCAGATCCGTGAGGGCGCCGAGTACCAGAAGGAAGCCTCCGGCAACCACGTCCAGCAGGTCGTCGAGCCCGCCGTCCGCGGCTCGATCCTGGACGCGCGCGGAGTCCCCATCGCGGACAACGAGACCCGGCTGGTCGTCTCCGCCTCCCGTACCGACCTGCTCAAGCAGGCGGACGACGGCAAGGCGGTCCTCACCAAGCTCGCCGGCGTCCTCGGGATGAGCCCCACCGAGGTCACGCAGAAGGTCCGCCTCTGCGACTCCAAGACCCCGCAGCCCTGCTGGAACGGCTCCCCCTACCAGCCGATCCCGATCACCGACGAGGCCACCGCCAAGCAGGCCCTGCAGATCCGTGAGCGCGCCGAGGACTTCCCCGGCATCACCGCCGAGCCCGAGGCCGTGCGCCGCTACCCGGCCCCCGGCAAGTCCAACACCTCCCAGGTCCTCGGCTACCTCTCCCCGGTCACCGACGACGAGATCCAGCAGGCCCAGAACACCAGCTCGCCCTACCTGCGCTCGGACATGGTCGGCCGCTCCGGCCTGGAGCGCGAGTACGACAAGGAACTACGCGGCAAGGCCGGTGTCACCCGCTACGAGGTGGACAACCTCGGCAGGGTCATCGGCAAGGCCAAGTCGGATGCCGCCGAGCCCGGTTCCAACCTGGTCACCAGCATCGACTCCCGCGTCCAGCGGGTCGCCGAGTACGAGCTGGACAATGCGATGAAGGCCGCCCGCCAGCAGTACGACAAGATCACCAGCGAGAACTACAAGGCCGACTCCGGCGCCGTCGTCGTGATGGAGGCCAAGACCGGCCGGATCGTCGCCATGGCCTCCGCGCCGACCTACGACCCGAACGTCTGGGTCGGCGGCATCTCCGCCAAGGACTACAAGGCCCTCACCGGCAAGAACTCCGACTACCCGCTGCTCAACAGGGCCATACAGGGTCAGGCGGCGCCCGGTTCGACGTTCAAGGTGGTCTCCACGGCCGCCGCGGTCCAGGCCGGCTACGTGTGGGACGGCGGCTACCCCTGCACGAGTTCGTACTCGGTGGGCGGCCAGGTCTTCAAGAACTTCGAGGGCGAGAACTTCGGCCCGATCTCGCTCGGCCGGGCCCTGGAGGTGTCCTGCGACACCGTCTTCTACGGTCTCGCCGACCGCGAGTGGAAGAAGGACGGCGGCATCAACCCGAAGAAGGGCGAGCCCAAGGACTGGTTCTTCAAGACCGCCCACCAGTTCGGCCTTGGCAAGGAGACCGGCGTCGACCTCCCCAACGAGGTCACCGGCCGGGTCCCCGACCGCCAGTGGAAGCTCGACTACTGGAAGGCCAACAAGGACGCCTGGTGCAAGTCCGGCAAGAAGGACGGCACCTACGTCGAGAAGATCGAGTACGAGAACTGCCTCGAAGGCAACAAGATGCGCGAGGGCGACGAGATCAACTACTCCATCGGCCAGGGCGACACCCTCGTCACGCCGCTCCAGGAGGCGATGATCTACAGCGCGGTGGCCAACGGCGGCACCGAGTACCAGCCGACCATCGGCAAGGCCGTCGTCAGCGCCGACGGCAAGTCCGTCCAGGAGATCAAGCCCAAGGCGCTGCGCAAGCTGCCCGTCAGCCAGGCCACCATCAAGGGCATGGACGACGCCTTCGCGGGCGTCATCACCCGCGGTACCGCGGCCTGGAAGTTCGGCGGCTGGCCGCAGGACAAGATCGCCCTGCACGGCAAGACCGGTACCGCCGAGGTCTACGGCAAGCAGACCACGTCGTGGCTCGCCACCTACAGCAAGGACTACACGGTCATCATGACCATCGCCCAGGCCGGTACCGGTTCCGGTGCCTCCGGTGAGGCGGTCCGCAACATCTACAGCGCGCTGTACGGCGTCGGTGCCGACGGCTCCATCGACAAGAACAAGGCGCTTCTCTCCACCCCGCAGCAGGGCCTGCCCAAGGTCCGCACGGACGGCACCATCGCCTCCCCGAAGATCTCCAAGGACCCGGCGAAGGACTTCCAGGCGAGCCAACAGGGCGACAAGGGCGCCGACGGCCAGCAGACCCCGGCCACCACGGCCTCGCCGTCGACGGGCAACCGGAACACCCGCAGGCGGGCGCGGAAGAGGGGAAGCCGGAGGATGCTGACGTGACGAGCGTTTCTGGCGGGAGGTTCCCGGCATGACCGGAGCCAACAGCTTCTCCGTCTCCGGCTACGGTCCCGCGCGGGCCGGCTGGACCCGGGTCTTCGCCCGGGACTCGCTGGCCCGCCGCCTGGACTGGCCGATGCTGATGGCCGCCCTGGCGCTGTCCCTGCTGGGCTCGCTGCTGGTGTTCTCGGCGACCCGCAACCGCACCGAGATCAACCAGGGCGACCAGTACTACTTCCTGTTCCGGCACCTGATGAACACCGGCATCGGGCTCGCCCTGATGATCGGCACGGTCTGGATCGGCCACCGCCAGCTGCGCAACGCGGTGCCGATCCTCTACGGACTGTCGCTGCTCGGCATCCTCGCCGTGCTCACCCCGTTGGGCTCCACCGTCAACGGCGCGCACTCCTGGATCGTGCTCGGCGGCGGCTTCTCGCTCCAGCCGTCCGAGTTCGTCAAGATCACCATCATCCTGGGGATGGCGATGATACTGGCGGCCCGGGTCGACGCCGGCGACAAGAAGTACCCCGACCACCGCACGGTCCTGCAGGCCCTGGGCCTGGCCTCGGTACCGATCCTGATCGTGCTCCTGATGCCCGACCTCGGCTCGGTCATGGTCATGGTCATCATCATCCTGGCCGTGTTGCTCGCCTCCGGCGCCTCCAACCGCTGGATCTTCGGCCTGCTGGCGACCGGTCTGCTCGGCGCGATCGCGGTCTGGCAGCTGCACATCCTGGACGAGTACCAGATCAACCGCTTCGCGGCCTTCGCCAACCCCGACCTCGATCCCGCGGGCGTCGGCTACAACACCAACCAGGCCCGGATCGCCATCGGCTCCGGCGGCCTGACCGGCGCCGGCCTCTTCCACGGCTCGCAGACCACCGGCCAGTTCGTCCCCGAGCAGCAGACCGACTTCGTCTTCACGGTGGCGGGGGAGGAACTGGGCTTCGCCGGCGCGGGCCTGATCATCGTGCTCCTCGGCGTCGTCCTGTGGCGCGCCTGCCGGATCGCCCGCGAGACGACCGAGCTGTACGGCACGGTCGTGGCGGCGGGCATCGTGGCGTGGTTCGCGTTCCAGGCGTTCGAGAACATCGGGATGACCCTCGGCATCATGCCGGTCACCGGCCTGCCGCTGCCGTTCGTCTCGTACGGCGGGTCGTCGATGTTCGCGGTGTGGGTGGCGGTGGGGCTGTTGCAGTCGATCAGGGTGCAGCGCCCGATGTCGGCGTAGCGGGACCGATGCCGGCACAGCCGGACACCCGAGGGTGAGGTGCACATGTCGCTTCCGATGTGTTCACCTCGCCCTCATTCAGGTTTTTCCTCCGATTCACCTCCGGTGCCCGCTGTCCCTGCGCGGCGATGGACACTAGATTCGGTTCATGGCGGATACGAAGCGTGAGATCGAGCGCAAGTATGAATCCGACGAGAGCGGACTGCCCGACCTGACCGGCGTCGCCGGCGTGGCGAACGTCGTGGACAAGGGCACCGCCGAACTCGACGCGACCTACCACGACACCTCCGACCTGCGTCTGGCCTCGGCCCGGGTCACCCTGCGCCACCGCACCGGAGGCACCGACGCCGGCTGGCACCTCAAACTCCCGGTGGCCCCCGGCGTCCGTGACGAGATCCACGCCCCGCTCTCCGGCACGATCCCCGACGAACTGGCCGGTCTGGCCCGCTCCCGGGTCCGCGAGGGCCAACTGGTCCCGGTGATCCGGCTGCGCACCACCCGCGACATCCGCCACCTCGTCGACGCGGACGGCGCCCTGCTCGCCGAGGTGAGCGTGGACCGCGTCCGGGCCGAGCGGCTCTTCGGCGGCGCGGGCAAGGCCCAGTGGACCGAGATCGAGGTGGAACTCGCCGACGACGGCGACCCGGCCTTCCTCGACAAGGTGGAGAAACGGTTGGGCAAGGCGGGCGTACGGCCGTCCGAGTCCGCCTCGAAACTGGCCCGGGCCCTGGCCGAGACCAAGGGCGGCAAACCGCACCCGCCGAAGCCGGACTCCGGCGCACCCGTCACGGCCGGCGACCACGTCCTGGCCTATGTCCGCGCCCAGCGGGACGCGATCGTCGAACTCGACCCCGCCGTACGCCTGGACACCGAGGAGGGCGTCCACGACATGCGAGTGGCCACCCGCCGGCTGCGCAGCACCTTCCGCTCCTTCGGCAAGGTCCTCGACCGGCAGGTCACCGACCCGGTCGCGGACGAGCTGAAGTGGCTGGCCGGGGAGCTCGGCGTGGGCCGCGACCAGGAGGTCCTCGCCGAACGCCTGATGACCGCCCTGGACGAGGTCCCCGGCCCGCTCGTCTCCGGCCCCGTCCACGACCGTCTGCACGCCTGGGCCGAGGCCGGCGCGCGCGGCTCCCGGGGCCGACTGCTCGGTGTCCTCGACTCCCAGCGCTACCTCGCCCTGCTGGACACCCTGGACACCCTGATCGCCGACCCGCCGCTGCGCAAGGCGGCCGCCGGGAACCCGGAGAAGGTCCTCGCCAAGGCCGTGCACAAGGACTTCGCGAAGGTGACCGACCTGATCGAGGCCGCCATGGCACAGCCCCCCGGCCACGACCGCGACCTCGGCCTGCACAACGCCCGCAAGAAGGCCAAGCGCACCCGCTACGCGGCCGAGGCGGCCCGCCCCGCCCTCGGCGGCCCGGCGAAGTCCCTGGTCAAGTCCATGAAGTCGCTCCAGTCCCTGCTCGGCGAGCACCAGGACAGCGTGATGGCCCGCGAGACCCTGCGCGAACTGTCCGCGGTGGCCCACGCGGCCGGGGAGAGCGCGTTCACCTACGGGCTGCTGTACGGCCGTGAGGAACGGCGGGCGGCGCAGGTGGAGGCGAAGACGCCGGGCGCCTGGCAGGAGATCAAGAAGGATGCGCCCGTCTGAGCGGACGTACGGGGGACACCGCCGGGCGCGCTACGCTGGATGACCACCCTCCCCCAGCCTCCGGCCGGGGGTGCCCCCAGTCAGCTCACAAAGGTCCGCGAGATGCCTGCCGAAGCCGCCGCTCAGATCGCCGAGTCTGTGTTCCCGCAGCTCGAAGCTCTGCTCCCGCACGTGCAGAAGCCGATCCAGTACGTCGGCGGAGAGCTCAACTCCACGGTCAAGCCGTGGGAGGACTGCGACGTCCGCTGGGCGCTGATGTACCCGGACGCGTACGAGGTCGGCCTGCCCAACCAGGGCGTCATGATCCTCTACGAGGTCCTCAACGAGCAGGCGGGCGTCCTCGCCGAGCGCACATACAGCGTGTGGCCGGACCTGGAGGCGCTGATGCGCGAGCACCGCGTCCCGCAGTTCACGGTGGACAGCCACCGCCCGGTGGGCGCCTTCGACGTGTTCGGCCTGTCCTTCTCCACGGAGCTGGGCTACACCAACATGCTCACCGCCCTCGACCTGGCCGGGATCCCCCTGGAGTCGAAGGACCGCGGCCCGGACGACCCGATCGTCCTGGCGGGCGGCCACGCGGCCTTCAACCCGGAACCCGTCGCCGACTTCATCGACGCGGCGATCATCGGCGACGGCGAGCAGGCCGTCCTCGACATGACGAAGATCATCCGCGACTGGAAGGCGGAGGGCCGCCCCGGCGGCCGCGAGGAGGTCCTCTTCCGCCTCGCCAGGACGGGCTCCGTCTACATCCCGGCCTTCTACGACGTCGAGTACCTCCCCGACGGCCGTATCGCCCGCGTGGTCCCCAACAAGTCGGGCGTGCCGTGGCGGGTCAGCAAGCACACCGTCATGGACCTGGACGAGTGGCCGTACCCCAAGCAGCCCCTCGTCCCGCTCGCCGAGACGGTCCACGAGCGCATGTCCGTCGAGATCTTCCGCGGCTGCACCCGCGGCTGCCGTTTCTGCCAGGCCGGCATGATCACCCGCCCGGTGCGCGAGCGCTCGATCACCGGCATCGGCGAGATGGTCGACAAGGGCCTCAAGGCGACCGGCTTCGAGGAGGTCGGCCTCCTCTCCCTCTCCTCCGCGGACCACTCGGAGATCGGCGACATCGCCAAGGGCCTGGCCGACCGTTACACCGAGGACAAGATCGGCCTCTCCCTGCCCTCCACCCGCGTCGACGCCTTCAACGTCGACCTGGCGAACGAACTGACGCGCAACGGCCGCCGCTCCGGCCTCACCTTCGCCCCCGAGGGCGGCTCCGAGCGCATGCGCAAGGTCATCAACAAGATGGTCTCGGAGGAGGACCTGATCCGCACGGTCGCCACCGCCTACGGCAACGGCTGGCGCCAGGTGAAGCTCTACTTCATGTGCGGCCTGCCCACGGAGACCGACGAGGACGTCCTGCAGATCGCCGACATGGCGATGAACGTCATCCAGAAGGGCCGCGAGGTCTCCGGCCAGGGCGACATCCGCTGCACGGTCTCGATCGGCGGCTTCGTCCCCAAGCCCCACACCCCCTTCCAGTGGGCCCCGCAGCTGTCGGCGGAGGAGACGGACGCGCGCCTGGAGAAGCTGAGGGACAAGATCCGCGGCGACAAGAAGTACGGCCGCTCGATCGGCTTCCGCTACCACGACGGCAAGCCCGGCATCGTCGAGGGCCTGCTCTCCCGCGGCGACCGCCGCATCGGCGCCGTGATCCGCGCGGTCTACGAGGACGGCGGCCGCTTCGACGGCTGGCGCGAGCACTTCTCCTACGACCGCTGGATGACCTGCGCCGACAAGACCCTGCCCGCCTTCGGCGTGGACGTCGACTGGTACACCACCCGCGAGCGCACCTACGAGGAGGTCCTCCCCTGGGACCACCTCGACTCCGGCCTCGACAAGGACTGGCTCTGGGAGGACTGGCAGGACTCCCTCGACGAAACAGAGGTCGAGGACTGCCGCTGGACCCCGTGCTTCGACTGCGGGGTGTGCCCGCAGATGGACACGGCCATCCAGATCGGCCCGACCGGGAAGAAGCTGCTGCCTCTTACGGTCAAGAACGCCGCGTCGGCACCGGGTGGGCACGCGCACTGAGGTGAGCCTGGCGCTCGTCGGGCGTTGAGATTCGGCAGGGGCGTGTCGGCGACCTCCTTTCGCGTGCGTGCCATGGCCGTTGACAAGCCGTCGGGTTCACCCGCTCGCCGTCCGTGACGAGTTCAGTCGGAACCCGGGCCATAGAGCGCAGCGATGTTCTCGGACGTCGCCCACCGGCTGTACGTGGGGGACTGGGGCCAGCCCCCGGGCGAGTCCTGCCATTCCTCCTGACGTCCGTACGGCAGGAGATCGATCAGCGCGAAGCTGTGGCTGAGCTGCTCGGTGCCGCGGCCGTCGGTGTGCCAGGTGCGATAGACGGTGTCGCCGTCACGCAGGAACACGTTGACTGCGAATCCACCGTCGGGCGGTGCGCCGACGTCGGACCCGAACGCACTGTTCGCGGTCGAGTACCACGTCATCCGGTTGCCGACCCGCTGTTTGTAGGCGAGTGCCTCTTTGATCGGGCCCTGGGTGACGATGACGAACCGCGCATCGTAGTTGTCCAGGAACTCCAGGCGGGTGTACTGCGAGGTGAACCCTGTACAGCCCGGGCACTGCCATTCCTTGCCGGTGAACCACATGTGGTTGTAGACGATCAGCTGCCTCTTGCCCTCGAAGACGTCTGCCAGCCGAACGGGGCCGTCTTCGCCCTCGAGTGTGTAGTCGGGCATCTCGACCATCGGCAGGCGGCGACGCTCGGCGGCGATGGCGTCGAGCTCCCGCGTTGCGGCCTTCTCCCGGGCACGCAGTGCCTCGAGCCGGTGTTCCCAGGTTGCGGCGTCGACGACGGGTGGTAGCGCGTGGTCGGTCATGGTTCCCTCACGGATCTCGTGCGCAGCGTTGGCTTGTGCGGAGGCAGACTGCACAGGGCACGGGAACTCATCGGTCGGCATGATGGACACGCAGATTCAGGTTGGACCGACGGGCAGGAAGCCGGGCAGGAAACTGCTGCCGTTGACGGTCAAGAACGCGGGCCCGGCACCGGCCGCGAGCGGTCACACCCACTGACGCGACCCTCGTCGCCAGTAACTCGCGAGGCCCCGACACTCACTCAGGGCGTGATGCCCTCGATCGCCACGCGAAGGTGGCGGGGGCCACGCAGCACCGCGTTGGCGCGGTACGGGGGCGGGTCCTCGAGCAGCCGCGAGAACCTGACCCGGCGGAACAGTTCGGGCACCGCCGCATGGAGCTCCATTCGGGCGAGGGGGGCACCGAAGCAGTAGTGGATGCCGGTGTAGAACCCGAGGTGCTCGTTGTCCTTGCGGTCGGGATCGAACCGGTCGGGATTCTCGAAGCGCCTGGGGTCGCGGTTGGCCGCGGCCAGCATGAGCCAGACCGGCGAGCCCTTGGGGATCGTGGTGCCGGCGACGTCGATGTCGGCCAGCGCGGTGGTCCACGGGACGAACTGGACAGGGGGTTCGTAGCGCAGCACTTCCTCGATGAGCGGGGCGGCCAGGTCCGGGTCCTTCTGGAACCGTTCGAGGAGGTCGGGGCGGCGCAGCAGGGTGAGGGTCGTGTTGCTGATGGCGTTGACGGTGGTCTCGTGGCCGGCGACCAGGAGCAGCACCGCGGTGGCCTCCAGGTCCGCCGGTGTCATGTCGGGGGCGAGCGCGCTGAGTATCCCGGGGCCGGGGTGGCGGCGTTTGGTCTCGATCAGATCGGCCAGGTAGGCGCCCATGTCCTGGCGCGCCCGCTGTGCCGTTTCCGCACCGTTGTCGTCGCCGGGCCGGGGGTCGAGCGACGATGCCAGGGCATCGGCCCAGACGTGGAAACGCGGTTCGTCCTCGCGTGGCACGCCGAGAACCTTGCAGATGGCGGTGACGGGAAGGGGGTAGGAGAAGGCCTCGACGATGTCGACCTCGTCCTTGCCTTCGAAGGCGTCGAGCAGCTCCGTGACGACGTCGGCCAGCTCTCCGCGCAGGCCGTCGAGGAATCCGGGGCTGTGCGGGGGGCCGAACGGCCGGTTGATGGTGTTGCGCAGCCGGTCGTGCACAGGTGGGTCGGTGAAGATGAAACTCGGCGGCAGACCGCTCTCCGCCGCCGGTTGCCCGGGGCGGGCGTAGCCGGCCGGACGGTTGCTCGTGTCGTTGCTCAGCCGCGGGTCGTTGGCCAGGCTCCGCACCTCGTAGTAGGTGCTGACCAGGTAGGAGCCGTCGTCCTCCCGCCTGACCGGTGTCTTGCGCAGTTCCGCGTAGAGCGGGTACGGATCGGCCCGATTGGCGTAGTCGGTGATCTGCGCGACGATGGTGCCGGATGTCATGGTGACTCCTGAGGGCTCCGGGCGGTGCAGGGCCGGTGATCAGGCATGCGCAGCAACGAACTGCACACGCCGCTCGCTCGGTCAGTGACCCGTCAGCGTGACCGTGGCCCCGTGGGTGGGCAAACGGGGGCACGCGGCCGCGGTACCCGTACACGGCGACGAACCGCTCCTCGTCGACCGTCCCCCGGGCGACGACCGACTGGTCGCCCAGCGAGGGAACACCCACCGACTTGATGCAGCCGCGGCGGCGCGATCCCCTCGGGCCGAGCCCGCCCGAGCAACGCCTGCTCGGACAGCGGAGGACGGTCGTAGGGCTCGTACGGCTCGTCACCGAACTCCGGAACACGCTCTCCGCAGGTCACGGTCGCCGCCGGCTCCGTAGTCCATGCGCTCGATCCACACGGTCGGACGGCACCGTCCCTTCAGGATCGACCCCCTCGGAGGGGCTCGCAATCCGGGAGGCGGCGGCTTCGGAAGCATCTCTCCACCGCGATGGTCGACGCCTGCGCCGGGGGACGTGTGCGGGCACTGCCGGGAGCGGTGGAGCTGGTTGTCGAAGCGGGAGGACACGGGCCCCGGTGTGGCGACCGCCGGCCCTCGACGGTTCGGGTTCGAGGTCATCGCGGGTCGGTCTCCTCGACTCGGTCGGTGCAGTTCAGTCACTGAACCACCCCTGTTCGGCCCGTGACACCGGTCAGTTCAATGAATGAACTCCCTCGGCTGGTGCCGACGCCGGTGGGGGCGCGGCGGCCCGGATGCCGTTGGGCCGGGGGAGTGACACACTGGGGTTTCTGAGTCGGCGGGCCCGTGACGGAGTGTCACGCGGGGCTCGGGGCGCGGAGGGCTTGCGGGCGGCCGTCGGCTGTACTGTCCGGCGCCGTGTCCCGGCAGCGAGCGATCCGGTCGCTGACCAGTTGGGAACCGTCCATGACTGCTGAGACCTCCGAAGCGCGGTACTCCCCGTATTACCCCGACGAAACCGCTCTTCTGATCGTCGACCCCTACAACGACTTCCTCTCCGAGGGCGGCAAGTTGTGGCCCCGGGCGAAGGAAGTGGCGGAGGGCGTGGGCCTGCTCGACCATATGCGGACCGTGCTCGCCACGGCCCGCACCCACGGCTTTCGCGTCTTCGTCGTGCCGCACCACCGGACGACACCGAGCGACTACGTCACCTGGGGCCACCTGTCCCCGACCCAGCGGCGCGTCGTCGCCCAGCAGATCTTCGCCGAGGGCAGCTGGGGCGCCGAGTGGCACCCCGACTTCCAGCCGCGCGAGGACGAGATCGTCGTACGGCAGCACTGGGCGTCCAGCGGGTTCGCCAACACCGACCTCGACTTCATGCTGAAGCAGCACCACATCCGGAAGATCGTGCTGATCGGTATGCGGGCCAACACCTGTGTGGACACCACCGCGCGCTACGGCCAGGAACTGGGGTACCACGTGACCCTCGTCCGCGACGCCATCGCCTCCTTCAGCTGGCCTGAGATGACCGCGACCTTCGAACTCAACGCGCCCCTGTACGCCCATGCCGTCGTCACCACCGAGGAGTTCGTCGCAATGGTGGACGCCGGGGCCGGTGAGGGCTCACGGCAGAGCGGAGACGGCGCTCATGAGCGGTGACGAGCGGAGCGGAGCGCACGGGGAACTGGCCGGACAGACGGTCGTGGTGGTGGGGGGCAGTGCGGGCATCGGTCTGGAGACCGCGCGGCAGGTACGGGCGGCCGGCGGCGAACTGGTGCTCGTGGCGCGCAACGCCGAGCGCCTCCAGCGGGCCGCGGACGAGCTGCACCCGCTGAGCACGGCCGTGTTCGACGCCCACGACACCGAACGCATGGAGCGCTTCGTCGGGGAGCTGCCCGGGCAGGTCGACCATGTGCTGGTGACGGCGGGCAGCCCGTCGTACACCCCCCTCGACGGACTCGACCTGACCGACGCCGGACGTGACTTCGGCGGGCGTCTGGCGATGGTGCTGGCGGTGGCGCGGGCGAGCCGCGGGAAGGTGAGGGCCGGCGGGGCGCTGCTCTTCATCGGCGGCACCGGCGGCCGGCGGCCCGCGCCCGGGATGGCGGTGACCGGCGCCCTCACCGCGGCGCTGCCGGCGCTGGTCGCCAACCTGGCGCTGGAGGTCGCCCCGATCCGGGTCAACCTCATCGCGGCCGGGTTCGTGGACACCCCACTGTCGGCCTCCCTGCTGGGCGACCGACTCGAAGCGCGGCGCGAGGAGTTGAGGAAGACGTTGCCCATCGGGCGCGTGGTCGGTCCGGCCGACGTCGCCGCCCTCGCGGTGCACCTCATGGTCAACGACGCCCTCACCGGCGCCACTTACGACATCGACGGCGGCCAGCAGCTCCTCGCACACTGAGCCCCTGCTCGGCCCTGTCGCGGATCCGTTCGCCGCCGCTGCTGCCCCTCCGAGACGGGAAGTGCAAGCCATGGACATGAAGCTAGAGGTCGTCGTGGTGCCCGTGTCCGACGTGGACCGGGCCAAGGACTTCTACACGGCGCTGGGCTGGCGGCTCGACGCGGACGTCGCCACCGACGGGGAGTTCCGGGTGGTGCAGATGACCCCACCGGGTTCCCCGGCATCGGTCATCTTCGGCGAGTCGGTCACCGAACAGACGCCCGGGTCGGCCCGGGGGCTGCACCTGGTCGTCGACGACATCGACACCGCCCACGACGAGCTGGCACGGCACGGCGCCCACCCCAGCGAGGTGTTCCACGACGCCGGCGGTGTCTTCCACCACGCCGACGGCGACGCCCGGCTGCCCGGTCCCGCACCGCAGCACGGCAGCTACGGCTCCTTCCTGTCGTTCAGCGACCCGGACGGCAACGGCTGGCTCCTCCAGGAGGTCACCGACCGGCTGCCGGGACGGCTGGATCCCACGGCCACCTCGTTCGCCTCGGCCGAGGACCTGGCGAGTGCCCTGCGGCGGGCCGCGGCGGCACACGGCGAGCACGAGGCACGCACCGGCGCGGAGGACCCCAACTGGCCGGACTGGTACGCGCGGTACATGGTGAGCGAGCAGGCCGGGACCGAACCGCCCACGTGAGCCGGGGCACCGGGCAGCCGACCGCTGACCACCCCCGTGGTCCATGGCCACGGCGACCCTCCGGACCTGCCCGGGCCACCGGGCGCGCTTCCGGACACGGTGGTCACCCCACAGCGTCATGCCGCGCCGTGACCTGCGATGACCTGCTGTGATGTGTCCCACGGGCTCTTGTCGCGGGAAGGCCCGCCTGCCTAGATTCGGTCATATGTCCAGTTCTGATGCCTCCCTTCCCGCCGAACCGGTCGACTTCAGCGTCGATCTCACCGGCCACGAGATGACCCGGCGCGCCCACGTCATGGCGGCCCTCGGCGACGGCTGGGATCCCGTCGAGGCGATGCGCGGCGAGGAGGAGGCGTACGACCTGCTGTACTCCGGGCTCGACGAGGAACAGCAGCGACTGTACGAGTCGCTCGTTGCGGCCGGGGTACTGCCCCGACGCTGATTCCCGGCCCCGGGACACGGCGGCGCCACGGCGTCAGCGCCGTACGGCCGAACACCTTGCCGAGGGCGCGCGCCACCTCACTGCGGGAAGACGCGCGGGAACACGCCCCTCCCGGAAGCCGTAGCCCTGCGAAACCGTGACACGACCGCCATGGAAGGCGCAGCGGGCCGGCCGCACAATCGGGGAGAGCGAAGGCCGGTGTGACGGGGGAGTTGGCGGGCATGGAACTGGAACTGGGCTACGACCTGCTGGGCAGCAGGCTCCGCACCATCGGGGACGTCCCCCTCACCTACGGCCGGTGGGGCGGCAGGCCCCACGCGCTCGGACCGCATCCGCTGGAGTACGACATGCTCGGCAGCCGGCTGCGGTGGATCGGCGACATCGAGATCGGGTACGGCCGCCTCGGCAGCGTCCCGAGAACGTTCGGGACCTGGGACGTCGACTGCGCCGCCTGGTCCGGGATCCCGCGCCGCATCGGGCCGTACCCCGTGGATCACCCCAGGTTCAGCGGCCGGGCGAGGGCGATCGGCCCGCTCGCCCTGTCGTACGACGCCCTCGGCACCCGCCCCCGCCGCATCAGCCTCCCGAAGGACCTGCACACCCTCCCCGACGACCTCCTGCGTGTGCTCTTCCTGGTCCTGCACCTCCAGGCCGAACGCAACAAGAGAGCGTCCGCCACCTCGTAGACGGCCGAAGGCCCGCCGGACGGATCCGGCGGGCCTTCGGGTGATGACAGCTCAGACGGCGGGCGAGTACTTCGGGTTGTCGCCGTACTGGTTCTGCTCCGGCTTGCCCTCGGAGGCGAGCCAGACCAGCAGGATGATCCAGCCGACCAGCGGGATGATGCCGACCAGCACCGCCCAGCCGGAACGGCCGGTGTCGTGCAGCCGGCGGACCGAGACGCCCAGGCCGGGCAGGAAGACCGCCAGGCTGTAGATCGCGCCGAGGGCGGCGAACCCGATGACCCGCCCGACGACCGCCAGCACGATGCTGATGATCAGGTTGAACAGGAAGAACATCCAGTATTCCTGCCGGCGCGCACGGCCGCTGAACACCGCGTACTTCTTCAGTACGTCCACGTACCAGTTCATTGCTCGTCCCCCAAGGACCCAAGAAAGGCTCAAGATTTGGCTGGTGCCCAGCAAATCAAGCCGCCCTGGCCGGATCCATCCAGATTGGCGTGTGCGGGTCAACCGTTACCGTGTCGCCGCCGTTCGGTGATCAAGGGTGGCCGATCGCATCCGCACGGCACGCGATAGCGTCTCTGTGGCCATGGACATGCAGAAACAGCCGCAGCGGCAACCGCAGACGCAGCACCCCGAGGGGTGTCTCGTCGTCGCGATCAGGATCCCCGTCCGCATCTTCGTGTTCCTGGTGGTGCTGCCGATACGGCTGCTCTGGGACGCCTTCGCCGCCGTCGCGCGGTTCCTGTGGCGGTACCTCGTCGTCCCCGTCGCGCGATTCCTCCGGCGGTACGTCCTCGCCCCTGTCGGCCGCGCCGTCGCCTGGCTCCTCCATGTCCTCCTGGTCGTCCCGCTGATCTGGCTGTATCGCCACCTGCTCACTCCCCTCGGCCACGCCCTCGTGTGGCTCTACGCGCGCGTGCTCACCCCGATCGGCCACGCGGTGATCTGGCTCCTCACGCCCGTCGCCAAAGCCGTCGCCTGGGTGTTCGAGCAGCTCGCCACCGCCTTGTACTGGATCGTGCGGGTGCTCCTCGTGCTGCCCGCCGTCGCCGTGTGGCGCTGGATCCTCACCCCCGTCGGCCGTGTCCTCGGCATCGTTCTCAGGGAGATCGGGGCGGCCCTCGGCCACGCCTGGCGCGCCGCCGGACACGTCGCACGCGCCGTCGGACGGATTCTCGGAACCCTCTTCCGGTGGATCTTCGTGGAGCCCGCGCGCCTGCTCTACCGGACCGTCCTCACCCCGGTCGGACACGTCGTACGCGACCTCGTGCTGCGCCCCGCCGCCCAGGTCGCACGGTCCGTCGGACGCGCCGTCCGGCAGGCCCGAGCCGACCTGCGCCGCGCCCTGTTCGGCGAGCCCGCCCGGCCGGCGGCCGTGGACCGGCGGGAACCTGTCGGCCGCGACACACGTACTCTTGATGAATAGCAGTACACGGCAGCACGGCCCCCGCGGCACGGCTGCTCTCACCAGAACCACGAAGGACTGACGACACTGGGCAAGCGACAGCCCGAAGGCCCGCCGCCCGCACCGGCGGTGCAGCGCATCCGACTGCGCTACACCAAGCGCGGCCGCCTCCGGTTCACCAGCCACCGTGACTTCCAGCGCGCCTTCGAGCGGGCGCTGCGCCGCGCCGAGGTGCCCATGGCGTACTCGGCGGGGTTCACACCGCACCCGAAGGTGTCGTACGCCAATGCCGCACCCACCGGCACCGGCAGCGAGGCCGAGTACCTGGAGATCGCGCTCACCGCGGCCCGCGACCCGGAGCGACTGCGTGTCCTCCTCGACGAGTCCCTGCCCACCGGGCTCGACATCGTCGACGCGGTCGAGGCCCGCACGTCCGGACTGGCCGACCGGCTCACCGCCTCCGTGTGGGAGCTGCGGCTGGCCGGCGTGGACCCGGAGGAGGCCCGACAGGCCGTCGCCGCGTTCACCACGGCCGACGCCGTCGAGGTCCAGCGCATGACCAAGAACGGCGTACGGACCTTCGACGCACGCCCCGCCGTCGTACAACTTGAAACGCACAATGAAACGGCTGATAGGCCGAGCGACCAGCCCTGTGCGATACTGCGGCTGGTTGTTCGGCACGTGACGCCTGCCGTACGACCCGACGACGTCCTGTCCGGTCTCCGCGCCGTGGCCGACCTGGCGCCGCCGGTCCCCGCAGCGGTGACCAGGCTGGCGCAGGGGCTGCTCGATGAAGAGACCGGCACGGTGACCGACCCGCTCGCGCCCGACCGCGAGGCAGTGGAGGCCCTCTCGAAGGCCGAACACGCTGCCGCCGCGACGGCGCCGGCGTAGGGAAGGTCCCGCGAAGGACGGACGTCGTACGCGCAGCCCTCGTACTCGGGAGCCACCTGGGTCGGGCAGCGCACCGACCAGAAGACTTTCGCCAGGCCGTCCGCGACAAGGCGTACGGAACCGGCGAGACAGGACACAAGAGAGCTCCTGTGCGGCGCCCGCGCCCCACACGGCGGCACCGCGCATCGCGCGAGCCGCGGACGTCACCGGCGGTCGCTCGAACCGAACGACGCCGGACCAGGCGCGGCGCCCGGGAGCCTGACGGGAGAACCGCCCGCATGCTCGAACCGACCGAGCCCACCGAGGGCTCCGAACTGAACACGCCCAGCGACACCCTGCCGCCGCGCAGGCGTCGCCGTGCCGCGTCCCGCCCCGCGGGACCGCCCGCCGCGGGTGAGGCCGTGGCCGAGATCACCACGCCGGCCATACCGGCCGCCGAGTCGTTCCCCTCCGAGCCCGCAGAGGCCGACGAGGAGACGGCAGAGACCCTGGAGGCATCCGGGGCGGCCGAGACCGCCGAGGCTGCCGCGGTCACCGAGGAAGCCGTGCCCGCCGCGCGTAGCCGCCGCCGGGCGACCCGCCGGGCGTCCGCGCCCGCCGGTTCCCCGACGGGAGCCGAGGCCGTCGAGACGGCCGAGACCGTGCTTCCCGCGACCGCCACCGAGCCCGCCGAGCCCACCGAGGCTGCACCCGCGGCCGAGACCGCCGCACAGAGCGACGAGGAGGCCGCGCCGCGCCGGACGCGTCGGCGTGCCACGCGTCGCGTCTCCGCGCCCACCGAGGCGGTCGAGCAGGAAGCGGCTGTCGAGGCTTCCGCGGTTTCCGAGGCCCCTGAGGTCGCCGAGACTGCTGAGGTCACCGAGGCCGCTCCGGCCGCCGAGGCCACCGAAACCGCCGAGGAGGCCGTGCCCGCTCCGCGTAGCCGCCGTCGGGCGACCCGCCGGGCGTCCGCGCCCGCGGGTGCCCCGGTGCCGGCCGAGACCGCCGCCGAGACCGCACCCACGGCCGCCGTCGCGGACACCGCCGAGGCCGTCGAGGCCGTCGCCGAGCCCGCGGCCGCCGCCGAGACCGGCGAGACCCACGGGAGCACCCCCGCCCCCGAGGCCGAGCCCACCGCGCCCGCGCCGCGCACCCGGCGCCGCGCCACCCGCCGGGTCGCCGCGCCCGCCGGTGCGCCCGAGGCCGCCGCCGAGGCGCAGCCGCAGGCCGTCGAGGCCCCGGCCGTCACCTCCATCACCGAGACCCCCGCCGTCGAGGAGCCGGAGACCGAGTCCCCGCGGCGCCGGCGCCGGGTCGTACGGCAGGCCGCCATCGGGTTCTCCGAGCCCGCCGCCGCGGCCACGTCCGCCGAGGACGAGTCGCAGCGCCGCCCCGCCCGGCCCGCCGTGGCCGTGTTCCAGGCGCCCGTGTTCACCGAGCCGAAGTTCCAGACCCCGGAGCGGGCCGCCGCCGAAGCGGCCGCCGTGGCCGCCGTGGCGGAGGAGCCCGAGGAACTCGCCCCGTACCGGCCGGAGCCGGCCGAACAGGTCGAGCAGGCCGAGCAGGCCGAGACCGGTGCGCGCCGCCGGCGCAGGCGCCGAGGTGCCGCCGAGGAGACCCCGGCCGCCCGGCCCGCCGCCGAGGACGAGGCCGAGGAGCCGGAGGAGCCCGCCGAGGAGGCCGAGGACGCCGCCGACGGTGACGACGAGGCCGAGGAGGCCGGATCCCGCCGCCGTCGCCGCCGCGGTGGCCGTCGCCGCCGCCGTGGTGACGCCGGTGACGGCGACGCCGACAGCGACGAGCTCGCCGCCGAGCAGGCCGAGCAGGATGCCGAGGACACCGCCGAGCAGGAGGAAGAGGACGACGAGGACGCCCACGACGAGGTCGGCGGCTCCTCCAGCAGCCGTCGCCGCCGTCGCCGTAGGCGTCGCGCCGGCGACAGCTCCGCCGACGCCGAGCCCGGCGACAACGACCCGGAGCGCACGGTCGTCAAGGTCCGCGAGCCCCGCAAGCCGTCCGAGCCGTCCGACGAGGTGCAGTCCATCAAGGGCTCCACGCGTCTGGAGGCCAAGAAGCAGCGCCGCCGCGAAGGCCGCGAGCAGGGCCGCCGGCGCGTCCCGATCATCACCGAGGCCGAGTTCCTGGCCCGCCGTGAGGCCGTCGAGCGCGTGATGGTCGTACGCCAGCACGGCGACCGCACCCAGATCGGCGTCCTGGAGGACGGCGTGCTCGTCGAGCACTACGTCAACAAGGAGCAGGCCACCTCGTACGTCGGCAACGTCTACCTGGGCAAGGTCCAGAACGTGCTGCCGTCCATGGAGGCCGCCTTCATCGACATCGGCAAGGGCCGCAACGCCGTCCTGTACGCCGGTGAGGTCAACTTCGAGGCACTCGGCATGGCCAACGGGCCGCGCCGCATCGAGGCCGCCCTCAAGTCCGGCCAGTCCGTGCTCGTCCAGGTGACGAAGGACCCGATCGGACACAAGGGCGCCCGCCTGACCAGCCAGGTCTCCCTCCCGGGCCGCTACCTCGTGTACGTCCCCGAGGGCTCGATGACCGGCATCAGCCGCAAGCTGCCCGACACCGAGCGGGCCCGGCTGAAGACCATCCTCAAGAAGATCGTCCCCGAGGACGCGGGCGTCATCGTGCGCACCGCCGCCGAGGGCGCGAGCGAGGACGAGCTGCGCCGCGACGTCGAACGGCTCCAGTCGCAGTGGGAGGAGATCCAGAAGAAGTCGAAGAACGGCGGCAGTTCGAACGCGCCGACGCTGCTGTACGGCGAGCCGGACATGACCGTCCGGGTCGTCCGCGACATCTTCAACGAGGACTTCTCCAAGGTCGTCGTCAGCGGCGACGAGGCCTGGGAGACCGTTCACGGCTACGTCTCGCACGTCGCCCCCGACCTCGCGGGCCGGCTGTCGAAGTGGACCTCCGAGGTCGACGTCTTCGCCACCTACCGGATCGACGAGCAGCTCGCCAAGGCCCTGGACCGCAAGGTCTGGCTGCCCAGCGGCGGTTCGCTGGTGATCGACCGGACCGAGGCGATGGTCGTCATCGACGTCAACACCGGCAAGTTCACCGGCCAGGGCGGCAACCTGGAGGAGACGGTCACCAGGAACAACCTGGAGGCGGCCGAGGAGATCGTCCGCCAGCTGCGGCTGCGCGACCTCGGCGGCATCATCGTCATCGACTTCATCGACATGGTCCTGGAGTCCAACCGGGACCTGGTGCTGCGCCGCCTGCTCGAATGCCTCGGGCGGGACCGGACGAAGCACCAGGTGGCCGAGGTGACCTCGCTGGGGCTCGTCCAGATGACCCGCAAGCGCGTCGGGCAGGGCCTGCTGGAGTCCTTCTCCGAGACCTGCGTGCACTGCAACGGCCGTGGCGTCATCGTCCACATGGAGCAGCCCAGCTCCGGCGGCGGTGGCGGCGGCAAGCGCAAGAAGCGCGGCCGTGGCGGCGACGGGCACGAGCACGACCACGACCTGCACGACACCCACACGGCCACGGCCGACGGGGCCGTCGAGCACGCCGAGGCCGTCCAGGCGGTCGAGACGGCGGCGGAGGTCGCGGCCGAGGCCGCCGGCCCCGTCGCGCTGCCGGCCCCCGACTTCGCGCCGGACGAGGAGCTGTACAGCAGCGTCGCCGAGGCGGAGGCCGCGGCCGGCCGCGGCCGTACCCGCCGCCGGGCGGGCCGCCGGGCCTCGGCTCCGGCCGGGGCGCCCAGGGAGCGGGTGGGCCGCAACCGGGGTGCGGAGGCCGAGACGCCGACCGCCCGGGCCGAGCACGAGGTACTGCCGGAACCGGCCGCCGAGGCGCACGCCGAGCCGGTCGCCGTGGAGGACCCGGTCGTCCAGGCCCCCGAGGCACCGCAGGCCCCGGCCGCCGAGGAGACCGCGCCCAGGGGCCGTACCCGTCGCCGGGCCACCCGGAAGGTGTCGGCGCCCGCCGGTGCCCCGGCAGGGGCCGAGACGGCCGCGGTGACCGTCGTCGCCGAGACCGCCGCCCCGGCGGCCGAAGCGGTGGCGGAGCCGGTGGCCGAGCCGGTGGTGGAGACGGCGACGGAGCCCGAGGCGGCCGCGCCCGCCGAGAGCGCCGCCCCGGGCCGTCCGCGCCGCCGCGCGGTGCGCAAGGCCACCGCGCCGACCGCGTCGGAGGAGGCGGCCGTCGTGGTCGTGCCGTCGACGGAGGCCGCCGGGCAGCCGGAGGCGTCCGCCGCCGAGGCGCCGGTCGCCGGTGAGACCGTCGAGGAGGGCGTCGAGGAGGCCGCTCCGGCCAAGAAGACGGCCCGTAAGACGGCTGCCAAGAAGACCGCCGCGAAGAAGACGGCCGCCAAGAAGACCGCGGCCAAGAAGACGGTGGCGAAGAAGACGACGACGGCCAAGAAGGCGGCCAAGACCGCCAAGACGGCCGCCGCCAAGTCGACGGCGAAGAAGACCACCACGGTCACCACCGCCTCCGACGAGGGCTGACACCCGGGCGCGGGGCCGGTCCGTGGATCGGTCCCGCACTCCGCGGGGCGGGTCCTGGTGACCGGTCCCGCACTTCGTGGGACCGGTCCGTGCGGCTGGTCCCGTTCTGCGTGGGACCGGTCCGTGCGGCCGGTCCCGTTCTGTGCGGGGCCTGCTCCGAGTGATCGGCCCCACACCTCCCGGGGCCCGGTTTGACCCCCTCGGCCACTGCCCCGTAACCTTGACCCTCGGCGTGTCCATGGATATGAGGACGTGCCACATCCCCGTAAACCTCTTCCTCCGGAGCACACGGTGTTCCGGAGAGGCCGCCCGCGTGCCGGACGGCTGGACTGCGGGGGTGCCGTTCCCGAGCGAGAGAGTGAGATCCGCGTGTACGCCATCGTGCGCAGCGGTGGTCGCCAGCACAAGGTTGCTGTCGGCGACATCGTTGAGGTTGACAAGATTTCCACCGCCAAGGTTGGCGACACGGTCGAGCTCTCGACCCTGCTCGTTGTCGACGGCGACGCTGTGACCAGCGACCCGTGGGTCCTGGCCGGCATCAAGGTCCAGGCCGAGGTCGTGGACCACCACAAGGGCGTCAAGATCGACATCCTTCGCTACAAGAACAAGACCGGCTACCGCCGTCGTCAGGGCCACCGCCAGCAGTACACGGCGATCAAGGTCACTGAGATCCCCGCGGCTGCGAAGTAAGGGACTGAGGAGAGATGGCACACAAGAAGGGCGCATCGTCCACCCGTAACGGTCGTGACTCCAACGCTCAGCGCCTCGGCGTGAAGCGCTTCGGCGGTCAGGTCGTCAACGCGGGCGAGATCCTGGTCCGTCAGCGCGGCACCCACTTCCACCCCGGCGCGGGCGTCGGCCGTGGCGGCGACGACACGCTGTTCGCGCTGCAGCCCGGTGCGGTGGAGTTCGGTACCCACCGTGGCCGCAAGGTCGTGAACATCGTTCCGGTCGCCTGAGTCCTGGTCTTCTGACTGGACGGCTCAGACCGAACGTATCGCGAGGCGGACCTCACTTCCCGATCGGGAAGGCGGGTCCGCCTTTCGCGTGTTGACATAGGTATCACCCCGTAAGTAACTGGAGGCACCCCACCATGACCACCTTCGTGGACCGCGTCGAGCTGCACGTCGCCGCGGGTAACGGAGGCCACGGCTGTGCCTCCGTACACCGGGAGAAGTTCAAGCCGCTCGGCGGCCCCGACGGCGGCAACGGCGGCCGCGGCGGCGACGTCATCCTGACCGTCGACCAGTCCGTGACGACCCTCCTCGACTACCACCACTCCCCGCACCGCAAGGCCACCAACGGCAAGCCGGGCGAGGGCGGCAACCGAGCCGGCAAGGACGGACAGGACCTGGTCCTGCCGGTGCCCGACGGCACCGTGGTGCTGGACGGGGCGGGCAACGTCCTCGCCGACCTCGTCGGCCACGGCACCTCGTACATCGCCGCCCAGGGCGGCCGCGGCGGCCTCGGCAACGCGGCTCTCGCCAGCGCCCGCCGCAAGGCCCCCGGCTTCGCCCTGCTCGGCGTGCCCGGCGACCTCCAGGACATCGTCCTGGAACTGAAGACCGTCGCCGACGTGGCACTGGTCGGCTACCCCAGCGCCGGCAAGTCCTCGCTGATCTCGGTGCTGTCCGCCGCCAAGCCCAAGATCGCCGACTACCCGTTCACCACCCTGGTCCCCAACCTCGGTGTGGTGACCGCCGGTTCGACCGTCTACACCATCGCCGACGTCCCCGGACTCATCCCCGGCGCCAGCCAGGGCCGGGGCCTCGGCCTGGAGTTCCTGCGCCACGTCGAGCGGTGCAGCGTCCTCGTCCACGTCCTGGACACCGCCACCCTGGAGTCCGAGCGCGACCCCGTCTCCGACCTCGACGTCATCGAGGAGGAGCTCAAGCAGTACGGCGGCCTCGACAACCGGCCCCGGATCGTCGTCCTCAACAAGACCGACGTCCCCGACGGCAAGGACCTCGCCGAGATGGTCCGCCCCGACCTGGAGGCCCGCGGCTACCGCGTCTTCGAGGTGTCCGCGGTGGCCCACCTGGGCCTGCGCGAGCTGACGTTCGCGCTCGGCGAGCTGGTCGGCCAGGCCCGCGCGGCCAAGCCCAAGGAGGAGGCGACCCGGATCGTCATCCGGCCCAAGGCCGTCGACGACGCCGGCTTCACCGTCACCCAGGAGGACGACGGCCTGTTCCGGGTGCGCGGCGAGAAGCCCGAACGCTGGGTCCGGCAGACCGACTTCAACAACGACGAGGCCGTCGGCTACCTCGCCGACCGCCTCAACCGCCTCGGTGTGGAGCAGGAGCTGATGAAGGCGGGTGCCCGCAGCGGCGACGGCGTCGCCATCGGCCCCGAGGAGAACGCCGTCGTCTTCGACTGGGAGCCGTCCATGATGTCCGGCGCCGAGATGCTCGGCCGCCGCGGCGAGGACCACCGCTTCGAGGAACAGCGCCCTGCCGTACAGCGCCGCCGCGACCGCGAGGCGGAGCGCGACGAGTCGCTGCGCGAGTACGGCGACTTCGACCCGTTCGAGGAGTGACGGGGCCGGGTCGGGGGCGCGGGTGGCCGTGGGTGTTCAGCCCGTCATGGCGGGCTTGAGCACCTCCTCGCACCACTGCCGGAACGTCGTCGGTGTCGTCGACCCGGCGGTGCGCGGCTCGGCGTTGTCCACTCCCCTGTTCTTCGCCTCGAACATGTCGACCAGCCCCTGTGCCATCCCCTCGGTCATCCCGAAGCCGGTCATGCGCTCCTTGAACGCGGCGCCGCTGATCTGCCGGTAGCCGACCTCGGTGCCGAGCACCTCGGAGACGATCCGGGCCATGTCGTTCGGCGACAGATCCTCGGGACCGAGGCAGGCGACCTCGCCGGACCTCGTCCAGGTGCCGTCCAGCAGCAGGCTCACGGCGGTCGCGGCGATGTCCCGGGCGGCCACGGTCGGAGCCTTCAGATCCGGGTCGGCCATCATGAAGAACAGACCCTGTTCCCTGATCGACCGGACGTGGTTGAGCAGGTTGTGCATGAACGACGGGCAGGCCACCGCCCGGAAGTTCACGCCGGACGCGGCGATCAGGTCGCACATCGCCCGGGACGAGGTCACCGCACCGGCATGCTCCTTGAGCGGTGTGCCACGGCCCAGCGCCGTGACGGCGACGACCCGCCGGACGCCGTGCCGGGCGAACGCCCGCGCCGCGGGACGGGTGAAGTCGACATAGGCGGCCTCGGTGCTCGGCGCGTCCCCGTCGTCCGGCGCCAGCCAGAAGACGCCCTCGGCGTCCGCACAGGCCCGGTCGACCACGGCCTCGTCGCCGTGCGAGCCCTCGACGATCTCGGCCCGCTCCCGGACCCCGGGGGCGAGCCGCGAGGCGTCCCGGGTGACCAGGCGCGGTTTCTCCCCGTGGTCGAGGAGGTCGTCGACGACCAGACGGCCGATGGTACTGGTGGGTGCGGTGATGACGTACACGTGCGTGCCCTTCTGTCGCGCCGGTCCGCCGGGGGCGGTCTCGCCGGCGACGACCACTCTCCGCGGCACACCGCCCCCGCAGCCATGCAAAGATGGGCAGTGAATCCTTGCCGCATACGCAAAGACGCAGCTCAGGAGGGTATTTTTTGATCGATCTCAACCTGCTGCGCGTCCTGGACGCCCTGCTCCAGGAGAACAGCGTGACCCGGGCCGCCGAGCGGCTCGGCACCTCACCCGCCGCCGTCAGCCGTACCCTCGCCCGGCTGCGCCGAGCCGTCGGCGACCCGCTGCTGGTACGCGCCGGGCAGGGCCTGGTCCCCACCCCACGCGCCCTCGAACTCCGTGACCAGGTGGCCGAGTTGCTGCGCGGCTGCGACGACGTCCTGCGGCCGGGCGCGGGATTCGACCCCGTCCACCTCCAGCGCGCCTTCACCGTGCAGAGCAGCGAACTGCTCCTCGTGGGCCTCGCCGGGACGCTCACCGACCACGTCCACGCACAGGCCCCGCACGTGGACGTCGTCTTCGTGCCGGAGGCGCTGGAAGGCGGGCCCGCGCTCCGGCAGGGCCTGGTCGACGTCGAACTGGGCGTCCTCGGCCACCTGGACCCCGAGATCCGCACCCGCCGGCTCACCCGCAAGACCCTGGTCGGCGTCGCCCGCGCCGGACACCCGCTCCTCCAGGGGCGGATCACCGCCCGACGGTTCGCCGCCGCCGGTCACATCGGCATCTCCCGGCACGGCAGACGCCTCGGCCCCATCGACCACGCCCTCGACAAACTCGGCCACCAGCGCCGTATCGCCGTCGTCGTACCCAGCCACACCAGCGCGATGATGCTCGCCCGCACCACCGACCTCGTCGCACTCACCGTCGCCGACTGGCTCGACGACACCGTCGAGGCGCTGGGCCTGCGCACCTTCCCGATCCCGCTCGACCTGGCGCCCCTCGACTTCGGCATGGCCTGGCACCCGCGCAACTCGGCCGACCCGGGCCACCGCTGGTTCCGCGACCGGCTGGCGGCGGCGGTCACGGCTCCGGCGGTCACCGGTCCCGCGGAGGCCGGCCCGCCCCAGGGCCGAGGCGGCTGACCCGTCGTCAAGTGCGGGGCCCCAGTGGTCTGATCCTCTGCCGGTTGAGGTCGTCCGTTGTCTCCCTAGTTGTCATGCGCACGAATGGTCTCGTTCAGCGCACGGACCGTCCGGCCGTGGGAGTTTCCGAAGGTCAGACCGTTCAAGAGGCCACCGTGGCAAGGGAGTCCGCGCATGACCGGAGCACCATCGCCCGACCGACGCCGCTTTCTGACCGCCGGTGCCGCCGTCCTCACAGCCGCCGCATCCGCCCAGCTCTGGCTGCCCGCCTCCGCGCAGGCAGCCGAAAACCCGCTGCCCGACGGCGTGTTCAGCCTCGGTGTCGCCTCCGGCGACCCGCTCCCCGACGGCATCGTGCTCTGGACCCGGCTGGCCCCCGACCCCCTCGACGGCGGCGGCATGCCCGACACCGTCGTCCCCGTCGCCTGGGAGATCGCCGAGGACGAACGGTTCCGCAAGGCCGTCCGCCGGGGCACCGCCCATGCTCGGCCCGAGTACGGGCACAGCGTTCACGTGGATGTACGAGGACTGCGCCCCGACCGCTCCTACTGGTACCGCTTCCGCGCCGGCGGCCGGATCTCCCCGACCGGCCGCACCCGCACCGCACCCCACCCGCACGCCACGGGCGGCTCCCTGCGCGTGGCCCTGGCCTCCTGCCAGAACTGGCAGCACGGCTACTTCACCCCGTACGCCGACATGCTCGCCCAGGACCCCGACATCGTCCTCTTCGTCGGCGACTACATCTACGAGTCCACGCCGTCCTCGGCCGGCCCGCGCCGCCACGAGGGCACCGGGGAGCCGTACACCCTGGCGCAGTACCGCAACCGCTACGCCCAGTACCGCAGCGATCCCGACCTCGCCGCCATGCACGCGAACGCGCCCTGGGTGGTCACCTTCGACGACCACGAGGTCGACAACGACTGGGCCGGCCAGGTCCCGCAGGACCCCGACAAACAGTCCCACGACGCGTTCGTCGCCCGGCTGACCGCCGCCTTCCAGGCCTATTACGAGCACATGCCGGTCCGGGCGAGTGCGATCCCGGACGGGCCGCACATCCAGATGTACCGCCGCCTGGAGTTCGGGCGGCTGGCCCGGCTCAACGTCCTCGACACCCGGCAGTTCCGCAGCGACCAGGTCACCAGCCAGGCGGCCGCCGAGAACCCCTCCCTGACCATGCTCGGCGCCGGGCAGAAGCAGTGGCTCCTCGACGGACTGCACCACTCACCGGCCCGCTGGAACCTGATCGCCTCGCAGATCATGATGGCCGAGACCGACATCCTGCCCGGCGACGGAAAACTCTGGTACTACGACGCCTGGGACGGCTACCAGGTCGAGCGCAACGCCCTGCTGGACGAGTTCGCCTCGATCCGCAACCCCGTCGTGCTCAGCGGCGACCGGCATCTCACGATGATCAGCGACCTGAAGCAGGACTTCGCCGACCCGTCGTCGGACGTGGTCGGCGCCGAGTTCGTCGGCACCTCCATCTCCAGCAACGGCGACCAGGACCAGGCCGCCTTCCATGCCCAGTTCGACCCGCTGAAGCCCGACAACCCGCACTGGAAGGTCATCGACGCCCACCGCGGCTACCACCTCTTCGACATCCGCCGCGACGGCATCGACGCGCGCGTGCGGGTCGTGGACACCGTCGTGGAGCCGCAGGCCACCGCGAGCACCTTCGCGACCCTGCGCGTCGAGGCGGACGAACCGGGCGTACAGGTCGTCTGACGAGCGAATCGGGTGCGCCGAAAGTCAAGTCTGTGTAACGGGAGCCTGGGACTCATCTGTGTCCCAGGCGCCTCTCAGGTGAACCTCAGGTAAACGTCTTACCTTCCGTTAACCATGGAGATGGACTGTACGAGAAGCGAAGCCCCGGTGGACAACGCCCCCGTAGGCCCCATGAGCCCCACGAACCCCACCGGTCCCCTCGCCGCCCTGCCCACCGGCACCCGCCTGCTGCACATCGGCCCGCACAAGACCGGTACCACGGCCATCCAGGGCGCCCTCTTCGCCGCGAAGGACAAGCTGCCCGAACACGGCGTGGAGTTCCCGGCGACCAGCCGGCACCCCATGGAGGCCGCCCTCGCCGCCTGCGCCCGGCCCGCGATGATCGGCGACACCGCGCCCACCGAGAAGCACTGGACCCGGCTGCTCAAGCAGGTCGAGGCCACCGGTTCCCGGACCTCGGTGATCAGCAGCGAGTTCTTCGCCGACGCCCCCGACGACGAAAGTGTCGCCCGCATCGTCGAGCAGCTCGGCGGCGACCGCGTCCACGTCCTCGTCACCCTGCGCCCGATCGCCCGGATCATGCCCTCGCAGTGGCAGCAGTACGTGCAGAACGGGCTGCGCATGGGGTACGAGGAGTGGCTGGATCACATGCTGCGCAAGGCCCCCTACGAGAAGCCCAACCCGAGCTTCTGGCGCCGGCACCGGCACGACCGGCTTGTCGAACGCTGGATCCGCGCGGTCGGCGCCGACCGGATCACCGTCGTCGTGGTCGACGACCGGGACCGCGACGGACTGATGCGCACCTTCGAAGCGCTGCTCGGACTGCCCGAAAACCTCCTCAGGTCCGTACCGGACGCGGCGAACCGCTCCCTCACCCTCGCCGAGACCGAAATGCTGCGAAAGCTCAACGTGGAATTCCGCGGCAATGGACTGCCGGACGAGCTCTATTCCAAGCTCGTCCGCAACGGCGCCGTCATGCATATGAAGAACACGTGCAGTCCCACCGCCGACGACGTGAAGATCTCCACCCCCGACTGGGCCGTCGAGGCCGCCGGCCGCATCGGCGCCGAGATGGTGGAACGCATCGGCGCCATGGGCGTCCGCGTCGTCGGCGACCCCTCCCTGCTCTCCGCCGTACCCGAGCAGCGTGAACCGGCCACCGGCCCGGCCGTCGCCGGGGCCCGCATCGCACCGGAGGTCGCCGCCCAGGCCCTGTACGGCGCACTCGCCGCGGCGGCCGCGGTACCGGTACGTCACACCGTCGAGGCGAAAGCCGGCACGGTGCACCAGACGTCGTCGAAGGAGCTCGTACGGGTACTGGGTCACCGATGTCTGAAGAAACTGCGACGGCGCTGAGCCGGTTCTGCGCGGGGACGGCTTGGCTGCGTCAAGCCGTCCCCGCGGCACGGCTTAGCTGCGCTAAGCCGTCTGCAGGGCATGCCTTAGCTCTGCTGAGACGTACCATGCATCACGCACAGCAATCGGAATGCCCTGTGTAGTTACTCACAGCAAATTCACGGAACTTTCTCACGCGCCCGACGGGCGATGCCCATCACCAGCGCCGCAAGGTGAATGAAAGGTTGCGGGCACATATGCAGTGGACGGCGCTCACCTTGCACACCGGTTACCCGAAGTGGGACCATTTCCAGGTTCCCTGATGCCCCAAGGTAGGTCACCTGTGTCCCAGCACATAGCCAAGCCCCGAACCACCGCAGTGATCCTGGCCGGTGGCACCGGCCAGCGGGTGGGTCTGTCGATCCCCAAGCAGTTGCTGAAGATCGCCGGCAAGGCAGTCATCGAGCACACCCTGACCACCTTCGAGAAGGCCGACTCGATCGACGACATCATCGTGCTGATGGCGCCGGGCTATGTCGCGGACATCGAGAAGATCGTCGCCAAGGCCGGGTTCACAAAGGTCAAGAAGATCATCGAGGGCGGCAACACGCGGAACGAGACCACCGAGCGCGCCATCGGGGCGCTCGGTGAGAACCTGGCCGAGGACGAGGACCTCAACGTCCTCTTCCACGACGCCGTACGCCCCCTGCTGTCGCGGCGCGTCATCGACGACTGCGTGGCCGCCCTGGAGCGCTACCAGGCCGTCGACGTCGCCATCCCGTCCGCCGACACCATCATCGTCACGCGGACGCACGGTGATGACGGCGAGTTCATCACCGAGATCCCGGACCGCTCCCGGCTGCGCCGCGGTCAGACCCCGCAGGCCTTCAAGCTGTCCACGATCAAGCGGGCCTACGAGGTCGCCGCCGGCGACCCCAACTTCCAGGCCACCGACGACTGCTCCGTCGTGCTCAAGTACCTGCCGGACGTGCCGATCCACGTCGTCGCGGGCGACGAGTACAACATGAAGGTCACCCAGCCCGTCGACGTCTTCATCGCCGACAAGCTCTTCCAGCTCGCCTCCGCCTCCGCCCCCGAGCAGAACGGCGAGGACGCCTACCGCGCGCTGCTCACCGGCAAGACCGTGGTGATCTTCGGCGGTTCGTACGGCATCGGCAAGGACATCGCCGAACTCGCCGAGTCCTACGGCGCGAACGTCTACGCCCTGGGCCGCTCCACCACCGGCACCCACGTGGAGAACCCGGAGGAGGTCGACGACGCGCTCTCCAAGGCGTACGCGGAGACCGGCCGGATCGACTACGTCGTCAACACGGCAGGCGTGCTGCGCATCGGCAAGCTCGCCGAGACCGACAACGCCACCATCGAGGAGGCGCTGAAGGTCAACTACCTGGCACCGGTGCAGATCGCCCGCTCCAGCTACAAGTACCTCGCCGAGACCCAGGGCCAGCTGCTGCTCTACACCTCCAGCAGCTACACCCGCGGCCGCGCCGAGTACAGCCTCTACTCCTCGACCAAGGCCGCCATGGTGAACCTCACCCAGGCCCTGTCCGACGAGTGGGCCGGCGACGCCATCCGTGTCAACTGCATCAACCCCGAGCGCACCGCCACCCCGATGCGCACCAAGGCGTTCGGTCAGGAGCCGTCGGGCTCGCTGCTCTCCTCCGAGGCCGTCGCCCGCACCTCCCTCGACGTGCTGCTGTCCGAACTCACCGGCCATGTCATCGACGTCCGCCAGCAGGACCCGACGGCCGCCGCCGGCCTGGCCTCCGGCTTCGAGCAGGCGCTGGCCAGTGTCCTGGACCGACAGGACGGCGTGGCATAATCGGCGTTCATTAGTCATCGTTAATTCAGGCCTCTGTGGCTGCGCGTTCGCGGAGCAATCACAGGGGCCTGAACCGTAAAAATCCCTCGATCGACAACCTCCCAGATCGTCCGCAAGGTCAAATTCCGGCCTTTTTGTCAGCAAAAGGTTCTCCGTGATATCCACCGCTATTCGCGTCGCCCGGGTGGGCAGCGCGGCCGAGCTGGCCGCGGCGGCACTGATGATGCTCGGCTTCCCGGTACTCATGATCGCCGCGCTCGTCCCGAGCGTATACGCCTTCGCGGCCGCGGCCGCCGTCACGTACCTGGCGGACCACTACCTGCACCGCAAGGGCAGCTATCTCATCAACCGCCTGAGCAAGGTCCGGGCCGGTCTGTCGATCCGCTTCCTGATCCGGCAGCTGCTGCTGATCCTGCTGCTGGCCCGGATGGACCTCTCGAACGGTCTGGTCTTCTACGGCGCGATCGCCTGCTTCATCGCCTTCTACGGACTGCAGGCCCCGCACGGCGCACTGGTCACCCTGATCCGCAACCGCCGCCGGATGCCGGTCGCCACCCGCAACGTCGACCTGAAGTCCCGCATCCGTATCCCGGACGCCCCGCCGCGCGGCCTGCTCGACCGCTCCGCCGAGAAGATGCTCCACCTCGACCTCGCGGCCGTCGTGGGCCTGCTGGTCTCGTCGATGACGGACAACCCCGTCGCCGGTTTCCTCGGCATCGGGATCACCCTCGCCCTGGGCTGCGTCTACGTGCTGGTGCTGCTGCCGTACGTACGCGGCCAAAAGACCCCGCCGGACGCGGACACCGTACTGGCCGCCGTCGACGACTGGATGAGCCAGTACAAGCCCGAGACCGTGCTGTACTTCTCCGGCTCCAAGGACTCCGCCTACCAGGTCAACATGTGGCTGGAGACCATGGAACAGCTGGACTCCCGCCCGCTGGTCCTGCTGCGCGAGCGGGTCATCCTGCAGAGCCTCGCCCCGACCACGGCCCCCGTCATCTGCGTGCCCGGCGGTGTGCACCTGATGAACCTGGACCTCTCCACGGTCCGTGTCGCCCTCTACGCGGCCAACGTCGGCAAGAACATCCACCTGCTGCGCGTCCCCACCATGAAGCACGTCTTCATCGGCCACGGCGACAGCGACAAGCTGGCCAGCGTCAACCCGTTCAGCAAGGTCTACGACGAGGTGTGGACCGCCGGCCGCGCGGGCCGCGACCGCTACGCCATCGCCGACGTCGGTGTCCGCGACGACGACATCGTCGAGGTCGGCCGCCCGCAGCTGGCCCCCATCCAGAGCGGGCCGGGCGCCCCCGTCGAGGGACGCTGCCCCACCGTCCTGTACGCGCCCACCTGGGAGGGCTGGGACGGCAACCCCGGCAACACCTCCCTCGTGCTCGCCGGCGAGAACATCGTGAAGAAGCTGGTCAAGGCCGACCCGCCGGTCCGCGTCCTGTACAAGCCGCACCCCTTCACCGGCACCGTCAGCGCCCAGGCCGGCGCCGCCCACCGACGCGTCACCGCGCTCCTCGAGAAGGCCGCCGCCCAGCGCGCCGCCGACCCCCGCTTCACCGCCGACACGGCCGCCCAGGCGGCGGCACAGGCCGAGCTGGCCCGTATCGAGGCCCGCCTGGCCGAGCTGACCGGTACCGGCGGCGAGAAGCGCGACGAGGCCGAGGCCAGCCGGGACGACGTCGTCGACCTGAAGAAGCACGAGGAGGTCGCCCGGCTGCGCGCCGAGTGGAACGACGCCCACTGGCGTTCCTTCCCCGACCACGAGCACCGGGTCGTCACTGGCGCCGAACCGCGCCTTTACGACTGCTTCAACGTCTCCGACGCGATGGTCTCCGACATCTCCAGCGTCGTCTCCGACTTCATCGCCAGCGGCAAGCCGTACGCCGTCACGGACTCCGCCGAAGTCGGCGTGGAGGAGTTCAAGCGGGCGAACACCGCGGTGCGCGCCGCCGTGATCCTCTCCAACAGCGCCAAGGAACTGGACGCCCTGCTGGACGCCGTACGCGACCCGTCGGCCGATCCGCTGGCCCTGGACCGGGACGAGCTCAAGCGGTATCTGCTCGGACCGGACGAGCCGACCTCCATCGAGCAGTTCAACGCCGCGGTCGCCGCGCTCGCCCGTAAGGCCGAGACCCGCAACCTGGGCCAGGAGGCCCGGATCGTGGCCGGTGACCCCGAGGCGGCCGAACTCGCCGAGGTGCTGCCCGGCGACCCGCTGAAGGCCGCCGGCGAGGCCGAGGGCACCCCCACCGGCTGACCGCTCGCACCACAACCCCGAGGGGCTCGGTACCAGGGTTTTCTCCCTGGTACCGAGCCCCTCGGCGTTTCTCCGGGCGCGACTTTTTGCCTCTGCTTAGTCATTCGCGCCGTTTCTCTTACCAATGCTTCGCGGTCTCCGGTGAGCAACTCTTACCGTGCGTCCGTACTCTCCGACGTAACCCGCTGTACACCGCTCGGCTGGCTTCTCGTCATGTGATGTGTGCCACTGAAGGTGCGTCCCAAGGCAACCGGTTGCGCCAGCCGGTCATCTAACACGTTGCGATCGAGGTGACGCAGGGGGAACGCATCATTGACTAGGGGGAAACGTGGCCGTCGTTGCGCAGCCTGATGTGACCGTGATCATCGGGGCGTACGAAGCGATGCCGTATCTCGTCGAATGCCTGGCGTCCGTGGAGAGCCAGACCCTCGACCCGGCACGCATGGAGGTCATCGCGGTCGACGACGGGTCGACGGACGGCACGGGGGAGTACCTGGAGGAGTTCGCGGCCCGCGCCGCCATGTCGGTGACCGTGATCCGACAGGAGAACTCCGGCGGCCCCAGCGGCCCCCGCAACGTCGGCCTCGGCAAGGCCGCCGGCCGCTACGTGTTCTTCCTGGACGCCGACGACCGGCTCGGCCCCGAGGCCCTCGCGCGCATGGTCGCCATGGCCGACAAGAACAACACGGACGTCGTCCTCGGCAAGGTCGAGGGGATCAACCGCAAACCCCCGCAGTCCATGTGGGGCAAGACGCTCGACCGTACCGACGTCTTCTCGTCCAACATCAAGTTCACGCTCAGCGCGCAGAAACTGTTCCGCCGCGCACTTCTCGAACAGCACGGGATGCGTTTCGACGAGTCCCTGTGGACCGGCGAGGACGCGCTGTTCACCATGGAGGCCTACCTGCGCGCCGACGGTGTCTCCGTGGTCGCCGACTACCCCTGCTACTACCTGGTCGGCCGCGAGGACGGCAAACACGTCACCAAGAGCGGCAGCTACACCCTCCGCTTCGACTCCGCACGCGCCCTGATGAACCTGATCGCCGACATGGTCCCGGCCGGACCGCGCCGTGACGCGCTCATGGTCCGGCCGTTCCTGGTCACCCTGCTCCCGCAGTTCGGGCCCAGATTCCTCAAGGACAGCGACGAAGTGCGCCGGAAAAAGCTGGAACTGGCCAAGCCGCTGATGGACACCCACTGGAATCCGGAGATCGCCCGCCGCCTGCGGGTCCACGAGCGGCTGCGACTCCACCTGGTCGCCGTACAGCGCCCCGACCTCCTCCTGGACGTCGTCGAGTTCGTACGCGCCAAGAAGCAGGCCGAGGCCCTCCTGGAGAAGCGCGGCACCCACGTCTACTTCTCCTACCCGCACTTCCGCGCCAGGTCGGCAGGCGTTCCCGACTGGATCTACCTCGCCGAACCCCGCGAGGCCCGTGAGGTCGCGGGCTACCGCGAGGACGCGGCCAACACCTTCCTGCGGCGCGCCCTGCGCAGGCTCCGCAGGTCGCTGCCGACACGGGAGGTCAAAGCGGCGGCGGCCTGACCGGGCACCCGGTCAGGCCGACGGCGGCCCCATCTACCTACTGGCCCGTCCCCAGCGCCCGCCGGATCGGCCTGCCGACGGCCCGCCGGGCCCGCCGGTAGACCGACGCCGCCGGCGGCGGAGCGGCAACCGTCTTGGCCGCCCGGGCCCCCGCACGCGCCAGGTCCTTCTGCAGCCTGACGTTGTCCAGCGACAGTTCCTCTATACGGCTGTGCAGCCAGCCGAACCGCGAGGTGAGCGAGGCGACGTCCGCGTCGTTCCAGGGGCGGATGCCCGCCGGGAACGCCAGCGCCCGCATCCGCTCCTCGAAGGCCGCCCCGCCGTCGCCGTGCGTGAAGGTGTTCTGCAGTCCGTTCCGGTCGAGGAACCCGGTGAACCGCTCGAAGCGCTCCCGGTGGCCGCCGACCAGACCGCCGAAGTCGGCCTCCGCGTACAGCTTCGCCGGGTCCGCCGAATCGAGGTCCTTGACCGCCTGGTCCAGCCGAAGGTGCGGAATCTCGAAGTAACGGCACAGCTCCAGCGTCCGCGAGTCACCGCACAGCACGGTGGCCGGCGTGCCGGCGAGCAGCGCCGCGATGTTGCCGTGGATGCGCGAACCGAAGGAGAAGTCGAAAGAACGCAGGTCGTCGATCCAGGTGACCGGGTCGACATAGACCCGCACCTTGTCCTCGCGGAACATCGGGTGGTCCGGGTGGGTCGGCATCGCGGTCACCGCGGCGTTCGGGTCCGACAGGTCCCGCCAGTGCAGCTGCCGTGCGTCACTGAGGTTCTGGCCGACGAACCGCAGATACGGGTAGCGCTCGTGGGTGCGCGTGATGATCCGGTCCAGGCCCTGCGCACGTACCGCGCTGTGCGAGCCGTTGATCGCGATCCGCGACTCCGGCGTCAACTCCAGCGCCTTCTTGTGCACCTGGAGCCGGTCGCCGTACAGGAACAGCGAAGGGCAGCCGATGATCTCGACATCGTCGAAGCCCATGCTTTTCAGGTACTGCTCGGTGAACTCGCCCCGCACGCCGATCGACGCGCTGCGCTCCAGCACCGCCGCGCAGAACTCCCGCACGGTCGGCTCGATGCGCTTGAGCCGTTCCGGGTTGTAGCCGACGCCGGCCTGCGCGCCGACGCCGAGCACGACCACCGGGATCCGCAACTTCGAGATCAGCCGGGTCATCCGCTTCAACGCGCTCTCGAAGGACGGGCGGAAGGCGTTGGCGAGCGGGATGACGAAGGCGTCGTACTCGTCGTTGATGCGCGCGGCCGCCGAGGCGTCGGAGGGCATGCCGTTCGAGACGACCTCGGTGTCCGGGGTCTCGAGAATCTTGTGCGCGGCATCGCTGAAGATCAGGTTGCCCGAGTTGGTGGCTATGACGTCCCGGTGCAGGGCCTCCTCGACGGTGACGACGTCGTAGGGACTCTTGCCCGATCTGAGGAGGATGCGCTTCACGCTGCGAACTTTAGATGACACAAACTTCAAATTAACTTTGCGTTTGCTTCAATTTCTATAAGCAGTCCGTGCAACCTTTTTGCCATGAGCGGGGCGTGACCGACCAGTCACGTACTGCCTGCACGTGCTCCTGTCCGGAGGCTGGACGGCCGCGTCCCCCGCACATCCGCTTCGCGTAGATTGCTGCCACGCGCAACGAAGTGGGGACAGGACGTGGCAAGCGCAAGGCAGGCCGTGAGCGAGGCCCGCAGGATCGTCGTCAAAGTGGGCTCCTCCTCGCTGACCACCGCCTCCGGCGGCCTGGACGCCGACCGGGTCGACGCGCTCGTGGACGTCCTCGCCAAGAGCCGCAGCGGTGGCGAGAAGGAGGTCGTCCTCGTCTCCTCGGGAGCGATCGCCGCCGGCCTCGCCCCGCTCGGGCTGCGCCGCCGCCCCAGGGACCTGGCCCGCCAGCAGGCCGCCGCCAGTGTCGGCCAGGGCCTGCTGGTCGCCCGCTACACCGCATCCTTCGCCCGCTACGGCGTCCGTGTCGGCCAGGTCCTGCTCACCTCCGACGACATGAGCCGCCGCGCCCACCACCGCAACGCCTCCCGCACCCTCGACAAACTCCTCGCGATGGGCGCCCTGCCGATCGTCAACGAGAACGACACCGTCGCCACCGACGAGATCCGCTTCGGCGACAACGACCGCCTCGCCGCCCTCGTCGCCCACCTCGTCCACGCCGACCTGCTGGTCCTGCTCTCCGACGTCGACGGCGTCTACGACGGCGACCCCGGCAAGCCCGGCACCTCGCGGATAGCGGAGGTGAAGGGCCCGCGCGACCTTGAGGGCGTCGAGATCGGCAGCGCCGGGAAGGCCGGCGTCGGCACCGGCGGCATGGTCACCAAGGTGGAGGCCGCCCGGATCGCCGCGGCCGCGGGCATCCCGGTCGTCCTCACCAGCGCCGTGCACGCCGCCGACGCGCTCTCCGGCGGCGACACCGGCACCTGCTTCCACCCCACCGGCAAACGGTCCGCAGACCGCCTCCTGTGGCTTCAGCACGCCTCCACCCCCCAGGGCTCGCTCACCCTCGACGACGGCGCCGTCCGTGCCGTCGTCGAGGGCCGGAAATCGCTGCTGCCCGCCGGGATCGCCGCCGTGGAGGGCGAGTTCGCCGCCGGCGACCCGGTCGAGCTGCGTGACACCGAAGGACGCGCGGTCGCCCGCGGGCTCGTCAGCTTCGACGCCAAGGAGATCCCCCAGCTGATCGGGCGTTCGACCAGGGAGCTGGCGCGCGAGCTGGGCCCGGCGTACGAACGCGAGGTCGTACACAGGGACGACCTGGTGATCCTGCACCCGTAAAAACGGGGCGTAACGACGGACCCCGGTGGGGGACGTTCCGTAAAACCGCCACACGAACCCTTGGGGCCTGCTCAACTTTGTCTCAGGACCACGTTCCGCACGAGCACAGCTGAAGGAGGCCGTCGTGAGACGAGTGCGCCCTGGGGCTGCGGCGTCCCGCGGTGCTCTGACGAGCGTCGCGGCCGGGGACACCTACGAGGAGCCGAAGGACCTGCCCCGTCTGTGGCACGTCACCCTCAGCGTCTGCGGTGCCGAGGTCTCCCTGGCGGAACTGCGCCGCGGACTCGAACAACTGGCCCACGACCACCCCTTCCTCCTCACCAGCCGCTACGCGTGCGACCACGCCGAGATCCGCTACTGGGAAGAGGCCCGCGACCTCCACGACGCCGCCGCCGTCGCGCTGCGACTGTGGGGCGAGCACCGCCAGACCGCAGGGCTGCCCGCCTGGGAGATCGTCGGCCTGGAGGTCATCGACCGCGCCACCTACCACCAGCGGATCGCCGAGGGTTACGGTCCGCCACCGGCGACGCCGGTCGGTATCCACCCGTTCTGACAGTGACCGTGATTGCCCCCTTTTGATCCCGTCTCGCGGTATGGGATGACGCGTGGACGGGACGTCGGCGCGCACTACCCTTCCCCCATGACCACGCTCTCGCCGTACGACGCCATGTCCCCGGTCACCCAGGCCGCCTACCGTGCCAAGGCCGCCGCCGCCGACCTCGCGCCGCTGCCGCGTGCCGTCAAGGACGACGCGTTGCTCGCCATCGCGGACGCCCTGGAGGTCCGTACGGGCGAGATCGTCGAGGCCAACGCCAAGGACATCGCCAAGGCCCGCGAGAACGGCACCAGCGAGTCCGTCGTCGACCGCCTCACCCTCACCCCGGAGCGGGTCCGTGCCATCGCCTCCGACGTCCGTGACGTCGCGAAGCTGCCCGACCCGGTCGGCGAGGTGGTCCGCGGCTCCACCCTCCCCAACGGCATCGACCTGCGCCAGGTCCGTGTCCCGCTCGGCGTCGTCGGCATCATCTACGAGGCCCGCCCGAACGTCACCGTCGACGCGGCCGCCCTCTGCCTCAAGTCCGGCAACGCCGTCCTGCTGCGCGGCTCCGCCTCCGCCTACGAGTCCAACACCGCCCTCGTCCGCGTCCTGCGCGACGCCGTCGGCGGCGCCGGGCTGCCCGCCGACGCCGTCCAGCTGGTGCCGGGAGAGGGCCGTGAGTCCGTCCACGAACTGATGCGCGCCCGCGGCCTCGTCGACGTCCTCATCCCGCGCGGCGGCGCCTCCCTGATCCAGACCGTCGTCATGGAGTCCAAGGTCCCCGTCATCGAGACCGGCACCGGCAACTGCCACGTCTACGTCGACGCCCACGCCGACATCGACATGGCGATCGACATCCTGATCAACTCCAAGGCGCAGCGGGTCAGCGTCTGCAACGCCGCCGAGACCCTCCTCGTCCACCAGGACATCGCCGCCGAGTTCCTGCCGCGCGCGCTGGACGCCCTCGCCGAGGCCGGCGTCACCGTCCACGCCGACGAACGCGTGCTGGCCTATGCCAAGGACTCCAAGGCGACCGTGGTCGAGGCCGTCCCGGAGGACTGGGAGACCGAGTACCTGTCGTACGACATCGCCGCCGCCGTCGTCGACTCCCTGGACAGGGCCGTCGAGCACATCCGGCTGTGGACCTCCGGGCACACCGAGGCGATCGTCACCACCTCCCAGCAGGCCGCCCGCCGCTTCACCCAGCTGGTCGACTCCACCACCGTCGCCGTGAACGCCTCCACCCGCTTCACCGACGGCGGCCAGTTCGGCTTCGGCGCCGAGATCGGCATCTCCACCCAGAAGCTGCACGCCCGCGGCCCCATGGGCCTGCCGGAGCTGACCAGCACCAAATACATCGTCACCGGCGACGGCCATATCCGCCGCTGACGCCTGTGAATCCGCCGCCGGCACCCGTACGGCCCAACCGCGCGCGCCACGGCGTGCGGGCGCGCGGAGGGGCGTACGGGCCCCGGGCGGGCGTGAAAGGCGTCTCACAGGGCCTATGAATTTCCATACCGTCTGCCCAAATTGACCCCCCAGGTCTACTCTGGATCCGTGCCGGAGGACGTGGGGGGCACGCCGTCCCCTGACGGCTGGGAGCCCGACGACGACCATGACCGCGGGATGTCGGACGAAGAGTTCGACGCCGTGGTCTTCGACGAGGCCTTCGTGAAGGCGGCCGTGATCCACGAGCCGACCGCGGTCGAACGCCTCCTGGCAGCCGCACAGGCCAGAGCCGAGGCCTCCGAGGCCGAGGCCCGCCGTGCCCACGCCAGATACGACGACGGCTACGGCCGCGACGGCCCCGATTTCGACCGCGGCGCCGACCTCGACGACCTGGACGACGGCGACGTACTTGAAGACCGGTACGGCGCCCCGGGGGCCTACGGCAAGCACGTCCGCTGGCACCGTCCCGTGGCCTGGGTGCTCGCTCTCGTCATGGGCATCGGCATGGTCGCGCTGGCCTTCGCGGCCGTCTACCGGGGCGCCTCCTCGGGCGGCAGCCGCGACCAGGTGCCCCGGCCCCCCTCCACCGGCCTGGAACAGGGCACCGCGGCGGCACCCTCCGCGTCCGCCGAGTACTCCCAGCCCGCCCAGTCGGCGGTCTCCGCGGTCCCGCGTACCCCCTGAGCGGCGTTTGCCCGTTCTGGTGAGAACCTGTCAGAAGTTGTCGTGTAGCTGGGCGTTTACCTGAGGCTTCCGAGACCTACTCTGAGAGTATGGGCGGGCCTGTGGACCCACCCGAGGGGACACCCGAGGGCGGCCCCGTGGGTGGAGAGGACGAGTACCGATCCGTCGTCTTCGACGAATCGTTCGTCCGCGCTGCCCGCCTCCAGGAATCCTCCGCGCGCGAACGCATGTCCGACCATGCGCCGGCCGTACGCCGCCGCCCGCCCCTGCGCCGGGGCCTCACCCGGCAGGCCCTGATCCTCGTCCTGCTGATCCTCGTCGCCTTCGGCACCGCGATCTACATGGGTGTCCGCCACCCCTACGGCACCCAGGAGGCCCAGCAGCCCGTCGAACCGCTGCGGATGACCGTCGTCCCGCTCGCCCCGCAGGGCAAGGTGCCCGGCGCCGCCGACGCCGAGACGCTGTTCGCGCACAGTCCCGCCGCGCGGTACGAGGTCGGCGCCGAGGGGATACCGCTGCCGCCCGTCCGCAGCACCGCGCACTTCTCCGACAGCCAGGTCGTCACCGCCCTGACCACGGCCAAGGACTACATCGTCCGCTCCGCGCTCTACCCGGAGGTCCTCGACAGCAGCGAGGTGCGGCCCGCGCGGGTGCTGCTCGACCCCGGGCAGCTCGACCAGTTCGACCAGGGCCTCGACCACCCCGCGGCGGACGGCCGGCACGCGCCCACCGGATGGCTGGTCCGCTTCGACCCCACCCGTGCCGAGCTCGCCGATCCGAAGATCCGCGTCCAGGGCAGCATGCAGGCCACCGAGACCGACTCGGCCACCCTGGAGGTCACGGCCGACCACACCGTCGTCTACGCGCTGCGGGCCACCGGCGCCCCGGCCGGCTCCCAGGTCTCCCTGTTCACCGTCCGCCGCGAGCTGACCTTCCGCTTCGACCGGGACGACCTGCGCCTGCGCCAGACCCAGCTGGTCGTCTCCTACGTCCAGGCCGGCCCGCTGTCCTGCGCCGACGACTCCGCCGACCACCTGCAGCCGCTGCTGGCCGGCGAGACCGCCAGGGCGGGCGGCCCGGCGGGCACGAACCCGTACGCCACGGACAGCGCCGCCGCCCTGTGCGGGACGCTGGCCGCCGGGGCCGAACCGAAGGTCTGACGAGCCCTGGCTACTCGTCGTCCCGCGGCGGAGTGTCCTGCGCGGGACCGTCCTGCGACGGTGTGTCGTTCGGGGGAGCGTCCTTCGCGGAGGCATCCGTGCGGGGCGCCGAGCTCGTGAACCCGTCGAAGCCGCGCTTGACCCGGCCGCCCAGGCCGCCGGCCCCGCCCGCTATGTCCGAGACCAGCTTCATCAGCGGGTCCTTGGAGCTCTTCACATCGCTCGCGTAGCTCGCCGCCGACTCCTTGAACGAGTCGCTGACCGAGGTGTCCTTGTCCCCGTCGCGCCGCGGATAGTGACCGTCCACGATCCGCTGGTAGTCGCGGGACTCGGCCCACTTCTTCAGCTCGGCCGCGCGGACCGTGGTGAACGGGTGCGAGCGCGGCAGCACGTTAAGGATCTTCAGCACCGAGTCGCGCAGATCGCCCCCGCCCTCGTACTCCTCGGCCTGCTGCAGGAACGCGTCCACGTTCATCTCGTGCAGATGGTTGCCGCCGGCGATCTTCATCAGCCCGCGCATCGAGGCCCGTAGATCCTGCCCCACCAGCAGTCCCGCCCGGTCGGCGGACAGCTCCGACTTGCGGAACCACTCCCGCAGCGCCGTCACGATCGCCATGACCGCGAGATTGCCCAGCGGGATCCAGGCGACGCGCAGCGCCAGGTTCGTCAGGAACAGCAGGATCGTCCGGTACACCGAGTGCCCGGACAGCGCGTGCCCCACCTCGTGCCCGACGACCGCCCGCATCTCCTCCTCGTCGAGCAGTTCGACGAGCCCGGTGGTGACGACGATGATCGGCTCGTCCAGGCCGATGCACATGGCGTTGGGCTGCGGGTCCTGGTTGACGTACATCGGCGGGACCTTCTCCAGGTCCAGGATGTAACAGGCGTCCCGCAGCATGTCGTTCAGGTGTGCGAACTGCTGGTCCGACACGCGGACCGAGTCGGACAGGAACAGCAGCCTCAGGCTTCGCTCCGGGAGCAGCCCGCTGAGCGCCTTGAAGACCGTGTCGAAGCCGCTCAGCTTGCGCAGCGCCACCAGGGCCGAACGGTCGGCCGGATGCTCGTACGCGCGTGAGGAGATCCCCGGGAACCGCCTGCGCTGCCTGCCCGGCACCCGCTCGTGCCCGTTCTGCTCGTGGCCGTCGTCGGACATGTCATCCCCCATGTGCGTGAGTGTGCCCACCGTGCCCCCGAAGCAGAGCCCAGCCTAGGCGGAGATACCGTGGACGGGCAGTACAGCCGAAGGAGTGCCTCATGGAGCACAACCCCCGAGCCGCCTGGCTCACCCAGGCCGCGAGCGCCGCCCACCAACAGGGCTCGGGCGACCTGCTGCGGGTCGTCCTGATCGTCATGTTCCTGGGCTGTGCGCTGACCGCCTGGTTCCTGCTGCGCGGGTACAGACAGAAGGACGACTGAGCCGCCGGGATCGTTCCCCGCCCGGTGTGGCCGACCGAGCCGACGTGACCGAGGGGCCGGGTCGACGGAACCGAGGAGTCGGCCCAACGGAGGAGTCGGCGTGATCGTCGCCGGGCCGCCCGCATACGATGGGCCGACGTCTTTATCCCGTCCACACGCGATAGGTCCTGCCGCAGATGATGAATCTTCACAGCGCCGCTGCCCAGTTGGTCACCCTCGCCGCCGAGGGCGAGGAGCACGGCGGCAACCACAACAGCCTCAACCCGCTCGTCACCGGTGGCAGTGCGTTCATCATCCTGCTGCTCCTGCTGTGGATCACCACCCGTTTCAACCGCGACCGCTGAGCCGGCGGCCGAGCCCGGCGCCCGTCCTCGGGGCGGGGCCCACGGTCCGGGCCGGTAGGGTCTGCACGCATGGGAGAGCAGGACATGCCTACCGGTCCGGCGCATGACGCGGCCGATGCCGCCGACGACACGGTGACGACCCCGCGGTACACACCGGCGGGCCCCGCGCACACCGGCAAACGCCGCCTCGGCGTCATGGGCGGGACGTTCGACCCGATCCACCACGGACACCTCGTGGCGGCCAGCGAGGTCGCCGCCCAGTTCCAGCTGGACGAGGTGGTGTTCGTGCCCACCGGGCAGCCGTGGCAGAAGACCGTCCGCAAGGTCTCACCGGCCGAGGACCGCTACCTGATGACGGTGATCGCGACCGCGGAGAACCCGCAGTTCTCCGTCAGCCGTATCGACATCGACCGCGGCGGCCCCACCTACACCGTCGACACCCTGCGGGACCTGCGCGCCCTCAACCCCGACGCCGACCTCTTCTTCATCACCGGCGCCGACGCCCTCGGCCAGATCCTCACCTGGCGCGACTCGGAGGAACTCTTCTCCCTCGCCCACTTCATCGGCTGCACCCGGCCCGGCCACCAACTGACCGACCGCGGTCTCCCGGAGGGCGGCGTCTCGCTGGTGGAGGTTCCCGCGCTCGCCATCTCCTCCACAGACTGCCGTGCGAGAGTCGCCAAGAGCGACCCCATCTGGTACATGGTGCCGGACGGAGTCGTGCGCTACATCGACAAGCGCGAGCTGTACCGCGGCGAGTGAGCCGAGAGGGGCACCGGTGAACGACCGATACGACGCGGGCTACGGAAGCGACCAGTACGAACTCGTCGGCTACGACGAGTACGGGCAGCCGGTGTACCGCCAGATCCCCGCACAACAACAGCAGACGTACGACCCGTACGCCGGACAGGGCTACGGGTACGACCCGTACGCCGCCGACGGCGGCGTACGGCAGGGCACGCCTTCGTACGACCCCGGACGGCAAGGCCCACCGTCGTACGACACCGGGCAGCAGGCCCCCGTCCCCCCCGTGCACGACACCGGGCAGCAGCCGGTCACGCCCGCCTACGACCCGTACGGCACCGGCGGCCAGCCCGTCTACGACCCCTACGGGCAGGCCGCCACCAGCGGTCGGCACCCCCGGGTCGCCGAGCAGACCGCGCACATCCCGCAGCAGGCCGGGCCTGTCGAGGAACCCGCCGGTCCCCGCCGGGCCCCCGGGGACGAACGGGACTACCACACCGAGCAGTTCGCGTTCGTCGAGGACCCGGACGGCGACTCCGAGGACGTCATCGACTGGCTGAACTTCACCGAGAACCGCACCGAGCGCCGCGAAGAGGCCAAGCGCCGCGCCCGCAGCCGCATGATCGCCCTGGTCGTCGTCCTCGCCCTGGTCGCCGTCGGCGGCGCCGGCTACCTCTGGTACGCCGGAAAGCTGCCCGGACTGTCCTCCTCCGGCGCCAAGGGCGGCACGACGACGTCCGCGGCCGCCCAGAAACGCGACGTGGTCGTCGTCCACCTGCACAACACCAGCGGCGGCGGCACCTCGACCGCGCTGCTCGTCGACAACACCACCACCAAGCAGGGCACCACCGTCCTGCTGCCCAACTCGCTCGCCATGACCGACGACGACGGCACCACCACGACCCTCGCCAAGTCCGTCGGCGACGACGGCTCCTCCGGGACCCGCGACCAGCTCGACACCGTCCTGGGCACCAACATCGAGGGCACCTGGCGCCTGGACACCCCCTACCTGCAGAACCTCGTCGATCTCGTCGGCAACATCGACATGGACACCAACGCCGACGTCCCCGACCCGGACGCCAAGAAGAAGGGCCAGGCGCCCCTGGTCCACAAGGGCAAAGACCAGACCCTCAGCGGCAAGGCCGCCGTCGCCTACGCCACCTACCGCGCCTCCGGCGAGGCCCAGAACGCCCAGCTGGAGCGGTTCGGGCAGGTCATGCAGGGCGTGCTGCGCAAGATGTCCTCCGATTCCTCGGCCGCCACGGTCACCGTGCAGACCCTCGCGCAGATCCTCGACCCCTCGCTCACCGACAAGGACCTCGGCACCTTCCTCGCCAAGCTCGCCGACCTCGCCAAGGGCGGCGACTACAAGACCGCCCTGCTGCCCGTGCAGAGCGACGGCACCCTCAGCGCGCAGACCAGCTCCAGCGTGGTCAAGGACATCCTCGGCGGCACCGCCAAGAGCCCCTCCGCGGACTCCGCGATCCGGGTCTCCGTCCAGAACGCCACCGGCGTGAAGGACAACACCGACAAGGCCCGCGTGGTCCTCGTCAACGGCGGCTACACCTTCCTGGAAGGCGGTACGGCCTCCGGCACCCAGGCCGCCTCCAAGGTGCTGTACTCCGACGCCGCCGACAAGGAGAACGCCACCGAGGTCGCCAAGACCCTCGGCCTCGGCACCGGCGCCGTCGCCAAGGGCACGGTCGGCTCGGGCGCCGACGTCTCGGTCGTCCTCGGCCAGGACTACAAGCCGTCCTCCTCCTGAGCCCACCCGTCGCACCCCACGTGACCCGGTAATCACGTGGGGTGCGCCCGGCGGTCCGTGAGACCCTTGAGGTCAATCGACCGCCGACGGAAAGCCACGTAGTGACCGCCACCGACCGTTCCCTCGAGCTCATCACCGCCGCCGCCCAGGCGGCCGCCGACAAGCTTGCCCATGACGTCATCGCCTACGACGTCAGCGACGTCCTGTCGATCACGGACGCCTTCCTGCTGGCCTCCGCGCCCAACGACCGCCAGGTCAAGTCGATCGTCGACGAGATCGAGGAGCGTCTCAGCAAGGAGCTCGGCGCCAAGCCGGTGCGCCGCGAGGGCGACCGCGAAGCCCGCTGGATCCTGCTCGACTACGTCGACATCGTCGTCCACGTCCAGCACAGCGAGGAGCGCGTCTTCTACGCCCTGGAGCGGCTGTGGAAGGACTGCCCCGAGATCGAGCTGCCCGCCGACGCCAAGGCCACCCGCGGCAAGGCCCAGGAGCACGCCAAGCTGCAGGCCGCCGAGGACGCGGGTGAGCCGGGCGGGGAGTGGTGATGAGCGCCACGGGCGAGGTGACCGACCGCAAGGGCCGCGGCCGCCGCATCATCCTGTGGCGGCACGGCCAGACCTCCTGGAACGTGGAGCGCCGCTTCCAGGGCTCCACCGACGTCGAGCTCACCGAGACCGGCATCGGCCAGGCCCGCCGCGCGGCCCGGCTGCTCGCCTCCCTGGGCCCGGACGCGATCGTCTCCTCCGACCTGCGGCGGGCCTCCGACACGGCCGCCCAGCTCGCGGAGCTCACCGGACTCGACGTGATCCGCGACGAGGCGCTGCGCGAGACCTACGCGGGTGTGTGGCAGGGCCTCACCCACGAGGAGATCATCGCCCGCCACGGCGACGAGTACGCCGCCTGGAAGCGCGGCGAGCCGGTCCGCCGAGGCGGCGGTGAACTGGAGACCGAGGTCGCCGACCGGGCCGCCCCCGTCGTGCTCCGGCACGCCGAGAAGCTCCCCGAGGACGGCACCCTCGTGGTCGTCAGCCACGGCGGGACCATCCGCACCACCATCGGCCGCCTGCTCGGCCTGGACTCCCATCACTGGGAGAGCCTCGGCGGTCTCACCAACTGCTGCTGGTCCGTGCTCGGCGAAGGTGCCCGCGGCTGGCGGCTCCTGGAGCACAACGCGGGCACCCTCCCGGAGCCCGTCCTCGGCGACGACGACTGAGAGCCCTTTTCGGCCGTCGGCCGGTGATCCTCCGGCCGCCCGTCCCGCCCCGGGACCCGGATTTCACTTTCCGGCAGGTCGCAGGCTAAAGTTCTTCTTGTTCGCCCCGCCGAGCGGAAAGACGGGAAGAACGCAAGGGGCTATAGCTCAGTTGGTAGAGCGCCTGCATGGCATGCAGGAGGTCAGGAGTTCAATTCTCCTTAGCTCCACAGATCGACACTCCGCACACTGTCGAGTTGTCAAAGATCGGTGAGAGAATCCCGTCCTCTTCAGGGGGCGGGATTTTTCGTGTTCCACTCCCGGATGATCTCGGCGGCCTCGTCGTCGGTCACCGGCCACAGCCGCTGTCTGCGCTCCCGCAACAACGCGACCTGGTCCCGCGTCCGTTCGTCCTCCGGTGTGTAGACCACGATCCGGGACTCCGGCATCCCGTCGATCGACAACGACTGCGACGTCATCCGCAGCTCACCCACCGCCTCATGACGGAACGTCTTCACCCGCGGCCCCGGCTGCGCCACCGCACCGCTCGCCCACAACCGGGCGAAGTACGCACTCGCCCCGGACAGCGCCTGTATGAAGTCCTCCCAGGCCGGCTCGCCGACATGTCTGCCGTAGCTGGAGCGCAGGGTCGCCACCATCACCGGCAGTTCCCGCTCCCGGTGTACAACCGGGCACGCCTCCTCGGACACGGTGAACAACGTCCACAGGACGTTCGGCACCCCGATCCGCACCGTCTCCGGCACCAGGAACAGGTCCCGGTAGGCCGGGTTGGTGGCCAGCACGTCGTACCGCGACGTGTACACCACCGCGGGCAGCGGATCGAGGGCGTCGATGATGCCCTGAACCTCCGCGCCGACCGACCGCGACAGCCCCTCGGGCGCCGCCGCGTACGGCACCTCCGCCAGCCGGTACAGATGCTCCCGCTCCGGCGCGTCGAGCCGCAGCGTGCGCGCCACCGCGTCCAGCACCTGCGGCGACGCGTTGATCGGCCGGCCCTGCTCCAGCCACGTGTACCAGGTCACCCCCACACCCGAGAGCTGGGCGACCTCCTCCCGGCGCAGCCCCGGAGTGCGCCGCCGCAGCCCCGGCGGCATCCCCACATCGGCCGGTGTCACCCTGGCCCTCCTGCTGCGCAGGAACGCGGCCAGCTCCGGCCTGCGGCGGTGTGCTGTCGCCCTCATCGTCACGTCCCCCGTCGTCACGTCATCCATCGTGGGCGCCGCACCCGCCCACTGCCAGGTGCTGCCACTACCAGCATCGGTGGGCTCTCGGCACCCGTACCGGCCCCTCGCCACGCTCGGACACATGACGACGACATCCCGGACGGGACCAGGCCCCGCACCCGCTCGAACCCCTGCGAAAAGTGAAGCATCCGGCACTGACAACCGGCCCCGGCTGCTCCTCGCGGTCGTCCTCGCGGCCCTGTTCATGGCCGTGCTGGACGTCTTCATCGTGAACGTCGCGGCCCCCACCATCGGTTCCGAACTCCACGCCTCCGGCGCCGACCTGCAACTGGTCGTGGCCGGCTACGCCATCACCTACTCCGTGCTGCTGATCACCGGCGCCCGCCTCGGCGACCGGCTCGGCCACGGTCGGGTCCACCTCGCAGGACTGGTGCTGTTCACGACGGCCTCGCTGGCCTGCGGCCTGGCCCAGGGAGCCACCGAGCTGATCGTGTTCCGGCTGGTGCAGGGCGCCGGGTCGGCGGTGATGATCCCGCAGGTCCTCAGCATCATCCAGCGCACCTTCACCGGCGAGGCCCGCATCCGGGCGCTCGGCGCCTACTCGGCGGTCCTCGCGGTCGGCGCCGCGGCCGGCCAGATCATCGGCGGCGTCCTGGTCGGCGCGGACCTGTTCGGCACCGGCTGGCGTCCGGTGTTCCTCGTCAACGTGCCGGTCGGCGCCGTACTCCTCGTCCTCGGCAGGCGCGTCCTGCCGCCGGGCACCGGATCCGGGCCGGAGCGGTCGCGCGGCCTGGACCTGCCCGGCCTGGTCCTGCTGGGGGCCGCCGTGTCGCTGCTCACGGTTCCGCTGGTGCTCGGCCAGGAGGAGGACTGGCCGCTGTGGTCCTGGCTGTCCCTGGCGGCCGCCGTGCTCCTGTTCGCGCTGTTCTGCGGCTACGAGGTGCGGCTCGCCCGGCGTGGCGGTGCCCCGATCGTCGCACCCCGGGTGCTGCGCCACCCCGGCATGGGTCTCGCCGTCTTCCGCATCCTCGCCGTCATGGCCGTCAACGCCGGACTGCTCTTCACGCTCACCCTGCACGTCCAGAGCGGCCTCGGCTACGGCGCGCAGCGCGCCGGACTCACCTTCGCGCCGACCGCCGTCGTCTTCGGCGCGGTCGCCCTGACCTGGCGCGGATGGCCCGCCTCCTGGCAGCGGGCGCTTACCCCGGCCGGGTTCGCGCTCACCGCGCTGTCCGTCGCCGGCGTCGGGCTGGTCTTCCACGGCGGCGGCGACGGGGGCGCGTGGCTCTATGTGGCGTACGCCGGCGTGGGGGCGGGGCTCGCGCTCGCGTTCAGCCCCACTCTCACCGGGGCGCTCGCAACCGTGCGCCCCGAGGACGCGGCGGATGCCAGCGGTCTTCTGGCGACCGTCACCCAGCTCGGCCAGCTCATCGGCGTCGCCGCACTCGGCACACTGTTCTTGAACCGGCTTGAGTCACTTGGGGCGCCGCGGGCGTATACCTCTGCGGAGGCGCTGTCAGCCTGCGCATGGGCGCTCGCCGCGACGGCGGCCGCGGGCGCCGTGTCCGGACTGGTACTGAGGCGTCGCTGACCGTATTGGTCCGGCCGTGGCAGAATCAAACGGCCGGAAGGGGGCGCGGCCCGACGGGAGGAGTAGCGATGCCTGCGAGCATCCATGAGGAGGGCGGCCACCTCCTCGGTGCGGCGTTGATACGGGACACGATCACCCGGCTGCTCTGCCCTTCCTGCGGTTCCGTACATGTGGCCCAAGTACTGGGCGACAACGGCGGGATCTCCTACGTGTGCACGGCCTGCGGCCACAGCTGGAGCTGATCGATGGGTGCACACAGGCGGAAGTGCGACTGGTGCGGGAGCGGCACCCCGATCGTCCGCGACATGGAGCCGATCAATCCCGACTACCAGTACTGGTGCGAGGAATGCGCTCGGGCGCTGATCATAAAAGGCGACCCGATCGAGACCTACCGTGAACTGGAGGGCGAGCCGATCTACGGCCGTCTTCTGGAGGAGCACTGCACGCTCAAGCGGTTCTACTCGTTCGTCACGGCCTGAGCGGCGCCCGGCTTCGGCAACGATGTCCGGGCGAGCGCCAGGAACAGCAGTCCGGTGACCGCGTAGAGCGCCGACAGCGTCAAGTCGACGGCGTTCTGGTGCAGTTCGGGCCGTCCGTACCGATGTGGCACCCACCACAGGGCGTACGAGCAGAAGACCAGCAGCGTGCCGGCGGCCGCCGCCCGGTACCCGCGCGTCCACAGCAGCAGCACCACGGGCACGCACCACACCCAGTGGTGCGACCAGGACACCGGACTGATCAGCAGCGCGGTCACCGCACACCCGGCCACCGCCCAGCCCCGCCGGCCGCGCAGCTCCGCCGCGACCGCCACCGTGAGCCCCAGGACGGCCGTCAGGGCCGCTGCGGCGGTCCAGAGCGCCCCCGGCTCGGGAGTATGCAGCAACCGCGCCAGAACGCCACGCAGGGCCTGATTCGCGGTCTCCTCGGCCCGTCCCACCCGTCCCGTCCGAAACACCATCCCGGTCCAGAACCGCCACGAGTCGTAGGGCAGGACGGCCGCCGCCAGCAGCGTCGCCCCTGCGAAGGCGACGGCGGCCCCGCGCGCGTGCCGCAGCCACGGCCCGCCGTCCCGGCCCGCGCGGCGCGCCATCAGGCCCGTGGCGAGCAGGAACACCGCGAACAGGGCGGGCGTCAGCTTGACCGCGGCCGCGAGCCCGAGGCCCACCCCCGCCCAGCGGCCCGGACGTTCGGCCGGAGGCCGTGACAGATCCCACAGGATCAGCACGGCCAGCAGCAGATTGACCTGCCCGTAGCGCACGGTCGTCCACACCGGCTCGCACCACACCGCAGCCGCCGCGACCCACAGCACGCCCTCCACGCGCGCGTGCCCCACGAGCCGCAGCGACAGCGCCACGAACACCACCAGAAGAAAGAGGTTCCCGGCCGTCGCCAGCGTCCGCATGGTCGTGACGTCCGGCAGCGTCAGCGGGGTGAACAGCAACGCCGCGAACGGCGGGTAGGTGGACGGCAGATGAGCTGCCGTCGTACGGAGTGCGTAGAGGTCGCCGCCCGCGAGGACGGTCGCGCCCTCCGCCCGGTAGACCATCAGGTCGATCATCGACACGTGCGCGGCCCGTTGAGCCACCCAGAACGCCGTGAACGACAAGAGGCAGACCCCCAGGGCCACCGGCACCCGGCGCCGGGTCTCGGAGAACACGATCACGGTCACGAAGTCCGACACTAGCGCCCGTATCCGCACAGAACGGAAACGATTTGGTGGTGCACCCGGTCGACCGTGTAATGTTGGCGTCGCCGCCAGGGAAGCCGGGCGGAGCGAAACGCGGGGCTATAGCTCAGTTGGTAGAGCGCCTGCATGGCATGCAGGAGGTCAGGAGTTCAATTCTCCTTAGCTCCACAGAAGTCGAAGGCGGACTGTCCGGATGGGCGGTCCGCCTTCGGCGTTTTCAGGAAACATTCGGAAACAGCGGAAACGGGCGCAGGGAAACGTGTGCCACATGTAAGGCGGGCCACCCGACCGGGTGGCCCGCCTTACATGTGGTGCTGGTGCTGGTGCTGGTGCGATCAGCGGCCGAGGGCGCGGCGGCCGCGGCCCTGCGAGAGGACCGGCAGGTTCTTGGCCGGCGCCTGGGAGCGCGTGTCCTCCTCCAGGCGCAGGGCGAGCGCCGGGCAGCGGCGCACCGCGCGCAGCGCCTTGGCCTCCGCGAACCGCGGCACCTTCGCCTGCGCCACCGTCGGGAAACCGTCCGCGCCCAGCTCGAAGACCTCCGGGAGGATGTCCGCGCACAGGCCGTGGCCCCGGCACAGCGTCCAGTCGACGTAGATCTTCTGGCGGCTGCCGCTGGTCTCCTCGGGCTCTCCGCCGCCCGGGATACCGGTCGGCATCTTGCCGTCCTCGAAGAGCGGCAGAACGCCTTCCACGGGCCGTCCGCAGCCGTTTCCGAGGACGTGCGCGGCCAGGTCGTCGGTGAACGCCTTGATCGTCGACTCCAAGAACATCGCGGAGCCGTCCGGGTGCGAGCACGCGCCGCGCCGCTTCACGTTCTTGGCAACCTGTTTGAGCGCCTCCAGGGCGGCCGGTCCGCCGCCGTTGAGGATGTCCTCCATGCCGCGCGCTGCCGCCGGCAGACCGAGGTAGCAGGGACCGCACTGTCCCGCGCTCTCCTCCGCCAGCCACTGGGCGACCCGCAGCGACTCGCCCAGCGGGCAGGTGTCCTGCGTGATCGGCAGGATCGCGCCGGCGCCCAGTGCTCCGCCCACCGCGTCCAGGGAGTTGCGGGAGACAATCGCCTCGTTGACCGTCGCGGCGTCGATCCACTTGCCGTGGTAGCCGCCGGTCAGCACACCCTGCGGCACCGGAGGGGCGCCGGCCAGCTGCAGGACGTAGCGCAGCGGCACACCCGTGGGCACCTCGATCACCATGGGGCGGGCGACCGCGCCGGAGACCGTCAGCATGACGGTGCCCGGCTCGTCATACAGGCCGGTGTTGCCGTAACGCTCCGGGCCGATACGGGCGGCGATCGCCAGCTGCGCGAACGTCTCCGCGTTCGACAGCAGCGTGGGCGCGCCGCCGACACCGTTCTGGGAGGCGCTGGTCTTGCGGCCGGGCGGGACCGCCGGGCCGCCGTCGATCGAGCGGACCAGCGACGCGGCCGCGCCGGTGACCATCCGGACCGGGTTGCGCTGGACGAACGCCTTCAGGGCCGAACGGCGGCCGGTGCTCAGACCGCGTTCGGCCAGCGCCTGCTCCATGGAGCGCTGCGTGGATTCCCGGGTGACCCCCACCACGAGCGTGCGGGCACCCAGCGCCTCGGCGCACAGCAGCGCGCCGTCCAGGATCAGATGCGGGGCACGGTTGATCAGCACCGTGTCCTTGCGGCAGGCCGGCTCGTCCTCGCTGCCGTTGACGACGACCACCGGCCGGACACCGCGCTTGATCGCCGCTTCGGCGACCGAGCGCAGCTTCTTGTGGAAGGGGAAGCCCGCGCCGCCGCGGCCCTTCAGGTTGATGCGTTCGGAGAGCTGCGCGAGCTGCTCCCCGCCCAAGGGTTCAAGCGGCCCGTGCACCTTGAGGTGCATGGGCAGATCGAGTCTTTCGACAAGGTCGAAGCCCGACGTGAGCTGCGGAAGGCCGACCACGCGGACTTCTGGGACGTCGGGCAGGGCCTCGTTCACCTATAGCCTCCGGAAGGCGTGTTCCAAGGTTCGCCCGAACCCGGTGCGTCGAAGGACGCGCCGGGCGCTGGTTCGTTGGCGGGACCGCTGTTGTACGTGTCGTTCGAGTTGTACGTGCCGTAGCCGGGGTTCGTCTCACCCGTGTCGTACACATCACGTCCTCCCGGTCCGCCGACGCCCGGATTGCCATAGACCGGGATGTTGTATCCGGTGTCCTGGAGCGGGTCGTACGCCGACGGGGGCGCCTCGCCGACCGGCGGCGGGGACGGGACCGGCCAGCTGCCCGAGGTGCTGCCGGGACCGTCCATGCGCGGGATGGCCTCGGTGGCCTGGAGGTCCAGCCGCTCCATGCGTGCGGTCTGACCGGCCGCGAACGGCGACTGGGGCTGCCCGGGCATGGAGGTGGCCCGGTAGGCGGCCGCGAAGCCGGAGGCAGGCTCGGGGGTGGGCATGCCGGTCGGGAACAGCGGGTTGGGCTGCGGGGCCCCGGTGTCGGCCCGCGAGGGCCTCGGCTCGCGTTCGCGTTCACGTCCGCCGTCGTAGCCCGGCAGGCCGGACTCTCCGACCCGGGCACGGCTGGCGTCCAGCTCGTCCAGGTCAGGGCGCTCCGAGCTGCCCAGGATGGAGACGAGACGGTCGGCGACCTTGCGCTTGAACGGGCGCGGGGCGGCGCGCAGCGCCAGCGCGCCCATCACGCCGACCAGGCACAGCTCGTACGAGATCATGAAGAAGGGCTTCGCCGCGCGGCCCGCGAACAGGCCGTGGATCAGCGCGGCGCACCAGGCCGGGTAGGCCAGCATGTGCATGGCCCGCCAGCGGGCCGCCACCACGGCCGGGGCGGCGAAATTGCTGCGCAGGGCACCGGTGACACCTACGAAGATCATCAACAGTCCGGCCAGCGAACCGAGCCCGATCAGGCCGGCGCTTCCGGTGACGCCGAGCGAGAACGGGATGATCGCGGCGATCACCACGGTGTGATCCAGGGCGATCTTCGTGACGATGTGCACCAGCAGGAACGCGATCGAGGCGACCGCGGTCGTCCGGTGCACCGCCTGGCCGACGATCCGCTGGCGGGTGTTGAGGAAGATGCGGTCCTGTGCGACCAGACCCCAGATCACCGAGCAGCTCAGCGAGACGAGCGAGAGCACGCCCGCGCCGAAGTTCAGGAACGATTGGAACTGGCTGCCTCCGGTCAGCACGACCACGGGTATGAGCAACAGAACGACAGCGGACGCCACCCCCCAGGCCGAGCGGCCTGGCTTGGGGAGCGAGCTGTTACTACGACGAGGGTTCATGGGGGCAACTCCGAGCAGTTCGGGAAAGCGGTCCCGGTGCCGCAGCCTAAGTGGCGCCATACCGATCAGTACGAGGTTTGAGTTATTGCGTTGTTATCAAAGGGCAATGCGGGTCTTGCGATGTCCCTTAGCGGTTGTTACGCGAAGTAAGTTTTGAACCTGGTTCAACTCTCGTCCCGTTTGTCGCCTTAGACGTACGTGTCGACCATTGATACGTAAGCGCGTCGCGGCTTGCTCAAGTGCTGCGGTACCCTGACGCCATGCGTGCCGTACGCCTTCTGCTTAGCGGGCCGCGCTGATCAGTCCCGACCGCCGGACCAAACGGCCGGTCGGCATCGGCGCGGCGTCCCCTCCTGTGCGAGGGGATTTTTCGTTTCTAGAAAGTCACAGCCGCAGGCAGAGACGATCGATGGAGCTTTGAGGATCATGAGCGAGACGAACCCCGCTGCCGCCGCCACGTCGGCGGAGGCCGCGCCGCACCGCTACACGGCCGCTCTGGCGGCCGAGATCGAGGCACGCTGGCAGGACTTCTGGGACGCCGACGGCACCTACGCGGCCCCCAATCCCAAGGGTGACCTGGCCGGCGACCCCGAGCTGGTCGCCAGGCCCAAGAAGTTCATCATGGACATGTTCCCGTACCCGTCCGGGGCGGGACTGCACGTCGGCCACCCCCTGGGCTACATCGCCACCGACGTCTTCGCCCGCTTCCAGCGGATGAACGGCCACAACGTCCTGCACACGCTGGGCTTCGACGCCTTCGGCCTGCCCGCCGAGCAGTACGCCGTACAGACCGGCACGCACCCGCGCGTGTCCACCGAGTCCAACATCGAGAACATGAAGGCCCAGCTGCGCCGGCTGGGCCTGGGCCACGACAAGCGCCGGTCGTTCGCCACGATCGACCCGGACTACTACAAGTGGACCCAGTGGATCTTCCTGCAGATCTTCAACTCCTGGTACGACGACGAGGCGAACAAGGCCCGCCCGATCTCCGAGCTGATCGCCCAGTTCGAGTCCGGTGAGCGAGCCGTACCGGGCCACACGCGCGCGTGGAACGAGCTGACCGCAGTCGAGCGAGGCGACGTCCTGGGCGAGTTCCGGCTGGCCTACGCCTCCGACGCGCCGGTCAACTGGTGCCCCGGGCTGGGCACCGTGCTGGCCAACGAGGAGGTCACCGCCGACGGCCGTTCCGAGCGCGGCAACTTCCCGGTCTTCAAGGCCAAGCTGCGCCAGTGGAACATGCGCATCACCGCCTATGCCGACCGGCTGCTGGACGACCTGAACGAGCTGGACTGGCCCGAGGCCATCAAGCTGCAGCAGCGCAACTGGATCGGCCGTAGCGAGGGCGCCCGCGTCGACTTCCCGATCGACGGCGAGAAGATCACCGTCTTCACCACGCGTCCCGACACCCTGTTCGGCGCGACCTACATGGTGCTGGCCCCCGAGCACCCGCTGGTCGACGAGTTCGTTCCGGCCGCCTGGCCCGAGGGCACCCACGACGTGTGGACCGGCGGCCACGCGACGCCCGCCGAGGCCGTTGCCGCGTACCGCGCGCAGGCCGGCGCCAAGTCCGACGTGGAGCGGCAGGCGGAGGCCAAGGACAAGACCGGCGTCTTCACGGGCGCGTACGCGACCAACCCGGTCAACGGCGACAAGGCCCCGGTGTTCGTCGCCGACTACGTGCTGATGGGCTACGGCACCGGCGCGATCATGGCCGTCCCGGCCGGCGACCAGCGCGACTTCGAGTTCGCGCGCGCCTTCGAGCTGCCGATCGTCTGCATCGTCGAGCCGACCGATGGCCGCGGCACCGACACCTCGACGTGGGAGGACGCCTTCGGCTCGTACGACGCGAAGATCATCAACTCCTCCAACGACGACATCAAGCTGGACGGCCTGCCGGTCGCCGAGGCCAAGGCCCGCATCACCGAGTGGCTGGCCCGCAAGGGCATCGGCGAGGGCACCGTCAACTTCCGGCTGCGTGACTGGCTGTTCAGCCGCCAGCGCTACTGGGGCGAGCCCTTCCCGATCGTCTACGACGAGGACGGCGTCGCGCACGCGCTGCCCGAGTCGATGCTGCCCCTGGAACTGCCGGAGGTGGAGGACTACTCGCCGCGCACCTTCGACCCGGGGGACGCGGACACCCAGCCCGAGACGCCGCTGTCGCGCAACGAGGAATGGGTCAACGTCACCCTGGACCTGGGTGACGGGCCGAAGAAGTACCGCCGTGAGACCAACACCATGCCCAACTGGGCCGGTTCCTGCTGGTACGAGCTGCGCTACCTGGACCCGCACAACGACCAGCAGCTGGTCGACCCGGAGATCGAGCGGTACTGGATGGGCCCGCGCCAGGGCTTGCCGCACGGCGGTGTCGACCTGTACGTCGGCGGCGCCGAGCACGCGGTGCTGCACCTGCTGTACGCCCGTTTCTGGTCGAAGGTCCTGTACGACCTGGGGCACGTCTCGTCCGCCGAGCCGTTCCACAAGCTGTTCAACCAGGGCATGATCCAGGCCTACGTCTACCGCGACGGCCGCGGCTTCCCGGTGCCCGCCGCAGAGGTCGAGGAGCAGGACGGCGCCTACTACTACCAGGGCGAGAAGGTCACCCGGCTGCTGGGCAAGATGGGCAAGTCCCTGAAGAACGCGGTGACTCCGGACGAGATCTGCGCCGAGTACGGCGCCGACACGCTGCGCCTGTACGAGATGGCGATGGGCCCGCTGGACGTCTCCCGGCCGTGGGACACGCGCGCGGTGGTCGGCCAGTTCCGGCTGCTGCAGCGGCTGTGGCGCGTCATCGTCGACGAGGCGACCGGTGAGGTCACCGTCACCGACGCCGTTGCCGACGAGGACACGCTGCGTGCCCTGCACAAGGCGATCGACGGCGTCCGACAGGACCTGGAGGGCCTGCGCTTCAACACCGCCATCGCCAAGGTCACCGAGCTGAACAACCACCTGACCAAGGCGGGCGGCGCGGTGCCGCGGACGGTCGCCGAGCCGCTGGTGCTGATGATCGCGCCGCTGGCCCCGCACATCGCCGAGGAGCTGTGGCGCAAGCTCGGTCACACCGACTCGGTCGTGCACCGGGACTTCCCGGTCGCCGACCCGGCGTACGTCGTGGACGAGACCGTGACCTGCGTCGTGCAGATCAAGGGCAAGGTCAAGGCCCGCCTGGAGGTGTCGCCGGACATCTCCGAGGAGGAGCTGGAGAAGGTGGCGCTGGCCGACGAGAAGGTCGTCGCGGCGCTGGACGGCGCGGGGATCCGCAAGGTGATCGTCCGCGCGCCGAAGCTGGTGAACATCGTCACGGCGTAACGGCCGCAGGCCGCCTCCGGGCGGTCCCCTACGGGCAGGTTCGGGGTTTTTCTGGAACTCCGGGCCTGCCCTTTGCGTTTACCGTTGAAGAGGGCGGCCGCCCCTGCCGTGCTCGGAAGCGGTCGGCTGACCGGGAGCGGAGGAGGAGCACCGTGGAAACAGTGATCGCCGTATTCGCCGTGCTCTTCCTGCTTTTCGTCGCGGGCGGGGCATACGTCACGTTCAAGGCGGTCGGCGCCGCCAAGCGCGGTGTGGACCGTACGATCACGCAGGCCCGGCGTACGGTCGAGGACCACACGCTGCGCGCCAAGTCCATGGTCCAGATCGGCCCGGCGGCCGAGATCGCCCAGCTGCGGCTCACCCTGCGCACCTCTATGCGGGCCACCCAGGACGCGCTGCACGCCGGCGTCGCCGAGGACGAGTCGCTGAAGGAGTCCCTCGGCCTCTTCCAGCGGCTCAGTGTGCACGGGCAAGAACTGGACGGCGAGCTCAGGCGCCTGGAGTCCGAGCCGGACCGGGCCACGCTCACCGCCCGGCTGCCCGAGCTGCGCCGGCGCACCACTCGCGTCACCGAGTCCGCGGACGCGTTGCGATGGGCGGTGCGTGACCGGGCCCACCGGTTCGCCGACGACGACCTGGACACCTTGAGCACCCAGATCGGCGTCGAGGCGGACGCCCTGCGACACTGGACCCGTCCCGCTCCCGCACCCGAAACCGCGCCGTGGCCCGAGGCCCCCGCCGGCCAGGGCGACCGCCAGACCTGGCCCGAGGCACCCCGGACCGCCCCGGACGAGGAGCCGGCACAGCCCGCGATCACTCCGCCCGGGCGGCGTCAGGCCTACCCCTGGCAGAAGAAGCCCCGGCCGGAGAGCACCACTTGACACGGCCGGTCCTGGTCGAGGCGGGCGGGGGCGGGCTGCCGCCCCTGGGCTACGCCAGGTAACCTCCAGCTCATGTCCCGCCATGTCGCGATCGTCACCGATTCAACGGCCTACCTGCCGCCGCGGACGATGGAGCGCCACGGCATCACCGCGGTTCCCCTGACCGTGGTCCTCGGGGACCGGGCGCTCGAAGAGGGCACCGAGATCTCGACCCGTTCCCTGGCCCAGGCTCTGCAGAAGCGGCGCTCGGTCACCACGTCCCGGCCCAGCCCCGAGGTGTTCGCGGAAACGTACCGCAAGGTCGCCGAGGCCGGTGCCACCGGCATCGTCTCGCTCCACCTGTCCGCCGAACTGTCGGGTACCTACGACGCGGCGGTCGTCGCGGCTCGCGAAGCACCCGTTCCGGTGCGGGTGGTGGACACCGGCATGGTCGCGATGGCGCTGGGTTTCTGCGCGCTCGCGGCGGCCGAGGCCGCCGAGGCGGGCGGCACCGCCGACGAGGCTGTCACCGCGGCGGAGAAACGCGCCGCCGGCACCTCGGCGTACTTCTACGTCGACACCCTCGACTATCTGCGCCGCGGCGGCCGCATCGGCACGGCCCAGGCGTTGCTGGGTTCCGCACTCGCCGTCAAGCCCCTGCTCCAGCTGGACGGCGGCCGGATCGAACTCCTGGAGAAGGTACGGACGGCGTCCCGGGCCATCGCCCGCCTCGAGGAACTCGCCGCCGAGCGTGCGGGCGGCGCCGAGGTGGACATCGCTGTCCATCATCTCGCCGCCCCCGACCGGGCCTCGGCCCTCGCCGACCGGCTGCGTGCGCGGGTGCCGGGGCTGGCCGAGCTGCATGTGAGCGAGGTCGGTGCGGTGATCGGTGCGCACACCGGACCCGGGCTGCTCGGGGCGGTCGTCTCACTTCGGTGACCTGTGGATCAGAGGGCGGCGGCCTCGCCGCTTTCACTCGTGTGGGTGGCGAAGTTATCCACAACCGGGCCGTGTTCCACGGAACTTGAGCAAGATCATCGTGGATCGGCGGGAAGCCCCATCCTCGTCGCATGGCACTTCGATCACGCTCACACGAGACACATGCGACCAGTGGCCCGGGCCGGGGTCCCACCTCCGACGGCCGGACCCGGCACCGCCGGTCCCCGGTCCGGGTCCGCACCCGGCACCGCCCGGCCCCGGCGGAAGAACTGCGCCGCCGGGCGGAGCTCCTCTTCGGCGAACGGGGAGTCACCAGGCCGGAGCCGGGACACGGACCCCCGCACGCGGGAACGGTGACCGGTCCCGGTACGGCGGCCGGGCTGACCGCGGCCACCTCCGGGCTGCGCACCGCCGCGTCCGGGGTGCGCACCGCCGCGGCCGTACTGTCCACGGCGGCGGCCGTGATGTCCTCGGCCCGTGCGCTCGCCGACGAGGGCACGGCCCTGCGCGAACCGGCGCTCCCCAAACTGCGGGCCCGGGTCGGGCTCGCCGTGCGGGAGCGGATGCCGGTGTGGCTGCAGACCCGCTGCGGGCTGGAACGCCGGGGCGCCGTCGCCCTCGGGGTGGTCCTCGTGGTGGCCGCGGCCCTGGCCGTGCAGCACTTCTGGACGGGCCGGACCGAGTCGGTGAGCGCACCGGAGGTGGTGCGCGCCGAGGCGTCGTACGAGAAGAGTGAGGAGAAGGTTCCGGCCGCGGGCACCGGTACCGCCGGGGCGCCCACCGGGCCGGCGGGGCCCGGCGGTGAGGTCGTCGTGGACGTCACCGGGAAGGTGCGTGAGCCGGGGGTCCACTCCCTGCCGGCCGGCTCCCGGGTGACCGATGCGCTGAAGGCGGCGGGCGGGGTGCGGCCCGGTACCGACACCGGCGGACTCAACCGCGCCCGTTTCCTGGTGGACGGCGAACAGATCGTCGTCGGGGGCCCCGCCCCGCCGGCCGCCCCGGGCCAGGTGGCAGGCGGCGCCGCGACGGGAACGGCCCCGGCCGCCCCGGTCTCGCTGAACACGGCGACCGTGGAGCAGCTCGACGCCCTGCCCGGGGTCGGCCCGGTGCTGGCCCAGCACATCGTCGACTACCGGACCGAGCACGTCGGTTTCCGCTCGGTCGACGAACTCCGCCAGGTCAAGGGCATCGGCGACCGCCGCTTCTCCGACCTGCGGGATCTGGTCCGGCCATGAGCCGCGCGAGCGACGGAGCGCCGCCGGGATCCGTGACCGTACGCCGGGCCGTGCACGCCGGCTCGGGCAAGCGGCTCGGGACCGCGCACCCCCGTCAGGACACCGTGGCCGACCTGCGGCTGGTGCCGCCCGCGCTGGCCGCCTGGGCGACGGCGGCGCTGACCCTGGACACGCCGGCGGGGTGGACGGCCGGGACCGCCGGCGCCTGCCTGGTCGCCGGACTGATCCTGCTGTGGCGGAGCCGGGCGAGCCGCCGGCGCGGCACGGCGACTCGCAACTCTCCGGATCCCGGGTCTGGGACGGTGACCGGCAACTCTCCAGATCCCGGGCCTGGGGCGGTGACTCGTAACCCCCCGGGCCTCGGGGCTGGGACGGTGCCTCGCAACCCTCCGGATCTCCGGCCCGGCACAGTGACCCGCAACTCCCCGTCCCCCCGGCCGACTTGGCGGAACGCCTCCGTCGGTGCTCTGCTCCTCTGTGTCGCCGGGGCCGCCGCCTCCGCGGGGCTGCACGGGGCGGATGTGCGCCGGGGGCCGGTGCCCGGGCTGGCCCGCGCCTACGCGACCGTGACCGCGGAGGTGGAGCTCACGGGCGATCCGTGGGTCAGCAGGCCGCGCGTGCGGGGTGACCATGCCACTCCGGTCGCCGTGCTGGTGCGGGGCGAGGTACGGCGGGTGGAGAGCGGCGAGGGGACGGCGGTGACGACGAGGTCACCGGTGCTGATCGCCGTCGACCCGGGGGTGCGGGCGCCGGGTGGCGGTGGCCGCGCGGAGTGGCTCGGGCTGCTGCCCTCCACGCGGCTGCGGGTGAGCGGGCGGCTGGCACCGGCGACGGCCGGCGGGGACCGGACCGCGGCGATGCTGCGGGTGCGGGAGCGTCCGGCGCCGGTGGTGGTGGGTGAGCCCAGCGGGCCGCAGCGGCTGGCCGGGCGGTTGCGGGCCGGGCTGCGGGAGGCGACCGAGGGGCTGCCCGAAGACGCGCGGGCGCTGCTGCCCGGGCTGGTCGTCGGGGACACCTCGCGGATCACCCCCGAACTGGACGAGGCCTTCGAGCAGACCGATCTCGCGCACACCCTCGCGGTGTCGGGCAGCAACCTCACCATCCTGCTCGCCCTGCTCATCGGACCGCCGGGACTGGCCCAGCAGGTCGAGCGGCGCGGCCTCGCCCCGCGCCTTGGGCTGTCGCTGCGATCGACGGCGCTGTTCGCGTCAGCACTCACCCTCGGATTCGTCGTCGTGTGCCGACCGGACCCCAGCGTGCTGCGGGCCGCGGCCTGCGGAGCCGTCGCCCTGCTCGCCCTGGCGACCGGCCGCCGCAGGTCCCTGATCCCGGCACTGGCGACGGCGGTTCTGCTGCTGGTGCTGTACGACCCGTGGCTGGCACGCAGTTACGGCTTCCTGCTGTCGGTGCTGGCCACCGGGGCGCTGCTGGTGCTGGCGCCCGGCTGGAGCGAGGCGTTGCGGCGCCGCGGGGTGCCGGAGCGGCTGGCCGAGGGCCTGGGCGCGGCTGCCGCCGCGCAGGCGGTGTGCGCGCCGGTGGTCGTGGTGCTGTCGGCGCGGGTGAGTCTGGTGGCGGTGCCGTGCAATCTGCTGGCCGAGATCGCGGTCGCGCCGGCCACGGTGCTGGGGTTCGCGGCGCTCGCGGCGGCCCCGGTGGCGATGCCCTTGGCCAAGGCGCTGGCGTGGTGCGCGGGCTGGCCGGCCAGGTGGATCGCGGGGATCGCCCGGGCCGGGGCCGCGTTGCCGGGCGCGGGCGTGGACTGGCCAGGGAGCTGGGCGGGGGCGCTGCTGCTGGCCGGGGTCACGGTGGTCGTCGTACCGCTGGGGCGGCGGTTGCTGCGGCACCCGTGGTGGTGCGGGGCGCTCGGGGTGCTGCTCGTGTTGCTGGTGGTGCGGCCGGCGCCGCTGACCCGGGTGATCACGGGCTGGCCGCCGCCCGGCTGGCGGCTCGCGATGTGCGACGTCGGGCAGGGCGACGCGACGGTGCTCGCGGCGGGCGCCGGCACGGGCGTGGTGGTCGACGCCGGGCCCGATCCGGCACTGGTCGACCGCTGCCTGCGGGAACTCGGCATCACCCGCGTCCCGCTGGTCATCCTGACCCACTTCCACGCCGACCATGTCGGCGGGCTGCCCGGGGTGCTGCGCGGGCGGACGGTGGCGCAGATCGAGACGACCGGGTTCGAGGAACCGGCGGAACAGGCCGAGTTCGTACGCAGGGAGGCGGCCGAGCGCCGGATCCCCCTCACGCGCGCGGTCGCCGGGGAGCGGCGCACCACCGGCGGGCTGGACTGGCGGGTGCTGTGGCCGCCCCCGGATCCGGCACCGGAACCCGACGGCCCGAACGACGCCAGTGTCGCCCTGCTGGTCCGTTCGGCCGGACTGCGGATGCTGCTGCTCGGAGACCTCGAACCCCCGGCCCAGCAGGAGCTGCTGAGATCACCGGCGGCCGCCGGACTGGGCCGGGTGGACGTTCTGAAAGTGGCCCATCACGGGTCCGCGTATCAGGATCCGCAGTTGCTGCGGTTGGTGGCACCCCGGGTGGCGCTCATCTCGTGCGGGGCGGACAACCCGTACGGGCATCCGGCGCCCGACACGGTGGCGCGGCTGAGGGCCGTGGGGGCGGTGGTGCTGCGGACCGACCGGGACGGGGCGCTCGCCGTGACCGGCGGCCGTACGGGACGGGAGGCGGGGGAGCTGGCGGTGGCGCGAGACTGAGGGCATGAACGCGGTGAACAGCACGCAGACCGACGCCTACCTTCAACGGCTCGGGGCCGCCCGCCCGGCCCGGCCCACCGCCGAGGCCCTGCGGGATCTGCATCTGAGGCATCTGCGGGCCGTGCCCTTCGAGAACCTGTCGCTCCACCTCGGCGAGGAGATCGTGCTGGCGGAGGAGCGGCTGGTGGACAAGATGGTGGGCGCGGGCCGGGGCGGGTTCTGCTACGAACTCAACGGCGCGTTCTCGGCGTTGCTGACCGCGCTCGGTTTCCGGGTGACGTTGCTGGCGGGGCGGGTGTACGGGGATGAGGGGCGGCTCGGGATCCCGTACGACCATCTCGCGCTGCGCGTCGGGACGGTGGACGGGGGCGAGTGGCTGGCCGACGTCGGGTTCGGGTCGCACAGTCACTACCCGCTGGCGTTCGCGGAGCGGGGTGAGCAGGCGGATCCGGGCGGGACGTTCCGGATCGCCGGGGCCGGGCCGGACGCGGCGGGGGTCGGGGGAGGACCGGGTGCGGTGGCCGGGGACCTGGACGTGCTGCGGGACGGGAAGCCGCAGTACCGGCTGGAGGTCCGGCCGCGGGTGCTCGGGGACTTCGCGGCCGGGGCGTGGTGGCACAGCACCTCGCCGTCGTCCCATTTCACGCAGTCGCTGGTGTGTTCCCGGGTCACCGAGGACGGCGGTCGGATCACGCTCGGCGGGCGGACGCTGACGGTGACGGCGGCGGACGGGGCGCGTGAGGTACGGGAGTTGGAGCGCGACGAGGAGGTGCTGGGGGTCTACCGGGAGCGGTTCGGGATCGAGCTGGACCGTGTGCCCGTTGTGCGAACTCCACGGAACATCAACCGGAGTGGCTAAGTCGGGCGTCGCTGGAGAATGCGTCAGTACCGGCGCGTAACATGCTACTCATGGGTAGTTCCGGCATATCTGCTGGATTCCCGCGATGTGGGCCCGTGTTGCCCCGAAAGCCGCATCAGTGATCGAATGTTTCTTCGGTAACGAACGGTGGCGAGGCGTACAGGGGTGGCGTGGATGTTCGGCGGCTTGAGGGGAAACCGAACGAACCGGGTGCAGCGGACGAGTCCCCTCGCGGCGGTGCGGACTCCGCCCGACGCCGGGGTGCTGAGCTGCCGGGTGCTCGACCCGGTCAACGAGCCCGTGACGAACGCCGAGTTCGCGGTCAGCGACACCATGGGGCGCACGGTGGTCAGCGGGGGCGCGGATCCCTACGGGTCGTTCATGACGACTGTGCCGGCCGGGGAGTACCGGCTCGCGGTGTCCGCCGAGGGGTTCACGCCGTACCGGGCCACCGCGAGGGTCGGCGAGAACTGCCTTGCCTCGCTCGGTGACGTGACCCTCCAGGTCGCCCAGCCGCCGGAGCTGCCGGCGCCCGGGGACTGGGAGATCGAGCCGACGCATTCCTCGATCGCGTTCACCGCCCGGCACATCGGACTGGCCCGGGTCCACGGGCGGTTCAACTCGTTCGCGGGCGCGGTACGGATCGCCGAACCGATGGAGCGGTCCGCCCTGCACGTCGTGATCGACGCCGCGACCATCGACACCGGCGTGCGGATGCAGGACGACCATCTGCGGTCGGCGGACTTCCTGGACGTGCTGCGGTTTCCGACGCTGGAGTTCTACGGCGACCGGTTCGCGCACCGGGGCGGCACCAGGTGGGCCGTCACCGGGGCACCGTCCCTGCACGGCGTGACCCGGACGGTCACCCTCGACACGGACTACCTCGGGCTCGGCAACGGTATGGAGGGCGAGGCGCGGGCGGCCTGCCGGGCCACGACCGAACTGCACCGGGACGACTTCACCGTGAGCTGGCAGACGATGCTGGCGCGCGGGATCGCGGTCGTCGGGCCGAGCATCCGCGTCGACCTCGACGTGCAGATCGTGCCCAAGGGCTGAGCCGGTCCCTCCTGCCCGCTCCGGCTCGTTGCGGCCGGTGGCGGTACCCGAGAATGGTGCCGTGAGCGATGTGAGACATGTGCTGGTGCTACCGGACCGGGACGCGGCGGAGGAAGCCGCCGAGGCGCTCGGGGAGCGCTTCGGGATCGGTGAGGAGCCGCGGCTGGTGCGGGACGCGCTGGCGGGGGAGGACGACGCCGAGGACGCACAGTGGCTGGTGCTGCTGCGGGACGCGGAGGGACGGCTGGACCCGGCGGAGCTGGACGAGTTCGCGGGCGAGTGGGAGGGATGGCGGGAGGAGCCGTAGCGGGTGCGCGGAGCCACCGAGTCCACCCCTGCCGGCCGGCGGCGCAACGGCCCTCGCCTGGCGTCGGCAGGCGGCGCGGCCGCGTTGTCAGTGGGCCGTGGGATGCTTGGCGTGATGGCAAAGAAGACTGCTGATGACGATCCGCTCGCCCCGCTGACGCTTGCCGTGGGGCAGGAGGAGCTGCTGCTCGACCGCGCCGTGCAGCAGGTGGTGGCCGCCGCCCGGGCCACCGACGCCGACACGGACGTACGGGATCTGACCCCGGACCAGTTGCAGCCCGGCACGCTCGCCGAACTGACCAGCCCGTCGCTCTTCGCGGAGCGCAAGGTCGTCGTCGTACGCAACGCGCAGGATCTGTCCGCCGACACGGTCAAGGACGTGAAGGCGTACCTCGGGGCGCCCGCCGAGGAGATCACGCTGGTGCTGCTGCACGCGGGCGGCGCCAAGGGCAAGGGGCTGCTGGACGCGGCGCGCAAGGCGGGGGCGCGGGAGGTCGCCTGCCCGAAGATGACCAAGCCGGCGGACCGGCTCGCGTTCACGCGGAGCGAGTTCCGGGCGCTGGGCCGCTCCGCCACCCCCGAGGCCTGCCAGGCGCTCGTCGACGCCATCGGCAGCGATCTGCGCGAGCTGGCTTCCGCCGTGACCCAGCTCGCCGCCGACGTCGAGGGCACCATCGACGAGGCCGTCGTCGGGCGGTACTACACCGGGCGGGCCGAGGCGTCGAGCTTCACCGTCGCCGACCGGGCCGTGGAAGGACGTACGGCGGAGGCGCTGGAGGCGTTGCGCTGGTCGCTGTCGACCGGTGTCGCCCCGGTGCTGATCACGAGTGCGCTCGCGCAGGGGGTGCGGGCGATCGGGAAGCTGTCGGGCGCGCGGGGCGGGCGGCCCGCCGATCTCGCCCGGGAGCTCGGGATGCCGCCGTGGAAGATCGACCGGGTACGGCAGCAGATGCGGGGCTGGACGCCCGACGGGGTGGCGGTGGCGCTGCGGGCCGTCGCCGAGGCCGACGCGGGGGTCAAGGGCGGCGGGGACGATCCCGAGTACGCCCTGGAGAAGGCCGTGGTGACCATCGCGCGGGCGGCGCGGTCGCGAGGCCGGGGGTAACCGGCCGGGCGTACCGCAGGGGGAGGGGTTCGCCCGGAAATGCCGAAAGCCCCGGCGTCCGCCCTGGGGAAGGGCGAAGTGCCGGGGCATCGGTTTCAAGCTTTTCGAGCCCGTTCCCGCGTGGCGAACGCAGGCCGCGAACAGGCTCTGGGGGCCGGTCGGGGGCGGATGAGAGAGGGCCCGCCCGGGTCCTTCCGGCGTATCAAGTGTCAGCCCTGGATGGACGCGACCTTGGAAGCGAGCGCCGACTTCTTGTTGGCGGCCTGGTTCTTGTGGATGACGCCCTTGGAGACGGCCTTGTCGAGCTGACGCGCGGCAGCGCGCTGGTACTCGGTGGCCTTCTCGACGTCACCCGCGGCAGCGGCCTCACGGGCCTTGCGGATCGCGGTCTTCAGGGAGGACTTGACGGCCTTGTTGCGCAGCCGAGCCTTCTCGTTGGTCTTGATCCGCTTGATCTGGGACTTGATGTTCGCCACGAAAGAGCCTTTTCAGGTTCTGGTGCGGGACCGTGCAGATCCCGTACCGATGATTTCTCGAAGACGTGCCTCGCGCTGAGAGGGCATGAGACACAGCTGCCCAGACTAGCAGCGGGGCGGGGAACCGCCCAAACCGGTCCCCGGTCCCCGGCCATGGGACCATGGAGGCTACGTATCGATCCGACCCGAGGCATAAGGCGCCTCAAGAGACAGGACCCTGCGTGCCCGCGACCCCTAACAATGTGCCCGAGCCGAGCCGTACCGACCCGGCGCTGATCCGCAATTTCTGCATCATCGCGCACATCGACCACGGCAAGTCCACACTCGCCGACCGGATGCTCCAGCTGACCGGTGTCGTCGAGCAGCGGCAGATGCGTGCTCAGTACCTCGACCGGATGGACATCGAGCGCGAGCGCGGCATCACGATCAAGTCCCAGGCGGTGCGTCTGCCCTGGGCCCCCACGGAGGGCCCCGACCAGGGCAGCACGCACATCCTCAACATGATCGACACCCCGGGGCACGTCGACTTCACCTACGAGGTCTCGCGGTCGCTGGCGGCCTGCGAGGGGACCGTCCTCCTCGTCGACGCCGCCCAGGGCATCGAGGCGCAGACCCTCGCCAACCTCTATCTGGCGATGGAGAACGACCTCGCGATCATCCCCGTGCTCAACAAGATCGACCTGCCGGCCGCCCAGCCGGAGAAGTTCGCCGAGGAACTGGCGAACCTGGTCGGCTGCGAGCCGGACGACGTGCTGCGGGTCTCCGCCAAGACCGGTGTCGGCGTCGACGCCCTGCTGAACAAGGTCGTCAAGGACGTCCCGGCGCCGGTCGGCGTCGCCGACGCGCCCGCCCGCGCGATGATCTTCGACTCGGTCTACGACTCCTACCGCGGTGTCGTCACCTACGTCCGTGTCATCGACGGCCAGCTCAACAAGCGCGAGCGCATCAGGATGATGTCGACCGGCGCCACCCACGAGCTGCTGGAGATCGGTACGAACTCGCCCGAGATGCTGGGCGCCGACGGCCTCGGCGTCGGCGAGGTGGGCTATCTGATCACCGGTGTGAAGGACGTCCGGCAGTCCAAGGTCGGTGACACCGTCACCAGCCAGCACAAGGGCGCCACGGACGCGCTCGGCGGCTACAAGGACCCGAAGCCGATGGTCTTCTCCGGTCTGTATCCGCTGGACGGCTCCGACTACCCCGAGCTGCGCGAGGCCCTCGACAAGCTGCAGCTCAACGATGCCGCGCTCGTCTACGAGCCGGAGACCTCCGCCGCCCTCGGCTTCGGCTTCCGCGTCGGCTTCCTCGGCCTGCTGCACCTGGACGTGATCCGGGAGCGGCTGGAGCGCGAGTTCGGGCTCGACCTGATCGCGACCGCCCCGAACGTGGTCTACCGCGTCGTCATGGAGGACGGCAGCGAGCACACGGTCACCAACCCGAGCGAGTTCCCCGAGGGGAAGATCGGCGAGGTGTACGAGCCGGTCGTACGCGCCACCATCCTGGCGCCCAGCGAGTTCATCGGCTCGATCATGGAGCTGTGCCAGACCCGGCGCGGCACCCTGCTCGGCATGGACTACCTGTCCGAGGACCGCGTCGAGATCCGGTACACGCTGCCGCTCGCGGAGATCGTCTTCGATTTCTTCGACCAGCTGAAGTCGAAGACGCGTGGTTACGCGTCGCTGGACTACGAGCCCACCGGCGAGCAGACGTCCAGCCTGGTCAAGGTCGACATCCTGCTGCACGGCGACAAGGTGGACGCCTTCTCGGCGATCACGCACAAGGACGCGGCGTACGCGTACGGGGTACGGCTCGTCGCCAAGCTGCGCGAGCTCATCCCCCGGCAGGCCTTCGAGGTACCCATCCAGGCCGCCATCGGCTCCCGGGTGATCGCCCGTGAGACCATCCGCGCCATCCGCAAGGACGTCCTCGCCAAGTGCTACGGCGGTGACATCTCCCGTAAGCGCAAGCTGCTGGAGAAGCAGAAGGAAGGCAAGAAGCGGATGAAGATGGTGGGTTCCGTGGAGGTTCCGCAGGAGGCCTTCATCGCGGTCCTCAGTAGTGATGACAGCGCGGGATCGGCCAAGAGCAAGAAGTAACCGCCGGTAATAATCGGCGACGGCCGCAAAACGGGTGCAACGGGGGTCCGCCGTACGAAAGTGCGGCGGACCCCTACGCGTGCGTAGGGTCGCTCTGTGTGGAACATGCGGGGAAACAGACAGGCCGATGCCCCTTACGTACAGGCCGGTCGCGGCTTACTCTGATCCCTGCTCGATAGTTACTCGCGAGTTAAACAAGTAGTGCGAACCGCACCGTGAGTAAACCCAGCCGCACTGAGCCAGCCGCACCGTCGCGGGCCCCCGGAGGATGTCGTGAGCGACACGCAGACACTGATCGAGAACCGTCCGCCGTCCGTGGCGGCCCTCTTCCTGGAGCGCGTGGCGGCCACACCGGACGCCGAGGCCTACCGGTACCCGGTGCCCGCCGCCTCCGGTCAGGGACCGGACGACTGGAAGTCCCTGAGCTGGGGGCAGGCGGCCGAGCGCGTCTACGCGATCGCCGCCGGTCTCATCGAACTCGGCATCCAGCCCGAGCAGCGGGTCGCCCTCGCCGCCTCCACCCGCGTCGAGTGGATCCTCGCCGACCTCGGCATCCTGTGCGCCGGAGCGGCCACCACGACCGTCTATCCGCAGACCAATGCGGAGGAGTCGGCGTTCATCCTCTCCGACTCCGGGAGCCGGGTGCTGATCGCGGAGGACGCGGCGCAGGTCGCCAAGGCCGTCGAGAAGCGTGCCGAGCTGCCCGAACTCACCCAGGTCGTCGTCATCGACCCGGCCGGTGTGGAGACGGGCGACTGGGTTCTCACCCTCGCCGAGCTGGAGGAGCGCGGTGCCAAGTTCCTGGAGAAGCACCCCGAGCTGATCAAGGAGCGGGTCGGCGCGATCACCAAGGACCAGCTCGCCACGCTCATCTACACCTCCGGCACCACGGGCCGCCCCAAGGGCGTACGGCTGCCGCAGGACAACTGGTCGTACATGGCGAAGGCGATCGCGGCGACCGGGCTGGTCAGCGCCGACGACGTGCAGTACCTCTGGCTGCCGCTCGCCCATGTCTTCGGCAAGGTGCTCACCTCCGGGCAGATCGAGGTCGGCCATGTCACCGCCGTCGACGGCCGCGTCGACAAGATCATCGAGAACCTGCCGGTCGTGCAGCCCACGTACATGGCCGCCGTACCGCGCATCTTCGAGAAGGTCTACAACGGTGTCGCCGCGAAGGCCCGTGCCGGTGGCGCGGCCAAGTACAAGATCTTCCAGTGGGCGGCAGAAGTAGCCCGCGAGTACGCCAAGGCCACCCAGGACAACTTCCGCCGCACCGGCTCCGCCACCGCCCCCTTCGGGCTCACGGCCAAGCACAAGGTCGCCGACGGGCTCGTCTACTCCAAGCTGCGGGAGGCCTTCGGCGGGCGGCTGCGGGCCTGTGTCTCCGGGTCCGCCGCGCTGGCCCCCGAGATCGGCTACTTCTTCGCCGGCGCCGGTGTGCACATTCTCGAGGGCTACGGTCTGACGGAGTCCTCCGCCGCGTCCTTCGTGAACCCCGGCGAGGCCTACCGCACCGGTACGGTCGGCAAGCCGCTGCCCGGCTGCGAGGTACGGATCGCCGACGACGGGGAGATCCTGCTCCGCGGCCCCGGCATCATGCAGGGCTACCACGGACTGCCCGAGAAGACGGCGGAGGTCCTGGAGGCCGACGGCTGGTTCCACACCGGTGACATCGGTGAGCTGTCCCCCGACGGCTATCTGCGGATCACCGACCGCAAGAAGGACCTCATCAAGACGTCCGGCGGCAAGTACATCGCGCCCGCCGAGGTCGAGGGACAGTTCAAGGCGGTCTGCCCGTACGTCTCCAACATTCTCGTGCACGGCGCCGACCGGAACTTCTGCACGGCCCTGATCGCCCTCGACGAGGTCGCGATCCTGGAGTGGGCCAAGGAGAACGGCCTGGACGGCAAGTCCTACGCCGAGGTGGTGGCCGCTCCGGCGACCGTCGAGATGGTCGACGGTTACGTCAAGCAGCTCAACGAGGGGCTGCAGCGGTGGCAGACCATCAAGAAGTTCCGGCTGCTGCCCCGGGATCTGGATGTGGAGCACGGGGAGATCACGCCGAGCCTGAAGGTGAAGCGGCCGGTTGTGGAACGTGGCTACAAGCACCTGATCGACGAGATGTACGCGGGGAGCCGGGAGGCCTAGAAGGCGGCGGGTCCGTTGTCGGGTGCGGGTGCGTGGGGGCTGTTCGCGCAGTTCCCCGCGCCCTCTAGCGGGACAGCTGAGCCTTGCTCAACAGGCGCCGCAGCTCCCTGGCTACTTCTTTCAGCGTTGCTGCGTCGAGAGGCTCTTCGGACAGGCGATCCTCCAGGACCCCCAATCGCTTGCTCAGTTCGCCGAGGTCCGCCTGTTCGCGTGCCAGCAGTGACTGCAACTGCTGGTTCTTCCGGTGCAGCTCCAGGAAGACGTTGACCTTCGCCCGCAGCACCCACGGATCGAAGGGTTTCGTCAGATAGTCCGCCGCGCCCGTCGCATAACCGCGGAAGGCGTACCCGGCGTCCTCCTCCGCTCCCGTCAGGAAGATGATCGGGACGTCCTTGGTCTGGTCGAGGCGTTTGATGTTCGCGGCCGTCTCGAAGCCGTCCATGCCCGGCATGCGGATGTCGAGGAGGACCACGGCGAAGCGGCGGCGCAGCAGGGCCTTCATCGCCTCCTCACCGGAACGCGCGCGCACTATCGGCTCGTTCAGCGATCCCAGTACGGCCTCCAGTGCGATCAGGTTGTCCTCCATGTCGTCGACCAGGAGGATGCCGGCCCGCTCGTCAGCGATCATCGCCCCGTCCGTTCCTTGTCGGCGGTCTCGCCGCCGTCCGTGCTGTCGGGGTCCAGGAGTGCGCAGACGACGGTGAGCAGCTGGTCGACGTCCACGGGTTTGGGTACGTAGTCGTTGGCGCCGCGCGCGATGGACTTCTCCCGGTCGCCGGGCATCGCCTTCGCCGTCAGCGCGACGATCGGCAGACCGGTCCAGCGAGGAGCGCGGCGGATGGCCGCGATGGTCTCGTAGCCGTCCATCTCCGGCATCATGATGTCCATCAGGACCAGTTCGACGTCCTGGTTGCGTTCGAGGGTCTCGATGCCCTCCCGGCCGTTCTCCGCGTAGAGCACGGGCATGCCGACGCGGCCCAGGACGTGGGTGAGCGCGAACACGTTGCGGATGTCGTCGTCGATGATCAGGACACACCGGCCGGGCAGGATCTGGCTGGCGCGGCCGGACTGCCAGGCCTCCAGCTTGGTCGGCGCCGGCCAGGAGTCGTCGGTCTCGGGGGCGCCGGGCCTGGCGGGGTCGGGGACCGGCAGGGCGTGGTCCTCGGGGGTGGGGCCCGCCGCCGTGTGGCCGGGGCTGACGACCGGGACGTACAGCGTGAACGTCGAGCCCTTGCCCTGCTCGCTCGCCGCGACGATACGGCCGCCGAGCAGGCCCGCGATCTCGCGGCTGATGGACAGGCCGAGGCCGGTGCCGCCGTACTTGCGGTTCGTGGTGCCGTCGGCCTGCTGGAACGCCTCGAAGATCACCGGGAGTTTCTCGGCGGCGATCCCGATGCCGGTGTCCGTCACCTCGAAGGCGATCAGCTCGTCGCTGCCGCGGACGTAGTGCTGGTCGGGGTCCGTCACCCGGCCGACCCGCAGTTCCACCCGTCCCTTGGCGGTGAACTTGATCGCGTTGGAGAGCAGGTTGCGCAGGATCTGCTGGAGGCGTTGTTCGTCGGAGTACATCTCGCGCGGTACGTCCTCGCCGACCGCCACCTCGAGGGCCAGACCCCGGTCCAGGGTCAGCGGGCGGAAGGTCGCGTGGACGTAGTCGAGCAGTTTTATCAGGGGCAGGCGTTTGGGACGTACGTCCATCCGGCCGGCCTCGATCTTCGACAGGTCCAGGATGTCGTTGATGAGCTGGAGGAGGTCGGAGCCCGAGCGGTGGATCGTCGTCGCGAACTGGACCTCCTGGTCGGAGAGACGGCCGTCCGGGTTGTCGGACAGCAGTCGGGCCAGAATCAACAAGGAGTTCAGCGGAGTGCGCAGTTCGTGGGACATGTTGGCCAAAAACTCCGACTTGTACTGGGAAGAAGTCGCCAGGAGGGCGGCTTTTTCCTCCAGTTCCGCGTTGGAGCGCTGTAGTTCCGCCTGTTGTTTCTGAAGTTCGTCCGAACGTTCCTGGAGCTGCATCGCCAGCCGTTGCGACTCGCCGAGCAGGGACTCCGTGCGGGAGTTGGCGATGATCGTGTTGATGGCCACGCCGATGGTGTTGACGAACTGGTCGAAGAAGGCCAGGTGGACGTCCGAGAAGCGGGAGAAGGAGGCCAGTTCGATCACGCCGAGGAGTTTGTCCTCGAAGAGGATCGGGATGATGACGATCGTCGTCGGCGCCGCTTCGCCGAGGCCGCTGTTGATTTTGATGTAGTCCGGCGGTGCCTCTTCGACGAGGATCCGCGTCTTCTCGCGGGCCGCCTGGCGGACCAGGCCGTGCACCGGCAGGCCGCCGGTCTCGACGATCGCGCCCTGTGCCGAGCCGTAGCCGGCGATGAACGCCAGGCCCTTCGCCGGTACGGCCGTCCGCACGGCGGTGCCGTCCTCGTCCGGGTCGGCCAGGAAGAACGCGCCGTACTGGGCGTTCACCAGCGGGGTCAGTTCGCGCAGGATCAGGTCGGCGACCTCCATCAGGTCGCGGTGGCCCTGCATCAGTGCGGCGAGCCGGGCCAGGTTGGACTCCAGCCAGTCCTTCGCGCGGGTCGTCTCGCGCAGGTTGGCCACCATCAGGTTGATGTTGTCCTTCAGCTCGGCGACCTCGCCCTGCGTCTCCACCGTGATCGACCGGGACATGTCGCCCTGCGCGACGGCCGAGGCGACCTCGGCGATCGCGCGGACCTGGGTGGTGAGGTTGAGGGCGAGTTCGTTCACGTTGGTCGTCAGGCGTTTCCAGGTGCCGTACACGCCCTCCACGCGCGCCTGGCCGCCCAGTTGCCCTTCGGAGCCCACCTCGCGGGCCACGCGGGTCACCTCGGAGGAGAACGACGACAGGGTGTCGACCATCGTGTTGATCGTCGTCTTCAGTTCGAGGATCTCGCCGCGCGCGTCCACGTCGATCTTCTTCGACAGGTCGCCCTGTGCCACGGCCGTCGCCACCTGGGCGATGTTCCGCACCTGTGAGGTGAGGTTGTCGGCCATGTAGTTGACGTTGTCGGTCAGGTCCCGCCAGACGCCGGAGACGCCGAGCACCTGGGCGCGGCCGCCCAGCCGGCCGTCGGTGCCGACCTCGCGGGCCACGCGGGTCACCTCGTCGGCGAAGGCCCGCAACTGCTCCACCATCGTGTTGACGGTGTCCTTCAGTTCGAGGATCTCGCCGCGTGCGTCGACGGTGATTTTCTTGGAGAGGTTGCCGTTGGCGACGGCTGTCGTCACCTGGGCGATGTTGCGGACCTGTGAGGTCAGGTTCAGTGCCATGAAGTTGACGTTGTCGGTGAGGTCTTTCCAGACCCCGGACACGCCTCTGACCTGCGCCCGGCCGCCGAGGTTTCCTTCGGTGCCGACTTCGCGGGCGACGCGGGTGACTTCGTCGGCGAACGCCGACAGCTGGTCGACCATCGTGTTGATCGTCGACTTCAGTTCAAGGATCTCGCCCTTGGCGTCGACCGTGATCTTCTGCGAGAGGTCGCCGTTGGCGACGGCTGTCGTCACCTGGGCGATGTTGCGGACCTGTGAGGTCAGGTTCGACGCCATGAAGTTGACGTTGTCGGTGAGGTCCTTCCAGACGCCGGAGACGCCGCGCACCTGGGCCCGGCCGCCCAGCTGGCCCTCCGTGCCGACCTCGCGCGCGACCCTTGTCACCTCGTCCGCGAACGCGGACAGCTGGTCGACCATGGTGTTGACGGTGAGCTTCAGTTCCAGCAGTTCACCGGTCGCCTCGACGGTCACCGTGCGGGTCAGGTCACCCCGGGCCACCGCCGTCGTCACCAGGGCGATGTCGCGGACCTGGGCGGTCAGCCGGGACGCCATGGTGTTGACGGCCTCGGTCACGTCCCGCCAGCTGCCGGACAGGCGCTGCACCTTGGCCCGGCCGCCGAGCCGCCCCTCGGTGCCCACCTCGCGCGCGACCCGGGTCACCTCGCCGGTGAACAGGGACAGCTGGTCGACCATCTTGTTCACGGCGCGGCCCAGTCTGCGCAGATCCCCGCGCAACTGGCGGCTGCCGTCGTGCAGATCGACGCGTTGGGTCAGATCGCCGCCGGCCACCGCGTCCAGGACGCGCGTGGCGTTCGCCGCCGGGGCGACCAGGGCGTCGAGGACCTGGTTGACGTCGTTGACCCGGGACGTCCAGGCGCCCTGGCCGGGGCTGGCCGACACTCGTTCGTCGAGGCGGCCGTGGCGCACCAGCTCGCGTTTCACGCGTTGCACCTCGGTGTTGAAGTGAACGCTGCGGTCCATGATCTGGTTGAAGACCGCGCCGAGTTCGCCGACGATCCCCTCCCCGGTCTCCGGCACTTTCGTGAAGTCGCCGTCGCGGGCGGCGGTCATCGCGGCGAGCAGAGGGCGCAGTTCGGATGCTCGGAGTTGTTCCGGTTTCTGTCCGTCTTCGAGCACACGCGTAGCACTGTTCTCACTCATGGCGGCCCACTTTGGTAACTCGGTGCTTATGGGCGCAGCCAGTCTGTCACTCTGTCCGCATCGATCGGGATGTATTCGTCCGAACTGCTCGGGGAGCTCGACATGGGGGCCATACCCACGCAACGGGAGACCGTCTCCCGGGTCCGTGAGGCGCCTGCGCACGACGAGGCGCCCTCGCACGAGAACGCGGGCGCGTACGCGCAGGGGCGCGCGACCCTCCCCGGGAGCCCCCTCGCGCCGGGTTCCGCACGCGCGCTGGTACGCGCCTGCCTCGACGAGTGGACCGACTGCGGCCTGCTGGAGCCGGGACAGCGGGTCGCCGAGGACGCCATGGTCGTCGTCAGCGAACTCGTCACCAACGCCGTCGTGCACGCCGGCACCGGCGTCGAGGTCGACTGGTGGCTGGAGGAGGCGCGGCAGGAGACGGCGTTCGTCGTCGAGGTCACCGACCACCATCCCTCCCGCGCCCCGCGCGACCACCCGGGGGAGACGCCGTACGAGACCCCGGAGTACGGCCGCGGGCTGCGCCTGGTCGCCTCGCTCGCCGAGTCCTGGGGGGTCACCTACCGCGTCGGCGCGAAGACGGTGTGGGCGCGCCTGACCGGGCACGGTGGCACGCTCCCCGACGAGCCGGAGCTGAAGGTGGCCGAGATCCTCGCGCCCGACCCCCATCGCCCCGACCGGGACCGGGACTGGCTCGACCGGGGCGCGCTGTCCTTCCTCGCCGAGGCCTCCGACCTGCTCGCCGGACAGCTCGACGAGAACCTGGTGGCCGCGCTCGCCGGCCAGCTGATCGTGCCCCGGCTGGCCGACTGGTGCGCGGTGTGGCTGGAGGACGAGTCGACGGTGCGGTCCGGCGGCTGGGGTGACGCGAACGGCGCGGGCGGGCCGCGGCTGGCCCGGGTCTGGCACGGCAGCGAGAACCGCATCGAGGAACTGCGCCGTGCCCTGGAGAAGGACCCGCCGTGCGCGAAGGACGGCTTACGGTCCGGTCCCGAGCCGTATCCCTGGCCCGGCGAGGCGCTCGGCCCGCAGGCCGCCCACGGGTCGGCGCTCTCCTACCGGCTGATCGCGGGCGGCCGTCCGCTCGGCACGCTCGTGATCGGACGCTCCGGCCCGGCCGGTTTCCCCGACGAGATCACCGGCCTGGTCGAGGACTTCGGCCGCCGGGTCGCCCTCGCCATCGGGGCGGCCCGCCAGTACGCCCGCCAGGCCACCATCAGCGCCGTCCTCCAGCGCGGGCTGCTGCCCGGCGCGGTCGCCGAGATCCCGGGCGTGCGCAGCGCGCTGGTCTACGAGCCCTGCGACAAGGGCGGCCCCAGCGGTGACTTCTACGACCTCTTCCCGGCCGGCGACGGCCGCTGGTGCTTCGCCGTCGGCGACGTCCAGGGCAAGGGCCCCGAGGCCGCCGTCGTCATCGGCCTGGCCCGGCCCTGGCTGCGGCTGCTCGCCCGGGAGGGGTACCGGGTCGCCGACGTCCTCGACCGGCTCAACCAGCTCCTCCTCGACGACGCCACCGAGGCCGCCGACGCCGCCGCCCGCGCCCTGGTCGCCGGCGGCGGCCGTACCCTGCCGCCCGGCGACGGCCCGCAGACCCGTTTCCTCTCCCTCCTCTACGGCGAACTCACCCCCCTGGAAACGGGCGGTATCCGCTGCACCCTCGCCTCCGCGGGGCATCCGCTGCCGCTGCTCCTCGGCCCCGACGGCGCGGTCCGCACCGCCGCCCGGCCGCAGACCCTGCTCGGGGTCGTGGAGGACGAGACGTACACCAGCGAGACCATCGAGCTCGGGCCCGGCGACAGCCTGCTGTGCGTGACCGACGGGGTCACCGAGCGCCGCTCGGGCTCCCGGCAGTTCGACGACGGCGACGGGCTCGCACGGGCGCTCGCGGGCTGCACGGGCCTGAGCGCCGAGCTGATCGCCGAGCGCATCAGACGGCTCGTGCACGAGTTCGGCGGCGGGCCGCCGGAGGACGATCTGGCGCTGCTGGTCCTGCAGGCGGAGTAACCGGCGTCGTACGGGACAATGGAGGACATGCCTTCCGCACTTCCCGACGGCGAACCGGTCCCCGACGACGGCGCGCTCCCGGCGCACGCGCTGGCCGGTGCCGCCGACCGCCCCCTCGGGTTCTATCTCCACGTCCCCTACTGCGCGACTCGCTGCGGCTACTGCGACTTCAACACGTACACGGCGACCGAGCTGCGCGGCACCGGCGGTGTCCTCGCCTCCCGTGACAACTACGCGGACACCCTGATCGACGAGATCCGGCTGGCCCGCAAGGTTCTCGGCGACGACCCGCGCGAGGTCCGCACGGTGTTCGTGGGCGGGGGTACGCCGACGCTGCTGGCCGCCGGTGATCTGGTACGGATGCTGCACGCGATCCGCGACGAGTTCGGTCTGGCCGCCGACGCGGAGGTCACCACGGAGGCGAACCCGGAGTCCGTCGACCCCGCGTATCTGACGGCCCTGCGCGAGGGCGGCTTCAACCGGGTCTCCTTCGGCATGCAGAGCGCCCGGCAGCATGTGCTGCGCGTCCTGGACCGCACCCACACCCCGGGGCGTCCCGAGGCGTGCGTCGCGGAGGCCCGCGCGGCCGGCTTCGAGCACGTGAACCTGGATCTGATCTACGGCACGCCGGGCGAGTCCGACGACGACTGGCGGGCCTCGCTGGACGCGGCGCTCGGGGCCGGCCCCGACCATGTGTCGGCGTACGCGCTGATCGTCGAGGAGGGTACGCAGCTGGCCCGCCGGATCCGCCGGGGCGAGGTCCCGATGACCGACGACGACGTTCACGCGGACCGTTATCTGATCGCCGAGGAGATGCTGTCCGCGGCGGGCTTCGACTGGTACGAGGTGTCCAACTGGGCCACCTCCGAAGCCGCCCGCTGCCTGCACAACGAGCTGTACTGGCGGGGCGCCGACTGGTGGGGCGCGGGACCGGGCGCGCACGCGCACGTGGGCGGCGTGCGCTGGTGGAACGTCAAGCACCCGGGGGCGTACGCGGCGGCGCTGGCGTCGGGACGCTCGCCGGGGGCCGGGCGTGAGCTCCTCACCGACGAGGACCGCCGGGTGGAGCGGATCCTGCTGGAGCTGCGGCTGCGCGAGGGGGTGCCGCTGACGCTGCTGAAGGAGCAGGGGCTGGCGGCCGCGCGGCGGGCGCTGGGGGAGGGGCTGCTGGAGACCGGCCCCTACGAGGACGGGCGGGCCGTGCTGACACTGCGGGGGCGGCTGCTGGCGGACGCGGTGGTCAGGGACCTGGTGGACTGAGGGGGCCGGGGCGGGAGCTACGGAGCCGTCACGAAGTCGATCAGTTCCTCCACCCGCCCCAGCAGCTCCGGTTCCAGGTCCTTGTAGGACCCCACGCGGGCCAGGATCGCCTGCCACACCGCGCCCGTGTTGTCCGAGGGCCAGCCGAGGGCGCGGCACACACCCGTCTTCCAGTCCTGGCCGTGCGGGACGCGCGGCCACGCCTCGATGCCCACGGCGGCCGGTTTCACCGCCTCCCAGATGTCGATGTACGGGTGGCCGACCACCAGGGCGTGTTCGCTGGTGACCGACCGGGCGATGCGCCACTCCTTGGTGCCGGGGAGCAGGTGGTCCACCAGGACACCGAGGCGTGCGTCGGGGCCCGGTGCGAAATCGGCCACGATCGACGGGAGGTCGTCCACGCCCTCCAGGTACTCCACGACCACGCCCTCGACGCGCAGGTCGTCGCCCCAGACCTTCTCGACCAGTTCCGCGTCGTGGCGGCCCTCGACGTAGATACGGCCGGCGCGGGCCACGCGCGCGCGTGCGCCGGGCACGGCGACCGAACCGGAGGCGGTGCGCGCGGGACGTACGGGGCCGGCCGAGGCGGGACGTACGAGGGTGACGACCCGGCCCTCCAGGAGGAAGCCCCTCGGCTCCAGCGGGAAGACGCGGTGTTTGCCGAAGCGGTCCTCCAGCGTCACCGTGCCCGCCTCGCAGCGGATCACCGCGCCGCAGAAGCCGGTGCCGGGTTCCTCGACGACCAGGCCGGGTTCGGCGGCCACCTCCGGTGCCGGTTTCGGCTTCTTCCACGGCGGGGTCAGGTCGGCGGAGTACTGGCGCATTCGGATGACGATAGGAGAAGTGGCGGCGGCGTGGTCACGACACGCCGAAACGGGCGGCCAGGGCGTCGCGCTGCCGTCGTACGAAGGCCGCGTCCACCACCGCTCCGTGACCGGGCACGTACCGGGCGTCCTCGCCGCCGAGGGCGAGCAGCCGGTCCAGGGCGGCCGGCCAGCGGGACGGTACGGCGTCGGGACCTGCCTGAGGGTCGCCGGACTCCTCCACCAGGTCGCCGCAGAACACCACCGCCGGGTCGCCGGGGACGAGGACCGCGAGATCGTGGCGGGTGTGGCCGGGGCCCACGTCGGCCAGCAGGGCCCGGCGGCCGTCGCCGAGGTCGAGGGTCCACTCGCCGGAGACCGGGCGGCGGGGCAGGGGCAGCGCGTCGGCCGCCTCCTCGGCCTCCGGGGCCGGCAGGCCGTTGCGGACGGCGTCCAGGCGGAGTGCCTCGCGGCCGTGCGCGAAGACGGCCTCCGCGCCCGCCGCCGCGTACACGTCCGTGCCCGCGAACGCCGGGGTGCCGAAGACGTGGTCGAAGTGCGGATGGGTGAGCGCGAGATGGGTCACACGGCGTCCGGCCAGCCGCTGCGCCTGCCCGCGCAACCTCGCGCCCTCCGCCAGGCTCGACCCCGCGTCCACCATCAGGACCGGGCCCGCCCCGAGGACCAGCCCGGCCGTGCAGTCCCAGCCCGGCAGCCGGCACCGGCCGACCCCCTCGGCCACCCGCTCCCAGCCCAGCTCTTCCCAAGTCACCGTCACACCGCGACGCTAGCGGTAGAACGCCCCGGGTCCTCGCCGACCTTGCCCAGTCGGTACCCGACGGCCGTACACTGGGCCGGGGATGCTGGCACTCGGGCTCGCAGAGTGCCAGGCGAAAGACCCGAAAGGCCGCGGGGACGACTTTCTGGAGGTGTGGCGCTGGATGCTGAGTGAACGCAGGCTTCAGGTATTGCGCGCCATCGTCCAGGACTATGTCGGCACCGAGGAGCCGGTGGGGTCGAAGGCGCTGACCGAGCGGCACAACCTCGGTGTCTCCCCGGCGACGGTGCGCAACGACATGGCCGCCCTGGAGGACGAGGGGTACATCGCCCAGCCGCACACCAGCGCCGGGCGGATCCCGACCGACAAGGGCTACCGGCTGTTCGTCGACAAGCTCGCCGGTGTGAAGCCGATGAGCGCGCCCGAGCGGCGGGCCATCCAGAACTTCCTCGACGGCGCCGTCGACCTCGACGACGTCGTGGCGCGGACGGTGCGGCTGCTGGCGCAGCTGACACGGCAGGTCGCGGTCGTGCAGTATCCGTCGCTGACCCGGTCCACCGTGCGGCACGTGGAGCTGCTCGCGCTCGCGCCGGCCAGGCTGATGCTGGTGCTGATCACCGACACCGGGCGGGTCGAGCAGCGGATGGTCGACTGCCCGGCGCCCTTCGGGGAGTCGTCTCTGGCGGATCTGCGGGCGCGGCTCAACAGCCGGGTCGCCGGCCGCCGGTTCTCGGACGTGCCCCGGCTGGTGGAGGACCTGCCGGACGCCTTCGAGGCCGAGGACCGCGGTACGGTCTCGGCGGTGCTCTCCACCCTGCTGGAGACGCTCGTCGAGGAGAACGAGGAGCGGCTGATGATCGGCGGCACCGCCAATCTCACCCGCTTCGGACATGACTTTCCTCTCATGATCCGGCCCGTCCTGGAGGCCCTGGAGGAGCATGTCGTCCTCCTCAAGCTCATGGGCGAGGCGGGGGATTCGGGCATGACCGTACGCATCGGTCACGAGAACGCCTACGAGGGACTCAACTCCACGTCCGTGGTGTCGGTCGGCTACGGTTCGGGCGGCGAGGCAGTCGCCAAACTCGGCGTGGTCGGACCGACCCGCATGGATTATCCGGGAACGATGGGAGCGGTACGAGCGGTGGCACGGTACGTCGGACAGATCCTGGCGGAGTCGTAAGTGGCCACGGACTACTACGCCGTTCTCGGCGTGCGCCGCGACGCGTCGCAGGAAGAGATCAAGAAGGCCTTCCGTCGGCTCGCGCGCGAGCTGCACCCGGACGTCAACCCGGATCCGAAGACCCAGGAGCGGTTCAAGGAGATCAACGCCGCCTACGAGGTGCTCTCGGACCCGCAGAAGAAGCAGGTCTACGACCTCGGCGGCGATCCGCTCTCGCAGAGCGGCGGCGCGGGCGCGGGCGGCTTCGGGGCCGGTGGTTTCGGGAACTTCTCGGACATCATGGACGCGTTCTTCGGAACCGCGTCGCAGCGCGGCCCGCGGTCGCGCACCCGGCGCGGCCAGGACGCCATGATCCGGATCGAGATCGAGCTCGACGAGGCGGCCTTCGGTACGACCAAGGACATCCAGGTCGACACGGCGATCGTCTGCAACACCTGCAACGGTGAGGGCGCGGCGCCGGGCACCTCCGCCCAGACGTGTGACATGTGCCGCGGTCGCGGCGAGGTGTCGCAGGTGACCCGGTCCTTCCTGGGCCAGGTCATGACCTCGCGGCCCTGCCCGCAGTGCCAGGGCTTCGGTACGGTCGTGCCGACGCCGTGTCCGGAGTGCGCCGGTGACGGGCGGGTGCGGTCGCGGCGGACGCTGACCGTGAAGATCCCGGCCGGTGTCGACAACGGCACCCGGATCCAGCTCGCCGGCGAGGGCGAGGTCGGGCCCGGTGGCGGTCCGGCCGGCGACCTGTACGTCGAGATCCACGAGCTGCCGCACTCCACGTTCCAGCGGCGCGGCGACGACCTGCACTGCACGGTGACCATCCCGATGACGGCGGCCTCGCTCGGTACGAAGGTGCCGCTGGAGACGCTGGACGGGATGGAGGAGGTCGACATCCGGCCGGGCACGCAGTCCGGGCAGTCGATCCCGCTGCACGGGCGCGGTGTCACGCATCTGCGCGGCGGCGGCCGGGGCGACCTGATCGTCCACGTCGAGGTGACGACCCCGACCAAGCTCGACCCCGAGCAGGAGCGCCTGCTGCGCGAGCTGGCGAAGCTGCGCGGCGAGGAACGGCCGACGGGGCAGTTCCAGCCGGGTCAGCAGGGTCTGTTCTCTCGGTTGAAGGATGCGTTCAACGGTCGCTGACGCGCGCTGCGGGAGCTGCTGGGGGTCCGGGGGTCGGCCCCCGGGTGGGCACAGTCAGCCGGGTCAGCAGGGTCTGTTCTCTCGTTTGAAGGACGCGTTCAACGGGCGGTGACGGCTCGCCGGGCAGCGGCGCCGCCCCTTCGGCCCGGAAATATCTGGCATGTGCCAAAGGGACGGCCCGATTCGGTCTTGTTCGGAGGACGTGACAACATGCCGTCATGTCCTCCGCACTGACCGATCTCTTCCCGCTTCCGATCGTGCAGGCCCCGATGGCGGGCGGGGTTTCCGTGCCGCAGCTCGCCGCCGCCGTGTCCGAGGCGGGCGGGCTGGGGTTCCTGGCCGCCGGGTACAAGACCGCCGACGGGATGTACCAGGAGATCAAGCAGCTGCGCGGACTGACCGGCCGCCCCTTCGGGATGAACCTCTTCATGCCGCAGCCGGAGCACGCCGAGTCCGGCGCGGTCGAGGTGTACGCGCATCAGCTGGCCGGTGAGGCCGCCTGGTACGAGACCGAGCTCGGCGACCCGGACAGCGGCCGGGACGACGGGTACGACGCGAAGCTCGCCGTACTCCTCGACAACCCGGTGGCCGCGGTCTCCTTCCACTTCGGTGTGCCGAGTCCCGAGGCACTGGACGCCCTGCGCCGGGCGGGGACCCTCACCCTCGTCACCGCCACCACCGCCGAGGAGGCCCTCGCCGTCGAGCGGGCCGGCGCCGACGCGGTGATCGCCCAGGGTGTGGAGGCCGGCGGACACCAGGGCACCCACCGGGACGTGCCGGAGAACGACGGCTCCGGGATCGGCCTGCTGTCGCTGGTCGCGCAGATACGCGAGACCGTGAGCATCCCGGTTGTCGCCGCGGGCGGCATCATGCGCGGCAGCCAGATCGCCGCCGTGCTCGCCGCGGGGGCGAGCGCGGCCCAGCTGGGCACCGCCTTCCTCGCCACTCCCGAGTCGGGCGCCGCCGACCCGCACAAGCGGGCGCTGACGGACCCGCTGTTCACCCGGACCGCGCTGACCCGGGCGTTCTCCGGGCGGCCCGCCCGTGGCCTGGTCAACCGCTTCATGCGCGAGCACGGCCCGTACGCGCCCGCCGCCTACCCCGAGGTCCACCACCTCACCTCCCCGCTGCGCAAGGCCGCCGCCAGGGCCGGGGACGCGCAGGGCATGGCCCTGTGGGCCGGGCAGGGGCACCGGATGGCCCGCCCGCTGCCCGCCGGGCAGCTGGTGGAGATCCTCGCGACGGAACTCGCCGCCGCGTCGACAGCGTTGTCGGGCAAGGGCGAAGGGTACGAGAGGGACGGGCGATGACCGCCCCGGTGTTCGTGCTCGACCCGCTGGTGGTGCCCGACCACTCCGGCGGCGAGGTCGTCCTGGACGGCCCCGAGGGCAGGCACGCCGTCTCCGTGAAGCGGCTGCAGCCCGGTGAGGACGTCATCCTCACCGACGGGCGCGGACGCTGGAGCGAGGGCGTCGTCAGGGCCGCCGAGGGCAAGGACCGGCTCGTCGTGACGGACCTGGAGACCCTCCACGAGGAACCACTCCCGCAGCCCCGCATCACCGTCGTCCAGGCGCTGCCCAAGGGCGACCGCGGCGAGGTCGCCGTGGAGACCATGACCGAGGTCGGCGTCGACCGGATCGTGCCCTGGCAGGCCGCCCGCTGCATCACCCAGTGGAAGGGCGACCGGGGCCTGAAGTCCCTCGCCAAGTGGCGGGCCACCGCCCGCGAGGCCGGCAAGCAGTCCCGCCGGGTGCGCTTCCCGGAGATCGCGGACGCGGCGACCACCAGGCAGGTCGCCGCACTTCTCGCCGGCGCCGCGCTGGCCGCCGTACTCCACTCCGACTTCGAGCACGGCAGCGAGCCGCTCGCCGCCGCCCAACTGCCCGCCGAGGGCGAGATCGTGCTGGTCGTCGGGCCCGAAGGGGGCGTCGCCCGGGACGAGGTGGCGCTCTTCGAGGAGGCGGGCGCCAAGGCCTACACCCTGGGGCCTACCGTGATGCGCACATCGACCGCCGGGACCGCGGCCGCGGCCCTGCTCCTCGGCCGTACCGGCCGGTGGTCCTGACCCGTACGACACCACAGGGGGAACGCGCCGTGGAACTCGCCCAAGTCCGGCTCCTGGTCTCCGACTTCGCCGCCTGCTACCGCTTCTACGCCGAAGTGCTCGGGCTGAAGCCGCAGTCGGGGGCGAGCGAGGGGCCGTACGAGAAGTTCAGTCCGCACGCCGGGTCGGCGGGGATAGCCCTGCAGGACCGGGCCATGATGGCCGAGGTGCTGGGCGAGCTGGGGGACACCGCGACCGGGCACCGATCGCTGGTGGTGCTGCGCGTGGACGACCTGGACGCCTACTGCGAGCAGATCGCCGCCCGGGGCGCGGTCCTGGTGCACGGGCCGGCGCCGATGACGGAACGCATGCGCGTCGCCCACCTCAAGGACCCGGAGGGCAACCTGGTGGAACTCCAGGAGTGGCTGCTGCTGCGCACCTGAGGAGCCCGTCCGTCCGCCTCCAGGGGGACGACTCCGAACACGTGAGTGGCCGCATGCCCCCTACCGTCACGGGCGCGACGGTGGCAGGCTGCCCTCCATGGGGGCATTGAGGCCGATTTGGCGACGGCCGCTCGTGACGCGACGGCCGCGCCTGACCAGGGTGGCGGCCGTGGCGGGGCTCGCCGTGATCGCCGTGGGCGGTGCGGTGGGCTGCCGGGCGTCCGACCTGAACTCCGCGACCGTCGCGTACACCACCGACCGGACCGCCACCGCCGAGCTGAAACGGCAGCACGTCGACGTCAGCTGGCTCACCTGCACCGGCAACTACGGCTCGTCGGCCCCGAGGACGCCCTCGGCGTCCGAGACCACCGCCGTCTCCGTGGACTGCCGGGGCCGCACCAAGGACGGCCGGGACATCACCGTCACCGGACGGGTCACCAAGGCGGTCAGCGGCGCCTGTGTGCGCGGGAACCTGGTCGCGAAGGTGGGCGGCAAGGAGTGGTTCCGGGTGAAGGGCCTCGGCAACTGCGACGCCACACCCGGACCGGCGTACAGCACCTACCGGCCGCCCACCTACGGACAGCAGCCGGGCCCCACCGTGACGGTGACGCGGACCGTCTGGTGCCAGAGCGACCCCAAGTGCCGGCCGGTCCAGGGCAAGTGATCGAAATCGGCCACCGCGATCGTGCCTCGATGCATAGGCTGAGCGGGTGACTCAGGGTGCAGCGACAGGACCGCGGTCCTACCTCCGATTTCCCCATGTCCACGGCGACCTGGTCGCCTTCACCGCCGAGGACGACGTGTGGCTCGCGCCCCTGGACGGCGGCCGGGCCTGGCGGGTCAGCGCCGACAACGTCCCCGTGACGCTGCCGCGTATCTCGCCCGACGGGACCACGGTCGCCTGGACCTCCACCCGCGACGGCGCTCCCGAGGTGCACGTCGCCCCGGTCGACGGCGGCTCGGCCACCCGCCTGACGCACTGGGGGAGTTCCCGCACCCAGGTGCGCGGCTGGACCGCCGACGGACAGGTCCTGGCGATCAGCACCTACGGACAGTCCAGCCTCCGGCGCAGCTGGGCCCGGACCGTCCCGCTCGACGGCGGCCCGTCCACCGTCCTGCCGTACGGCCCGGTCGGCCATGTCGCCTTCGGGCCGCGCACCGTGCTGCTGTCCGCGCCGATGGGCCGGGAGGCGGCCTGGTGGAAGCGGTACCGGGGCGGTACGGCGGGCAAGTTGTGGATCGACCGGGACGTCCACGACGGGGAAGGCGCGGGGGAGTTCGTACGGCTGCACGAGGAGCTGGACGGGAACCTCGAACACCCCGTCTGGGCCGGGGACCGGATCGCCTTCCTCTCCGACCACGAGGGGACGGGCGCGCTGTACTCGTCCCTCGCCGACGGTTCCGACCTGCGCCGGCACACCCCGCTCGACGGCTTCTACGCCCGGCACGCGGCCGGTGACGGCACCCGGGTCGTCTACGCCTCGGCCGGTGAACTCTGGCTCCTCGACGACCTGGAGGGCGCCGAGCCGCGCCGGCTGGACATCCGGCTCGGCGGGGCCCGGGTGGACCGGCAGCCGGGGCCGGTCAACGCGGCCCGCTGGTTCAGTTCCGCCTCGCCCGACCACACCGCGCGCGGCAGCGCCGTCCTGGTGCGCGGCGGGGTGCACTGGGTGACCCACCGGTCGGGCCCGGCCCGCGCGCTGGCCGCCCAGCCCGGGGTGCGCGCCCGGCTGCCCGTCACCTTCCGCTCGGACGCGGAGGAGTGGGTGGTGTGGGTGACGGACGCCGAGGGCGACGACGCCCTGGAGTTCGCGCCCGCCACCGGTCCGGTGCCCGGCTCCACCCCGCGCCGGCTCGCCGCCGGGCAGCTCGGCAGGGTCCTGGACCTCGCCGTCGCCCCCGACGGCGGCCGGGTCGCGGTCGCCGCGCACGACGGACGGCTGCTCCTCGTCGAACGCGAGACCGGCGAGGTGCGCGAGGTCGACCGCAGCGAGGACGGCGACGTGTCGGGTCTCGCCTTCTCGCCCGACTCCGGCTGGCTGGCCTGGTCCCACCCCGGGGCCGGCGGGCTCGCCCAGCTCCGTGTCGCCCACACCACCGACCTCACCGTCACCGAGGCGACCCCGCTGCGCTTCCAGGACTACGACCCCGTCTTCACCCGCGACGGCAAGCACCTCGCCTTCCTCTCCACCCGCTCCTTCGACCCGGTCTACGACGAGCACGTCTTCGACCTGGCCTTCGTGGTCGGCGACCGGCCGCACCTGATCACCCTGGCCGCGACCACCCCCTCGCCGTTCGGCCCGCAGCGGCACGGCCGGCCCTTCGAGGTGCCCGACAAGGACGAGACCCCGGACGCCGAGGGCACCCCCGCCACCCGGATCGACCTGGAGGGCCTCGCCGACCGGATCGTGCCCTTCCCCGTCGAGGCCGGCCGCTACTCCGGGCTGCGCGCCGCCAAGGACGGCGTCCTGTGGCTGCGCCACCCGGTGCGCGGTGTGCTCGGCGCCTCCCGCGCCCACCCGGAGGACTCCGACCCCAAGACCGAGCTGGAGCGCTACGACCTCGCCCAGCAGCGCATCGAGTACCTCTCCTCCGACGCCGACCACTTCGAGGTCAGCGGCGACGGCAAACGCGTCCTGCTGTGGGCCGACGGCAAGCTCAAGGTCGTACCCAGCGACCGTCGTGCCTCGAACGACGACGACAGCGACACCAACATCACCGTCGACCTGTCGCGGGTCCGGCAGATCCTCGACCCGGCCGCCGAGTGGCGGCAGATGTTCGACGAGACCGGCCGCATCATGCGGGACCAGTTCTGGCGGCCGGACCTCGGCGGCGTCGACTGGAACGGCGTCCTGGACCGCTACCGTCCGCTCGTCGAGCAGGTCGCCACCCACGACGACCTGGTCGACCTGCTCTGGGAGGTCCAGGGCGAACTGGGCACCTCGCACGCCTACGTCATCCCGCGCGGCGGCCACGGCAACGGCCCCCGCCAGGGCCTGCTCGGCGCCGACATCTCCCGTCATCCGGACGGCAGTTGGCGCATCGACCGGATCCTGCCCGCCGAGACCTCCGACCCCGGCGCCCGCTCCCCGCTCGCCGCACCCGGCGTCGCGGTACGCCCCGGCGACGCGGTCGTGGCCGTCGCGGGCCGCCCCGTCGACCCGGTGACCGGACCCGGCCCGCTGCTGGTCGGCACGGCCGGCAAGGCGATCGAACTGACCGTGTCCCCGGCGGGCGGCGGCGAGTTGCGGCACCCGGTGGTCGTCCCGGTCGCGGACGAGGAGCCGCTGCGCTACCACGCGTGGGTGGCCGACCGCCGGGCCCATGTGCACGAACTCTCCGGCGGCCGCCTCGGCTACCTCCACGTGCCGGACATGCAGGCACCCGGCTGGGCCCAGATCCACCGCGACCTGAGCGTGGAGATGGCCCGCGAGGGCATCGTCGTGGACGTCCGGGAGAACCGCGGCGGGCACACCTCGCAGCTCGTCGTGGAGAAACTGGCCCGCCGGATCGTCGGCTGGGACCTGCCGCGCGGCATGCGCCCGTTCAGCTACCCGAGGGACGCGCCCCGGGGCCCGGTGGTCGTCGTCGCGAACGAGTTCTCCGGCTCGGACGGGGACATCGTCAACGCGGCGATCAAGGCGCTCGGCATCGGCCCGGTGGTCGGCACCCGCACCTGGGGCGGCGTGATCGGCATCGACAGCCGCTACCGCCTGGTCGACGGCACGCTGGTCACCCAGCCGAAGTACGCGTTCTGGCTGGAGGGCTACGGCTGGGGCGTGGAGAACCACGGCGTCGACCCCGACGTGGAGGTCGTACAGGCCCCCCAGGACTGGGCCACGGGCCGGGATCCCCAACTGGACGAGGCGGTACGGATAGCGCTGGAGGCACTGGAGACGACGCCTGCGAAGGTGCCGCCGACGCTGCCGATCTGACGAGGGGCGCCAGGTCCCACCCGAGGGGCGCGGGGCCGTGCCGACGTGCGGCTCCGCCGCGTGGGCGCGCTCAGCCCCCACCGGACGAGTACCCGACGGCGATACGATGCCCCGGAAGATCGATCACGGTGCCGAGGAAGGAAACCGCATGCCAGGGGAACCCCAGGACGACTGCCTGTTCTGCAAGATCGTCGCAGGCCACGTCCCCGCGACGATCGTCCGGGAGACGGACACCACCGTCGCCTTCCGGGACATAAACCCCCAGGCACCCACCCACGTCCTGGTGATCCCCAAGGTCCACTACAAGAACGCGGCCGAGCTCGCCGCAGGCGAACCCGCCGTGGCCGCCGACATACTGCGCGAGGCGCAGGCCGTCGCCGACGAGGACAAGCTGGAGAGCTACCGCATCGTCTTCAACACCGGCAGCGGCGCCGGCCAGACCGTCTGGCACACCCACGCGCACATCATCGGCGGCCGTGGCCTGCAGTGGCCGCCCGGGTAAGTCGTCGTGTCCGTCCGTGAACTGGTGGTCCTCGGCACCGCCAGCCAGGTTCCCACCCGGCACCGCAACCACAACGGCTACCTGCTGCGCTGGGACGGCGAGGGCATCCTCTTCGACCCCGGCGAGGGCACCCAGCGGCAGATGCTGCGGGCCGGGGTCGCCGCACACGACCTCAACCGGATCTGCGTCACCCACTTCCACGGCGACCACTCCCTCGGTCTCGCCGGCGTCATCCAGCGCATCAACCTCGACAAGGTTCCGCACCCGGTCACCGCGCACTACCCGAAGTCCGGCCGGCGGTTCTTCGACCGGCTCCGGTACGCCACCGCCTACCGGGAGACCGTCGGCATCACCGAGGCCCCGGTCGATGTGGACGGCGACCTCGCCGTGACCTCGTCGTACACGCTCCAGGCCAGGAAGCTGTCCCACCCGGTCGAGTCCTACGGCTACCGGCTGGTCGAGCCCGACGGCCGCCGCATGCTGCCCGACCGGCTCGCCGCGCACGGCATCAAGGGCCCGGACGTCGGCCGTCTCCAGCGCGACGGCGTCCTCGGGGACGTCACCCTCGACCGGGTCAGCGAGGTGCGACGCGGACAGCGGTTCGCGTTCGTGATGGACACCCGGCTCTGCGACGGCGTGCACGCGCTCGCCGAGGGCTGCGACATGCTGGTCATCGAGTCCACGTTCCTCGACGAGGACGCCGAACTCGCCGCGGAGCACGGCCATCTGACCGCCGGACAGGCGGCGGCCGTCGCACGGGACGCGGGGGTACGGCACCTCGTGCTGACCCACTTCAGCCAGCGCTACTCCGAACCCGAGGAATTCGAGCGGCAGGCGCGGGCTGCCGGATACCAGGAGGAGCTGACCGTGGCACGGGATCTGCTCCGAGTGCCGGTTCCGAAGCGCAGGTGAAACGGCCGTACCATGCTCTGATGCCTCTCCCCAAAGCTGAACTGCACCTCCACATCGAAGGCACCCTGGAACCGGAGCTGGCGTTCCGGCTCGCCGCCCGCAACGGCGTCCAGCTGCCGTACGCGGACACCGACACCCTCCGCGCGGCCTACCAGTTCAAGGATCTCCAGTCCTTCCTGAACCTGTACTACGAGCTCATGGCCGTCCTGCGCACCGAGCAGGACTTCGAGGACCTCGCGAACGCCTATCTGGCCCGGGCCGCCGCGCAGGGTGTGCGGCACGCCGAGATCTTCTTCGACCCGCAGGCGCACATCGCCCGGGGCGTGCCCCTGGGCACGGTCGTGGACGGCCTGTGGCGGGCACTCGGCCGAAGCGTCGAGAACCACGGGATCTCCACCCGGCTGATCATGTGCTTCCTGCGGGACGAGTCCGCCGACTCGGCGCTGGAGACGCTGGAGGCCGCGCGGCCGCACCTCGACCGGATCATCGGGATCGGGCTGGACTCGGCCGAGGTCGGGCATCCGCCGGCCAAGTTCCGCGAGGTGTACGAGGCCGCCGCCGACCTCGGGCTGCGGCGCGTGGCGCACGCCGGTGAGGAGGGGCCGCCCGCCTACATCACCGAGGCACTGGACGTGCTCGGCGTGGAGCGCGTCGACCACGGGCTGCGCTGCATGGAGGACCCCGACCTGGTCGCCCGTCTGGTGCGGGAGCGGATCCCGCTGACGCTGTGCCCGCTGTCGAACGTGCGGCTGCGCGCGGTCGACGTGCTCGCCGAGCACCCGCTGCCGGCGATGCTCGACGCGGGCCTGCTGTGCACGGTCAACTCCGACGACCCGGCCTACTTCGGGGGTTACGTCGCCGACAACTACCACGCCGTGCACGACGCCCTGGGCCTGTCCAGGGAGCAGATGCGGGAACTGGCCCGCAACTCCTTCCTCGCGTCCTTCCTGGAGGACGACGAGGAGCTGCGGGCCCGGTACCTCGCAGAGGTGGACGCCTACGAGTTCGGCTAGGCGGCGACGTCCAGCCGTACCGTCTCGTCGGTGAGGGCCGAGTAGGTCGTGACGGTGGTGGTCCTGCGCCGCAGCGCCACCGCCGTCAGCGGGACCGCGACCGCCAGCAGGCCCACCGCCAGGACCATCCCCATCGCCGGGAAACCGGCCCGGGCCGACAGCAGGCTGCCCGTCATCGGGCCGACGGCCGTCCCCAGCGACGACGCCGACCCGACCAGCACCGCCCAGCGGCCCCGGGGGTCCAGGGCGGCGGCCAGGCCGATGACGTACGACAGGACGACCGGGTACAGCAGGTTCCAGGCGATCTCGCCGGACGCGAACGTCGTCAGGTCCGTGGCGGAGGCGCTGAGCGCGATGCAGCTGGCGATCAGCACGGTGCCGAGACCGATCGGCAGGGCCTGCCCGAGCCGCGGGCCGAGCGCGCCCGCGCCGACCACGCCCAGCAGGCCGGCGCCGAGGGCCACCGCGAACACCACGCCGACGGTCACCTCGCTCAGGTGCGCCTGCGTCAGGCCGATCCGGCCGCTCACGCCCCACAGCGAGTTCTGCGCGGCCGACCAGCAGGGCATCGCGGCGGCCAGCAGCAGACCCGAGCGCAGGTGCGGGAGACGGGAGCCGGTGACCGGGCGGGGCAGGCCCGGGGCGGTGCGGGGGGACAGCCGGGCGGTGAGCGGCCAGACCGCCAGCGCGGTGAGCGCGATCGCGGCGAGCGGCTGTGCATGGCCGGGGCCGAGGTGCGGGACCGTCAGATAGACGGCGCCCGCGAGGGCGGAGACGCCTAGCAGGCCGAGGGTGGTGGCGCGGTGCGGATCCCGATGCCCGGCGATGCCGGTGGCGGCCACCGCGGTGACCGTGCCGGAGCCGAAGCCGCCGACCACCGCGCCGGCCACGACCGCCGGGACGTGGGTGGTGAGGGCGGCGCCGCCGTAACCGAGGACGGCGAGCAGGAGGCCGGCGCGGGCGAGGGTGCGGGGGCCGATGCGGTCCACGCGGGACGCCAGCAGGAAGCCGGCCGCCGCGGAACTCAGCAGCAGGGCAGTGCCGATGGCACCTGCCTGGGTGGCGGAGATCGGAAGCCCCGATTCGAGCCTGCCGACGGTGGTCGGGAGCAGGTAGGGGGCGAGATACCCGGCCGTGAAAAGGGCGACGAGGGGCCAGGGGGTGGTGCGGGCGAACACGGGCGTTCCCAGGGCATGCGAAAGGACCGACGGAGGAGGGGGGTTGGGCGCAGGCCGTCGACGGACAGGAACGCGCGGGCAATTTGTATCAAGTGGGGGAGGCCGGAAGAAGGGCGGGGGGTGTGATGTGGGTCATGTTCGGTTTCGGGTGTGAGGGGAGGGGTAGGAGCGCCGCGCGCCGTAGGGGTTCTGTGCGAGGGCGGGTGCGGCTGAGTGGTGGGCTGATCGCGCCCACGCGGCGGAGCCGCATATCGATACAGCCCCGCGCCCCTGGGTTGGCTGCGGAGCTGCTTGCTGAGGCGTTGCCGCGCCCCTGGATGGAGGCGGTGCCGTCAGCGCCAGTTGACCGTGCCGCCAGGGGGCGTTGCCGACTCGATTCTCGAGCGGATCTCTTCCATCACCGTCACGATCTCCGCCTCGTGGTCCGGGGTCAGGCGGGTCACCGGTACCGAGCAGCTGATCGCGTCCTGGGGCGGGGTGTCGTACCGCAGGGCGAAGCCGAAGCCGATGATGCCGGTGACGCCTTCCTCCCGGTCGATCGAGTAGCCGCGGGTGCGGATCTCGGCGAGGTCGGCGGTGAGGGACTCGCGGGTGGTGTGGGAGTTGGGGGTCAGGGGCTCGTACGGGCCCTCGGGGAGCTCCTCGGCGGGGCGTTCCGCGAGGAGCGCCTTGCCCAGGGCGCCCGCGTGGGCCGGCAGCCGTCGGCCCACCCTGCTGATCGTGCGCAGGTATTCGTGTGACTCCCGTGTCGCCAGATACGCCACGTTCGGGCCGTCCAGGCGGGCCAGGTGGATCGTCTCGCCCAGCTTCTGCGACGCCTCGTCCAGGTACGGGCGTACGAGGCGGACGCGTGGGTCGGAGTCCAGGTAGGTCGTGCCGGTCAGCAGGGTGCGGATGCCGACGCCGTAGAGGGAGCCGGTCGTGTCGGTGCGTACCCAGCCCCTCGTGATCAGCGTCTGGAGCAGGGCGTACATCGAGCTGCGCGGGACGCCGAGTTCGTCCGCCAGCTCCTGGAGGCGGGCCGGGCGGTCACCGCGGGCCGCCAGGAGCTCCAGCAGCTCCACCGTGCGCGCCGCGGACTTCACCTCGCGGACGCCTGCTGTCTCGGACATGTGCAAATCGTAAGGGGGTGGGGGCGGTGTGCGCCGTTGACGGGGGGTGTTCGCATATCTAGTCTTGGTTTTTATACGTGGATGATGTCTACATAGGGAGATGAATTCGTGGCCGGACAGCCGGAGGACGTGGTGCGGAGGCTGCGGGACGGGATGGCGGGCGGGGTGCTGTCGTTCCCGCTCACCGCCTTTCACGCCGACGGGTCCCTGGACGTGGACGGATTCCGGGAGTACGTCGGAGGACAGCTGGCCGCGGGGCCCGGTGCGCTCTTCCCGGCCTGCGGGACGGGCGAGTTCTTCTCGCTGGACGAGGACGAGTACCGGCAGGTCGTGGCCGTCGCCGTCGAGGAGGCCGGTGGCCGGGTGCCGGTGGTCGCCGGGGTGGGGTACGGCTGGGCGCAGGCCGTGCGGTTCGCCCGGGTCGCCGAGGAGGCCGGCGCCGACGCCCTGCTCGTGCTGCCGCACTACCTGGTCGCCGCCCCGCAGGACGGGCTGGTCGCGCAGCTGGAGCAGATCGCGGCCCGCACGTCCCTTCCGCTCATCGCCTACCAGCGCGGACAGGTCGCCTTCACAGCCGACTCGTTGACGCGTATCGCCGGTATCCCCGGCGTGATCGGGCTCAAGGACGGGCACAGCGACCTGGACCGGCTCCAGCGGCTCACCCTCGCCGCCCCGGAGGGCTTCCTCTTCTTCAACGGCGCCGCCACCGCCGAGATCCAGGCCCGCGCCTACGCCACCGTCGGCGTCCCCGCCTACTCCTCCGCCGTGCACGCCTTCGCCCCCGAGATCGCCGACGCCTTCTTCGCCGCCCTCGACGCCGGCGACCACGGCACGGTCGACAAGCTGCTGCGCGACTTCTACGTGCCGTTCGTCGAACTCCGCGACCGCGTCCCCGGATACGCCGTGTCCCTCGTCAAGGCGGCGGCCCGGCTGCGCGGCCGCCCCGTCGGCCCGGTGCGCGCCCCGCTCACCGACCCCTCGGCCGCCCACCTCGCCGACCTCAAGACCGTGCTGGCCACCGGACTCGACCTCGTAGGAGCGTCCCTGTGAACCTCACGATCACCGACGTCCGCCTGGCGCCGGTCCTGGTCGCCGACCCGCCGCTGCTGAACACGCAGGGCGTGCACCAGCCGTACACGCCCCGGCTGATCGTGGAGGTGGAGACCGCCGACGGGGTGGTCGGCCTCGGCGAGACCTACGGCGACACCAAGTACCTGGAGCCGGCCCGGCGGTTCGCCGAGCGGCTGCGCGGGCGCCAGGTCAGTGATCTGAACGGGCTGTTCACCGTCGCCGACCAGGTAGCCGTGGACGCGGCCCGGGTCTCCGGACAGGTCGACGTCGGCGGGCTGCGCGGTGTCCAGACCGCCGACAAGCTGCGGCTGTCCGTGGTCTCCGGCTTCGAGGTCGCCTGCCTGGACGCGCTCGGCAAGGCGCTCGGGCTGCCCGTGCACGCCCTGCTCGGCGGGAAGGTCCGCAACGCGGTCGAGTACAGCGCGTATCTCTTCTACAAGTGGGCCGCCCACCCGGAGGGTGTGCCGGCGGAGCCGGACGACTGGGGGGCCGCGCTCGACCCGGCCGGGGTGGTGGCGCAGGCCCGCCGCTTCACGGAGCGGTACGGCTTCACCTCCTTCAAGCTCAAGGGCGGGGTCTTCCCGCCCGAGGAGGAGATCGCGGCCGTCCGGGCACTGGCGGAGGCGTTCCCCGGACATCCGCTGCGCCTCGACCCCAACGGCGCATGGTCCGTCGAGACCTCCCTGAAGGTCGCGAAGGAACTCGGGGACGTCCTTGAGTACCTGGAGGACCCGGCGCTCGGCACCCCGGCCATGGCCGAGGTCGCCGCGGGCACCGACGTGCCGCTCGCCACCAACATGTGCGTGACGACCTTCGGCGAGATCCAGGAGGCGTTCACCCGCGGTGCCGTCCAGGTCGTCCTCTCCGACCACCACTACTGGGGCGGGCTGCGCAACACCCAGCAACTGGCCGCCGTCTGCCGCACCTTCGGTGTCGGCGTCTCCATGCACTCCAACACCCACCTCGGGATCAGCCTGGCCGCGATGACCCACGTGGCCGCGACCGTCCCCGATCTCCACCACGCCTGCGACTCCCACTACCCCTGGCAGTCCGAGGACGTCCTCACCGAACGGCTCGTCTTCGAGGACGGCCGGGTCGCCGTCTCCGACGCGCCGGGCCTGGGGGTCGAGCTGGACCGGGAGCGGCTGCGGGCGCTGCACCAGCGCTGGCTGGACGACGACGGGACGTTCCGCGACCGCGACGACGCGGCCGCGATGCGGGTGGCCGAGCCGGGGTGGACCACACCGGCCGTGCCGCGCTGGTAGCGGCGCTCGTTCGGGCGGTCGTACGGCGAGAGCCGTCGCCGCCGTCCCGGCATGGTGCAGACTGGCCGGATCCGCACCACGTCCAGGGAGCGCACCGTGACCGCGTCCAACGCGTTCGCCGGAGAGGAACCGGAGTACCTCGACGACGACAGAGGAGCAACGACACCGCACTGCGCCGCGCAGGTAGACCCGCTGGCCGGCCTGCGCACGCCGGACGATCCGCCCTGGGACGTCTACCTCACCGGCACCGTCTTCCTCGACATCATCTTCACCGGCCTGCACTCCGCCCCCGTGCGCGGCACCGAGTCCTGGGCCCGGGGCATGGGCTCCAGCCCCGGCGGTATCGCCAACATGGCCACCGCCCTCGCCCGGCTCGGCCTGAAGACCTCCCTCGCGGCGGCCTTCGGCGACGACCACTACGGCGAGTACTGCTGGGACGCCCTCGAACAGGGCGAGGGCATCGACCTCTCCCCGTCGCGGACCGTGCGCGGCTGGCACTCGCCGGTCACCGTGTCCATGGCCTACGAGGGCGAGCGGACCATGGTCTCGCACGGCCACGAGCCGCCCGCCGACACGCTGTTCCGGCAGCAGAACGCCCCCGGCCACCCGGCCCACGCCCGTGCCGCCGTCGCCTCCCTCACGCCCGGCAAACGCAACCCCTGGATCGCCAAGGCCGCCGCCGAGGGCACCCGGATCTTCGCCGACGTCGGCTGGGACGACACCGGCGCGTGGGACCTGGCGGGCCTGGCCGACCTGGAGCATTGCGAGGCATTCCTGCCGAACGCGGAGGAGGCGCGGCGGTACACCGGCGCGGACTGCCCGCGGGCCGCCGCGCATGCCCTCACCGAGTACGTGCCCCTCGCCGTCGTCACCCTCGGGGCCGAGGGGGCCTATGCCGTCGACGGGCGGACCGGGGAGTCCGCGGAGGTGCCGGCGATCGCCGTGGAGGCCCTCGACCCGACCGGTGCGGGTGATGTCTTCGTCGCCGGGTTCGTCACCGGCACGCTCGCGGACTGGCCGCTGGCCGACCGCCTCGCCTTCGCGGGCCTCACGGCGGCGCTCTCCGTCCAGGAGTTCGGCGGCTCCCTGTCCGCGCCCGGCTGGTCGGAGATCGGGGCGTGGTGGCGCAAGGTCCAGTCGGTGCCGGGCCAGGACCGGGCGGCGCTGCGGCGATACGCGTTCCTGGAGGGCCTGGTGCCGGAGGAGGACCAGGTGAGGCCGTGGCCCCTGCGGAGGGCGGTGCCGACGATCGGGTTCGGGCGCGCGGGGTGACTGCCGAGGTTGCGGGTGAGTGGGGGCTGGGGCGGGGGGTTTCGCTTACGGCGCCGGCACGCCTGCCCGCAGCTGGGTAGCTGAAAGGGGGCGGCTGGGCAGTGCCCCGCAAGGGGCGCGGGGAACTGCGCGACAAGCCCCCACCGGCCCGCAGCCGAACGACGGCCGCCACCACCCGCACCTACTCCCCGAGCACCTCGGCAACCTGCTTCCGCACCAGTTCCCGCCCCGCCTCCGACACCCCCGACAACGCACCGGCGAACAGTTCCTCCACCCCGCCCCCGTCGGCCCCCACACTCCCGCCGCTCACCGCATACCCCTCCCGTACCGCGACCCTCAGCACACCCTCCGTGTCCACCGCCGCCGCGGCGATCGTCGGTACCTCGCCGCCCCCCGGGTCCGCGACCTTCGCGTACGCCCCCTTCGCCGGCTCCCGCCAGCGCAGCGCCAGCAGCACCGGCGCCTTCACCTCCACCTCGGACAGGTCCACCTCGTCCACCCCGTCCGCCGTGAGCACCTCGGCCCACGCGTCCAGCACGATCGCCGCCGGCAGCAGATCCCGCAGGCTCGAGCCGGCGATGTTCCCGCCCACCGTCGCCGTCCGGCGCACCGACCCCGTGCCGACCCCCTTCGCCGCCTTCCGCAGCACCTCCGGAACCCGGTCGTCCACCTGGTGCAGAAGCACCGCACCCCCCAGGACGCCGTCCCCGATCGCCGTCGCCTCCGGCACCTTCCGCAGGGACACCGCCTGTTCCGGGAAGCCGTCCCGCTGCCAGACGGCCCAGATGAGGGTCGCACCGCCGACGGGTATCGCCCCCTCGGCCAGGCATTCCCGGGCCTCGGACACCGACGTGGGCAGACGCAGCAGCACGGCTACCTGCTTTCTGAACGGACAGGTGGCGTGGAGCGAACGCGGCCCCCCGGCCACGCATGGCAGTGACGGCCCGGATTCTGCCCCGGCGCACCGGAGCGCATGTAGGGCTCACGGCTGCAATGGGGGCGCCTTCCGCTGTGAAAAGGCCTACGGCGTTGTCAGCCCCGCGTCGTACGCTTGGTATCGCGAGGCCGCCCTCAGCTACGCGGCCGTGAAGAGGAGGAACCGCAGGCCTTAAGCGCCGGCCCATGACTCAGACACCCACAGCTCACACTCCCGCGCAGCAGCAGGCCCGAGCTCAGTTCGAGGTTCCCGCCCAGCACCCGATGGTCACCGTGCTGGGATCCGGCGACTCCCTGCTGCGCGTGATCGAGAAGGCCTTCCCGGCGGCCGACATCCATGTCCGGGGCAATGAGATCAGCGCGGTCGGCGATGCCCGTGAAGTCGCCATCGTCCAGCGCCTGTTCGACGAGATGATGCTGGTGCTCCGCACCGGGCAGCCGATGACGGAGGACGCAGTGGAACGCTCGATCGCCATGTTGCGGGCGAGTGAGAACGGGGAGGGCCCGGAGGAGACCCCGGCCCAGGTTCTGACACAGAACATCCTGTCCTCGCGCGGCCGCACCATCCGCCCCAAGACCCTCAACCAGAAGCGGTACGTCGACGCGATCGACAAGCACACGATCGTCTTCGGCATCGGCCCCGCCGGTACCGGCAAGACCTATCTGGCCATGGCCAAGGCGGTGCAGGCCCTGCAGTCCAAGCAGGTCAACCGCATCATCCTGACCCGGCCGGCGGTCGAGGCGGGCGAGCGCCTCGGCTTCCTGCCGGGCACGCTCTACGAGAAGATCGACCCGTACCTGCGCCCGCTGTACGACGCGCTGCACGACATGCTCGACCCGGACTCGATCCCGCGCCTGATGGCGGCCGGGACGATCGAGGTGGCGCCGCTGGCGTACATGCGCGGCCGTACGCTCAACGACGCCTTCATCATTCTCGACGAGGCCCAGAACACCTCGCCCGAGCAGATGAAGATGTTCCTCACCCGGCTCGGCTTCGAGTCGAAGATCGTGATCACGGGTGACGTCACCCAGGTCGACCTGCCCAACGGGACCAAGTCCGGTCTGCGCCAGGTGCAGGACATCCTGGAAGGCGTGGAGGATGTGCACTTCTCCCGGCTGACGTCCCACGATGTCGTACGGCACAAGCTGGTGGGCCGTATCGTCGACGCGTACGAGCAGTACGACAGCACGCACGGCACGGAGAACGGCTCGCACCAGGGCGGCCGCTCGAAGTCCGGGCACAAGGGGAAGTAGACAAGCACAGCGCCATGTCGATCGACGTCAACAACGAGTCCGGAACCGAGGTCGACGAGCAGGCGATCCTCGACATCGCCCGCTACGCCCTCGCACGGATGCGCATCCACCCGCTCTCCGAGCTCTCGGTGATCGTCGTGGACGCCGACGCCATGGAGCAGCTGCACATCCAGTGGATGGACCTGCCCGGGCCGACCGATGTCATGTCCTTCCCGATGGACGAGCTGCGGCCGCCGTCGAAGGACGAGGACGAGCCGCCGCAGGGGCTGCTCGGCGACATCGTGCTCTGCCCGGAGGTCGCCGCGAAGCAGGGTGCCGAGGCCGACACCCAGCACTCCATGGACGAGGAGCTCCAGCTGCTCACCGTCCATGGCGTGCTGCACCTGCTCGGCTACGACCACGAGGAGCCCGACGAGAAGGCCGAGATGTTCGGTCTGCAGGCGGCCATCGTGGACGGCTGGCGGGGGGAGAAGGGCCTGACCGGCCCCTCCCCGGCGCCGACGGTCTCGTAACCGGGTGGTCGTCCATCTATGAGTCCGCAGATCGTCGCCGGAGCGATCGCCCTGGTCGTCGTGGCGTGGCTGGCCGCCTGCGCCGAGGCCGGTATCGCCCGCGTCTCCAGCTTCCGTGCCGAGGAGGCCGTGAAGTCCGGGCGGCGCGGCAGCGCCAAGCTCGCCCAGATCGCCGCCGACCCCACCCGCTACCTCAATGTGGCGCTGCTGGTCCGCGTCGCCTGCGAGATGGCCGCCGCGGCCCTGGTCACCTACGCCTGCCTCCAGGAGATCCCGACCACCTGGGAGGCGCTGCTCGCCGCGATCGGCGTGATGGTGCTCGTGTCGTACGTCGCCGTCGGCGTCTCCCCGCGCACCATCGGCCGCCAGCACCCGCTGAACACGGCCACGGCCGCCGCCTACGTGCTGCTGCCGCTGGCCAGGATCATGGGCCCGATCCCGTATCTCCTCATTCTCATCGGCAACGCCCTCACCCCGGGCAAGGGCTTCCGGCGCGGCCCGTTCGCCTCCGAGGCCGAACTGCGCGCCCTGGTCGACCTCGCGGAGAAGGAGTCCCTGATCGAGGACGAGGAGCGCCGGATGGTGCACTCGGTCTTCGAACTCGGTGACACGCTCGTCCGCGAAGTCATGGTGCCCCGCACCGACCTGGTGGTCATCGAGCGGTACAAGACCATCCGCCAGGCCCTGACGCTGGCGTTGCGCTCGGGCTTCTCGCGCATCCCCGTCACCGGGGAGAGCGAGGACGACATGGTCGGCATCGTGTATCTCAAGGACCTGGTCCGCAAGACGCACATCAGCCGGGACGCCGAGTCCGACCTGGTCTCCACCGCCATGCGGCCCGCGTTCTTCGTGCCCGACACCAAGAACGCCGGCGACCTGCTGCGCGAGATGCAGAAGGAACGCAACCACGTCGCCGTCGTCATCGACGAGTACGGCGGCACGGCCGGGATCGTCACCATCGAGGACATCCTGGAGGAGATCGTCGGCGAGATCACCGACGAGTACGACCGGGAACTCCCGCCGGTCACCGACCTCGGCGACGACCGCTACCGGGTCACCGCCCGCCTCGACATCACCGACCTCGGCGAGCTGTACGGCCTTGAGGAGTACGACGACGAGGACGTGGAGACCGTCGGCGGACTGCTCGCCAAGGCGCTCGGCCGGGTACCCATCGCGGGGGCCGCCGCCCAGGTCGAACTCCCCGACGGACGGAAACTGGCCCTGACCGCGGAGGCCGCCGCCGGACGCCGGAACAAGATCGTGACGGTGCTGGTGGAGCCGGTGCCGGTGGCCGACGACCCCGAGGACGAGCCCGAGTGACCCCCGACCGGCTGCGCGCCTTCTGCCTCTCCTTCAACGCGGCGGAGGAGGACTTCCCGTTCAACCCGGACATCTCGGTCTTCAAGGTCCTCGGCAAGATGTTCGCGCTGAGCTGGATGGACGCCCGCCCGCTCAAGGTCAACCTCAAGTGCGACCCCGACGACGCGGTCCGGCTGCGCGCCGACCACGAGGGCCTGATCATCCCCGGCTACCACATGAACAAGCGCCACTGGAACACCGTGACCGTGGACGGCGACCTCCCCGACCGGCTGGTGAAAGAGCTGATCGAGGACTCGTACGACCTCGTCGTGGCCGGCCTGCCGAGAGCGGAGCGGCTGCGGCTCGACCGGGCGTGACGCGGCGGCCGGGGTGTCTGACCCAGTCAAGTTGTTCGTATGCTCGGGGCATGACCGAGAGCAGTGCGCTTGATCCTGAGGACCGCAAGATCGTCACCCTGGCCCGTTCGGCCCGGGCCCGTAACGGGGTGCCCGAAGGGGCGGCCGTACGGGACTCGACGGGGCGGACGTATGTGGCGGGGACGGTGGAGCTGGCCTCGCTGAAGCTGAGCGCGCTGCGGACGGCGGTGGCGATGGCGGTGGCGTCGGGGGCGGAGTCGCTGGAGGCGGCGGCGGTTGTGACGGTTGCCGACGGCGTTTCGGCGGAGGACCTTGCGGCGGTGCGGGATCTCGGGGGACCGGGGACGCCGGTGCTGCTGGCGGGGCCGGACGGAGAGGTACGGCTCACTGTCCCCGCCTGACCTTTCCCACCCACCCGACTCGCTCCGCTGAGAAGCGAGGCGTTCTCTGACTCCGTCGGGGGAAGGGTGGGGGTTGGCTGACTTGAGGCGGGTGCGGCGCCGCCCCCACCCAGCCGCACCGAACCACCGGCCCGACCGCTCCCTCGGCGCCGCGTCGCAGACAGTCGGCCAAATTTCAACCTTGTCGGTCCGTGCCTCTCGCGTATCAATGGGAACGTAAGTTCCGACGGGCCGTCAGATTTTGACGGTGCGTCAGATTCGGCCCCGCGGTGTGTCCGCATCCACCCGGACCGGGGTCGCCATCCCCACATGGCATTCCCACGCAACGGGAAGGGAGCCCGATCTCCATGAAACGCTTGACCACCGGTGCGGCACTCGCGGCGGGGGCCCTCGCCGCCACGGCGCTGGCCTTCGCCCCCTCGGCCGCCGCCGTCACCCCGACCACCGCCACCGTCACCGCCAGCTGCGGCATCTTCGGCGGCGGCGCGGCCACCCTCACCGCGACCCAGAGCGGTACCTCGGCCACCCTCACGCTCACCTCCAGCGCGATCACCACCCCGCTCGCCCTGTCGGCGAACTCCATCGCCTCCACGCTCACCATGGCCAACTCCACCGGCAGCAACGTCGTCTTCAGCGGCACCGTGAACCCGGCCATGGCGGCCGGCAGTGCCGTCACCGTCGGCCCGCTGCCCGGCACCGTCGCCTCCGGTGACAGCCTCGACTTCCACGGCGGCTCACTGAAGATGGTCATCTTCGGCGTCACCGTCACCTGTACGTCCAGCGCCGCCCAGTCCCCGGGCCCGTTCGTCTTCTGAGTCCGCTGACGGGTTCGTTCCGGATGCCGCAGAAGCTGATGAACCGTCAGGTTTCTGCGGCATCTCCATTGACTTCTCACGCGCCCTCCACATCAATGGCCCCCTGTCGGCGCAGAGGAGCCGCTGCGCCCGCAACCCTCAGGAGGGGGCTTCCATGGGTTCACCCCCAAGATCACGAAGATCCCGACGGTGGCGCTGGATCTCACTGTTCGGGGCGACCGCGCTCGCGGTCACGACGGGGGGCGCGCTGGCCTGTCCGGCCGGTGCCGCCGGGACGAACGTCGACTTCGCCACGCACTGCATCCCGCCCGCGGTCGCGGGCCTCCCGCCGATCGACGGCACCACCACCGCGAGCATCTCGGTGGACGACACCACCCCCAAGGTCGGCGACACGGTCACCGTGACCTACACCGTGGTCACGCCCGCCGCCAACAACCCCACCGCTCTCGCCCTGCCGGCCGACATCATGACGCCGACCGGGAAGGTCACGCTGGGCGGGGCGCAGAGCGGGGATGTCACGGTGACCGGGCCGAAGAAGAACGACCCGGTGCCCGGGTACGGGACCTTCCCGTCGTTCTCCATGACGGGGACGTTCACCGTCACCTCGCCGGGTGCCATCACCCTCTCGCCCGGCGACTACAACATCCACACCAGCTACATCCTGGAGCTGGACACCCCCTGCACGGTCACCAACCCGCCCGCCCCGGTGTCGGAGACCGTCACGGCGACCGACTCGACTCCGGTCAACAACCGTGCCATCAGCCTGAGTTCGGCCTCCGGGAACCCCGGTGACAGCGTGACCGTCAGCGGCCGGAACTTCACGCCGGGCGCGAGCGTGACGCTGGCCGGGCGGTCCGGGTCCAGCCAGACCGCGGACACGGCCACCGCGACCGCGGGTTCGGACGGTTCCTTCAGCGCCCCGCTCACCGTCAACGACAAGACGACGACCGGGATCGTGGCGTACGAGGGCAGTGCGTGGAGCGACACGGCGGGGGCCGGTCCGGCCGCCTACGTCGTCAACGACACCACGCCGGTGCCGGCCGGAAGCCAGAAGCTGACGACCACCGTCAAGGCGGGGACCCTGTCCATGTCCCAGGCCGGGGACTCCGTCGCGCTGTCGGCGGTCGACTTCGGTCAGGGCGGGGCGTCGACGGGCAACCTGCAGACCGTCACCGTCAAGGACTTCCGCGGCGGTCCGGCCGGCTGGTCGCTCACCGGCAAGGTCACCGACTTCACCGGTCCCGGCGCCAAGATCGACGCCGGGAAGCTCAGCTGGACCCCGTCCTGTGCGACCAAGGCGGGCAGCCCGAGCACCTGTGCGGCCGGTTCCGCGGGCGCCGTCGGCGGTTCCGGAGCGACCCTCGCGTCGACCCCGGACTCCACGGTCACCGGCGGTGAGTTCACCGTCGGCGCCGGACTCTCCCTGGACGTACCGGCGTTCACGCCTCCGGGGTCGTACTCCGGAGTCCTGACCCTGACGCTCACCTGAGCCAACTCCCCAGTGGCGACCGGGCCTCCATGAAAGACCCGGTCGTCACCCGACCCGCTTCCGACCGGGGGTCCGCACCCATGCGTCGCGTCAAGCCGTATGTCCTCCTCCTGAGCCTGCTCCTCGGACTCCTGTGCACGGCGGCTCCCGCGCACGCCGCCGACAACGGCAGCTGGTCCGTCTACCCGGTCGCCTCCAGGATCGCGGCGCGACCGTACTTCTATCTCTCCCTCGACCCCGGGCAGACGATCACCGACAAGGTGGCCGTCGCCAACAAGACCGGCGAACCGCTCACCTTCCGGCTGTACGCGGCCGACGCCTACAACACCGCGCGGGACGGCGGGTTCGCCGTCCGCACGGTGAAGGAGAAGATGAGCGGGGTGGGGGCCTGGGCGAGCGTCGCGAAGGCGCGGGTCACCGTGGAGCCGCACAAGACGGTCACCGTTCCCTTCACCCTGCGGGTGCCCCGGGGCGCCGAACCCGGTGACCATCCGGGGGCGATCGTGGCACTGGACGAGCGCGTCGACCCGGGGGCCGGCTCCCTCGCGCTCGGTGTGCAGCGGGCCGTCGGCGCCCGGGTCTATCTCCGGGTGAGCGGGCCGACGCTTCCGGCCGTCGCCGTCGAGCATGTGCACCTCACCCACCACCAGCCGCTGGTGCCCGGCCTCGGCGACAGCACGGCCACCGTCTCCTACACCCTGCACAACACGGGGAACGTGACGTTGAACCCCAAGGTGCGGCTGCGGGCAGAGGGGCTCTTCGGTCGTACGCTGCTCAGTCGCGACCTCACCGGCGTCCCCGCCGAGCTGCTGCCGGGGGAGCGGGTGCGGCTCACCGCGCCCTGGCGGGACGCGCCCCAACTCGACTGGGGCAACGTGACGTTGACGGCCAGCGCGACCGGCACCAAGGAGTCGGCGAGCACGTCGTTCCTCGCGCTGCCGTGGCTCGTGGTGGGGCTGGCCTTCGTCGCCGGGGTGGCGGGCGGCGTGCTGCTCGCCCGGGCCCGCCGGGGCCGCGGTCTGCCGCGGCTGCTCAGAGGGCGTCGGGGCCGCGCTCGCCCGTCCGCACCCGTACGACCGTCTCCACCGGCAGTGCCCACACCTTCCCGTCCCCGATCTTCCCCGTCCGCGCGGCCTTGACGATCGCCTCGATCGCCGGCTCGGAATGGGCGTCCTCGACGACGACCTCGATCCGGACCTTCGGGACCAGGTCGACCTGGTACTCGGCACCGCGGTACACCTCGGTGTGGCCGCGCTGCCGGCCGTACCCGCTGGCCTCGGTCACGGTCAGGCCGTGCACCCCGATCTCCTGAAGAGCGGTCTTCACCGCCTCGAGACGGTAGGGCTTGACGATCGCGGTGACGAGCTTCATGGGCGGGTCTTGACCTTCTGGGCGGAGGGGAGGACGGACGCGCTGACCGGGGCGCCGTGGCCCAGGACTCCGTGATCGTAAGCCGTCTCGGCGTGCACCGTAAGGTCCAGGCCGGTGTGCTCCTGCTCCTCGCTCGCCCGGAAGCCCAGCGTCCTGTCCAGCAGCTTGCCGAGGCCGTACGTCACGGTGAAGGCGTACGCCGCCACGGCCACCACCGCTACCGCCTGCCTGCCGAGCTGGGCGAGCCCGCCGCCGTAGAAGAGGCCCTCGGCGCCGCCGGTCATGGCCCTCTCCGCGAACAGGCCGATGAGGAGGGTCCCGATGACTCCGCCGACCAGGTGAACGCCGACGACGTCGAGCGAGTCGTCGTAGTTCAGCCGGAACTTCCAGGAGACCGCGTACGAGCAGACCACGCCCGCGGCGAGGCCGACGACCAGCGCGCCGAGCAGCGAGACCGAGCCGCAGGACGGGGTGATCGCGACCAGGCCGGCGACGGCGCCGGAGGCCGCGCCCAGGGTGGTCGGGTGGCCGTCCCGCTTCTGCTCGACGAAGAGCCAGCCCAGCAGGCCCGTGCAGCCGGCGGCCATGGTGTTGAGGAAGGCGGCGGCCGCGAGACCGTTGGCGCCGAGCGCGCTGCCCGCGTTGAAGCCGAACCAGCCGAACCAGAGCAGACCGGCGCCCAGGATCACCATCGGGAGGTTGTGCGGGCGCATCGCGTCCTTCTTGAAGCCGAGCCGCGGGCCGAGGACCAGGCACAGGGCCAGGCCGGACGCGCCGGAGGTGATCTCGACAGGGAGGCCGCCGGCGAAGTCCAGGGCGCCGAGGTGGTGCAGGATCCAGCCACCCGGGCCCCACACCCAGTGCGCCACCGGAACGTATACCAGCAGCGCCCACACCGGCACGAACACCAGCCATGCCCCGAACCTCGCCCGGTCCGCGACCGCGCCGCTGATCAGCGCGGCCGTGACGATCGCGAAAGTGAGCTGGAAGGTGGCGAAGAGGAGGGTGGGGACCGTGCCCTGCACGCTGTCCGGTCCGAGCCCGTGCATCCCGGCGTGCCGTAGCCCGCCGATGAGCCCCGCCCCGGCATCCTCCCCGAAGGCCAGCGAGTACCCGCCCGCCAGCCACACCACCGTCACCAGCGCGATCGACACGAAGCTCATCATCAGCATGTTGAGGACGCTCTTCGTGCGGACCATGCCGCCGTAGAACAGGGCCAGGCCCGGGGTCATCAGCAGGACCAGGGCGGTGGCGGCGAGCAGCCAGGCGGTGTCGCCGGTGTCGGCGTGCGCGGCGGCGGTGATCACGGGCGTCTCCAACGTCGTGGGGGCTCGTCAGAGATTCACCGGAACGCGTTTCCGGCCGCGTACGGATGTGTTTCCGTGACGTTTCATTGCCTCTGGGTTACCGAAATCTCACGGTGCGGCGGGGCGTCGTGGATCAGGGAGAATGGGGGCCATGAGCGTTCGCAGCCAGTCAACCGAGCCGTCGGAATCGTCGGAGGCCGCCCACCGGGCGGGCTTCGCCTGTTTCGTCGGGCGCCCCAACGCGGGCAAGTCCACCCTCACGAACGCTCTGGTCGGGCAGAAGGTGGCGATCACCGCGAACCAGCCGCAGACCACGCGGCACACGGTACGCGGCATCGTGCACCGGCCGGACGCGCAGCTGATCCTGGTCGACACCCCGGGCCTGCACAAGCCGCGCACGCTGCTCGGCGAGCGCCTCAACGACGTGGTCCGCACCACCTGGGCCGAGGTCGACGTGATCGGCTTCTGCCTGCCGGCGAACGAGAAGATCGGCCCCGGTGACCGCTTCATCGCCAAGGAGCTGGCCGGGATCCGCAAGACCCCGAAGATCGCGATCGTCACCAAGACCGACCTGGTCGACTCCAAGACCCTCGCCGAGCAGCTGATCGCCATCGACCAGATGGGCAAGGAACTGGGCTTCGAGTGGGCGGAGATCGTGCCGGTGTCGGCGGTCGGTGACAAGCAGGTGAACCTGCTGGCCGACCTCCTCGTCCCGCTCCTCCCCGAGGGCCCGGCCCTCTACCCCGAGGGCGACCTCACGGACGAGCCCGAGCAGGTCATGATCGCGGAACTGATCCGTGAGGCGGCCCTGGAGGGCGTCCGCGACGAACTGCCGCACTCCATCGCCGTCGTGGTCGAGGAGATGCTCCCCCGCCCGGACCGCCCCGCCGACAAGCCCCTCCTGGACATCCACGCCAACCTGTTCATCGAACGCCCCAGTCAGAAGGGCATCGTCATCGGCCCCAAGGGCACCCGGCTGAAGGAGGTCGGCATCAAGTCACGCAAGCAGATCGAGGCGCTGCTCGGCACACCCGTCTTCCTCGACCTGCACGTGAAGGTGGCGAAGGACTGGCAGCGCGACCCGAAGCAGCTGCGGCGGCTGGGGTTCTGAGGGGCGTGCGGGGTCGGCTTCGGGGCGGCAGGCGGATCGAGGTTTTCCTGGGCACGCCGGCCGCGCGGCGGAAGCCGCATGTCGATGCCGCCTCGACCTCCGCGTCAAGGCGGCGAAGGACCGGCACCGGGATCCCAGGCAACTGCGTCGGCTGAACTGGGCCCGATCACGTTTCCCAGAAGGGGGCGCCGACTCGGATCCGGATCTGCCGGTCGCGGTCCACGTGCATGGCGACGGTCCCCTCCACGGTCTCCCCGGCCTCGGGGAGCGGCACGGGCGGAGCTTCCGGGTCGTTGATCGTGCCGTCGGGGTTGTACGACAGGAGGTCGATGAATCCGTTGACCCCCGGGGCGTCGTCGAGTTCGAGGAACACCCCGAACGGAAACCGGTCCTTCACCCTGCCCCGAGCGGCGCTCCCCAGGGGGTACCGCCGCTTCGCCGCTTCCCACATTTCCTCGCCGCTCACTTGTGCCGCACCCTCGGATATTGATTCAGATCTTCGACGACATTGTTCGGGATCTCCAACTCCTTTTCCGGGCCGCCTTCGTAGTTCCGCTCGTACTTCTCGTACTTGGCGGCGTACTCGGATTTCGGAATCTTGATCTCTATGACGCCCTCGCCATAGGATTTCGCATATTTCTCGGCAATGTGCCGCTCCTTCGCGAAGTACACTCTACCGTTGGGGTAGATGTAGTCGGGAGCGTCCGGATCGCCGGGGAAGTCGGCCTCCCGGTACCCGTATTTCTCCTGTTGCTCGCCCAGCTTCCGCCCCGGCGCCTTGAAGATGGACTGTGTGCATTCCTCCGGCGAGAGGCCCAGATGGTCGCTCCAGACGTCGGGGTTGGTGACGTAGGCCAGCGGGTTGGGGGCGGGAGCGAGGCCGAGGGGATCCGCGGTGAGATAGCGACCGGTCTCCGGGTCGTAATGGCGGAAGTAGTTGTAGTGAAGTCCGGATTCCGGGTCGAAGTACTGCCCCGGAAAACGGAGCGGAGTGTACGTCGCACTGCCGGTGGCCCAGGCCGTCGTACCCCAGACGGTTCTGCGTGCCTGCCAGCCGATCTCGCCGGTCTCGTCGACGAGCTCGGTGGGCGTGCCGACCAGGTCGGTGACGATCGAGAAGAAGCGGGAGTCGATCTCGTTCTGAGGCGCGTCCGTCGCGGAGATCCGCTCGGTCTGCGCGACGGGATGGAGCCGCTGATGATCCCAGGTGAGCGTCACCTGATGCGGAACGTCCGGTTCAGCGGTCGTCTGCTCGCACAGGGCACTGCCGTCCCAGGTGAAGACGGTCTCCTCCACCACCGTCTCGCCGTCCGGGCCGAGGCGTTGCTTGGCGGTTCTGCGGCCGAGCGGGTCGTACCGGTAGCGCCACCTGGTGCCGTCCGGCGTGACGACGGCCGTGAGGCGGTCCTCGACGTCCCAGACGTAGCGCCAGGTGCTCGGCTTGTGGGACAGCCGGGTCCGCTGCCGGGAGACGACCCGGCCCCGTGCGTCGTGCCCGTACCGGTACCGGCCGGCTCCCACGATGGCTGTACCTGCGTAACTGCGGGGCCCGGCGGCGTCCGGGCTCGCGGGGGATCCCGGCCACTCGGCATGGGTCTGGTTGCCCGCCGCGTCGTACGCGTACGCCTCCGACCAGTCGTGGGCCCGGACGGTGGTCACCCGGCCCAGCGCGTCCAGCTCCATGGTGCGCGTACCGGAGCCGCTGTCCCGCACACCCACCAGGTTGCCGTCGGCGCGATACGTGTAGGCCCGCTGCTGGACCGGCGTACCGTCCGCCGTGGTCACCGACTGCGCCACGAGGCGGCCCAGTTCGTCGAAGGCGTGGGCCAGCGTGACGTGGTCTCCGAAACGTCTGGCCGTCTCCCGGCCCGTCGCGGAACGCTCGAAGTCGATCACCCTGCCGGACGTGATCAGCCTGACCAGACGGCCCGCGGCGTCATGAGCGCGGGTGCTCACCGCACCGCTGGGGGTGGTACGGCCGACCCGGTGTCCTGCGGCGTCGTAGGTGAAGGTGAGGACGCGTCCGTCGACGGTCTCGGCGAGCGGCCGACCGAGAGGGTCGCGCTCGACGGTCATCGTCGACTGCGGGCTCGTGGCGTGGACGAGGCGACCGGAGGCGTCGTAGCCGAACTCGGTGACAGCCCCGGCGGCATCCTTGCGGACGATCCGGCCGAGCACATCGCGCTCGAACGTCACCGTCTCGCCCATGGCGTCGGTGCGTGAGCCGAGTTGCCCCGTGGCGTCGTGCGTGTACGCCACCGTGCGGCCGTCGAAGTCCGTCTCCGACACGAGGCGGCCTGCCGGGTCGTACGCGTAACTCCACGCCATACCCAGGGGGTTGACGACCCTGGTGAGGCGCAGCGAGGAGTCGTAGGCGAACTCGTGCCGGGTGCCGTCGGGAGCGACGCGTGCCCTGAGCAGGTCGAACTGCGTGTACTCGAAGCGCGAGAGGTGCCCCGACCGATCCGTGTGCGAGGTGCAGTTGCCCTCACCGTCGTAGGTCCAGGTCTCGGCCGCGCCGTCCGCAGCGGCCCGCCGGAGCAGCCGGCCTTCCGCGGACCAGATGAGGCGGGTGGAGTGCCCCGCCTCGTCGACGATCTCCACGGGCCGCCCCATGGCATCGCGTGTCCAGACCACCTCGGACCCGACGGCATCCGTGATCCGCAGGGGCAGCCCCGCGGGATCGCACTGGACCGTGGTCGTGTGCCCGAGGGCGTCGACGATCGCGGCGAGGTGTCCCGTGCTCGTGTAGACGGCTCGGTCGACGGCGCCCGTCGGATCGACGATCGCCGTGCAGTTGCCCCGTTCATCGTATGCGTAGCGCCACGAGGCGCCGTCCGGCAGCTCGACGACCGTGGCCAGCTGGAGATCGTTGTAGGCGGCCCGGACGACGCTGCCGTCGGGGCGGGTCACGGCGACGGGCAGGCCCAGCTCGTTGTTGGCGATGCGTGTGGTGCGTCCCAGCTGATCCGTCGCCGACACCAGGAACTGCCGGCTGTCGTACTCGGTACGTGTCGTACCGCCCAGGGCGTCGACCTCGGCGACCACCAGGCACGCGTCGTCGATCACGTAACGGGAGACGGCACCCTCGGCCGACGTGACCTCGGTGACCCTGCGTCCGGGCCAGGCGGGGTCCGTTCCGTCGTACGAGAAGGTGTTGGAGAGGTGGCCGTCCTCCCCGCCCTGGGCGATGCAGCGATCGTGCTCGTCGTAGGTGTAGGTGTAGCGGCTGCCGTTGGAGTCGCGCCACGCCGCCGGGCGAAGGCGCTCGTCATAGGCGAATTCCGTTGTCGCGCCGGACGAGTCGGTCACCGAGGTGAGGGCACCGTCCGTATAGCCGAACCGCTTGAGCGTCAGGTCCGCGCCACCTTCGCCGGCCTGGGCCAGGTTCAGCGCCGTGACGCGTCCTTCGCCGACGGTCAGGGTGAGGTGGTAGCCGGCCGAGTGCCGGATCGCCAGGGGTGTGCCGGCGGCGTCGAACTCGAAGGCGATGGTGTTGTGGTTGCGGTCGGACATGAGCGTCGGGACGGCGACGCCGTGATCGGGTGGCGCGAAGTGCCGGCTCAGACCGTTGACCGGGTCGTCGACCCGGTAGCCGCCGTCGTCCAGCCGGGTCAGGGGCCAGCACGGACCGGCATGGGGACGAACGCCGTCGCCCGGGCTCTCGGGATGGGGGTATGCGAGAAGCAGTCCGTCGTCGCTGACGAAGACGATGCCTTGCTCGTCGATCTCCAGCCGCTGGTCGACCGTCGATGCCCAGGAGGAGCCGAACCACCATCCCGTGCGATGTCCGGATGACACTCGGCGGGTGAAGACCAGTGGCAGTGTCCCCTGAAGGATGACGTCCGTCTCGGCCAGAAAGGTGTGGCCGGTAGCGACGTCGACGGGGTCGCCGCACCCCTTGACCCTGCTCTTCAGCCGGTTGAAGGCGCCCTTGGCACCGTCCTCCAGCATGCCGCGGGCGTTCTTGCCCACGCCCTTCACGGCCAGGCTCATGGCCTTCATGCCGCCGCGGAGGTTCTTCATCTCCTTGAGGCCCTTGGCGAGTTTGCCGAGGCTGGTGATGCCCTTGCCGCCGGGTATGCAGTCCAGCGCGGCGAACGCCACATCCCATAGGGAGGCTTGGCCTTTGGAGTATTTGTAGAGCGTGTCGGCGAGGACGACGAGGGCGGCGACGAGGACGATCGCGCCGAGGATGGGCCCGCCGATGATCATCGCGATGATCCCGACGACCGCGACGACGACCTTGCAGACGGTGACGATGGTGTCCCAGTTGTCCTCGAACCAGTGGCCGACGTCCTGCCACCAGTGCCGGTTCGGGATCCCCGCGTCGGAGGCCTCGTCGATCTTCCGCTTCGCCTCACCCGCCGCGTCGTCCCGCATCTTCCGGGCGTCCTCGGCCATCTTCTTCGCCGCGTCGAGGGCGTTCTGCGCGCTGGTGACGTCCGACTGCGCCTTGGTGTGCGCGGACTTGGCGCTCTGCACGTCCCGGGTGGCGGCGCGCACCTTCGCCTCGTCCGGCTTGTCGGCGGTGGATTTGCTGCCGGTGGGGTCGTCCTTGTACTTGTCGGCTTCCTTGCCGGCCCGGGTGACCCACGAATCGGCGGACGACAGATGGGACTTGGCCGAGCTCAGGTCGGACTGCGCTTCCTTCGCCTTGGCGAGCGCCTTGTCGGCCAGGGCCTGCGCCCGCTCCAGCTTCGGCCAGTAGTCCGCGAGGGCGTCGCCGCACATCTCGTACGACTTCTTCAGCTTCTTCAGGTTCTTCGGGACGTCCTTGAACTGCTCCTTGAAGACGTCCGCGGACTTGCCCGCCCACTGGAGAAGGGTGTCCTCGCCGGCCATGCCCTTGACCAGACGCAGTGCGTCGGAGACGTCGTCGGCGAAACCGTGGAGCTGGGCGGCGAGGGTGCGGACGCGCTGCGGGTCCCCGGGGGTGGGGTCCTTGTCGAGGTCGAGTGGATGCCAGTCCGCCGGTCGGTACCCCGCCATAACCCCGCAACCCCCGTTGCCGTTCCTCACTCATTGCGTGTGCGTCCCGGCAAAGGTACCCGGTGGGTCAAGGGCGGCTCGGGGTCATGTCCTGCAGGCCCACCACCCGTAGCAGTTGCAGGCGTTCATGGGACTCCGTGCCCGGGCGGGCCGTGTGGATGACGAGTTGCTGGTGGGTGTCGGCGTTGAGGAGGACCTCGCAGTCCAGTTCCAGGAGGCCGACCGTGGGGTGCAGGAAGCGCTTGGTGGTCGCGCGCCGTACCGACACCTCGTGTTCGGCCCAGAGGCGGGCGAACTCGTCGCTGCCCGCGAGGAGTTCGGCGACCAGGGCGGCGGGGACCGGGTCGGTGGGGCGGGCCGCGGCCACCGCCCGGAGGTTGGCGACGTGGTCCCGGGTGTGTGCCGGGCGGTCCTCCGGCGGGAACAGGTCGCGGGTCGAGGGGTCCAGGAAGTAGCGGCGGAGCAGGTTGCGCTCGCGCGGCGGGCGGGCCAGGACGTCGCCGCTCAGCGCCCGCGACAGCGCGTTCTGGGCCAGGACCTCGCCGTAGTCGGTCGTCACCAGCGCCGGGGTGTCGTGCAGCCGGTCCAGGACCAGGAGGAGGCCGGGGCGCACGTGCGTGCTCGTCGCCTCCCGGCGCGGGGGTTCCTCGCCGGCCAGGTGGAACAGGTGATCGCGTTCGTCCTCCGTCAGGCGCAGCGCGCGGGCCAGTGCCGTCAGCATCTGGCGGGAGGGACGCGGGCCCCGGGACTGTTCGAGGCGGGTGTAGTAGTCCGCCGACATGCCTGCCAGGGACGCCACCTCCTCGCGGCGCAGGCCCGGGGTGCGGCGGCGGGCGCCGGGGGCCAGGCCCACGTCGGCGGGGTCCAGGCGGGTGCGGGCGTGGCGCAGGAAGTCGGCCAGTTCGGGGCGGTTCACCCCTCCAGGGTGGCCCGGGCCACCCGGCTTATCCAGGGACTGCCGATCCCCTGATCGGGAGGTCTCTCCCGGCCGTCTCCGAGGAGGCCGAGGCTGGTGGCACCAGAGCGAAGGCGGCAGAAGGAGAAGGACATGATCACTCTTGTCACCGGTACCACAGGACAGGTCGGACGGCGGTTCGTGCCGCGGCTGCTCACCCAAACCCGGCGGGGGGAGAGGGTGCGGGTGCTCGTACGGGACGCGGCCCGTGGGGAGCCGTTCGCCGGGCTGGGCGCCGAGGTCGTCGTCGGGGACCTGCGGGACGAGGAGGCGCTCGGCAAGGCCGTCGCCGGGGTGGACGCCGTCGTGAACGTCGCGGCCTCTTTCCGCGGGGTGCCCGACGAGGAGGCCTGGGCCGTCAACCGGGACGCGGCGGTGGCCCTGGGGAGGGCCGCGGTCTCGGCCGGCGTACGACGGTTCGTGCAGGTCAGCACCGGGAACGTGTACGGCACCGGGCGCGGCCGTCCGCTCACCGAGGACGACGAGAGCCGGCCCGGCGGTGAGCTGTGGGGTGCGTACCCCGAGGCCAAGGCGGTCGCGGAGCGGGAGCTGCTGGCGCTGGAGGGCGGGATGGAGGTGCGGATCGGGCGGCTGCCCTTCGTCTACGGCGAAGGAGACCCCCACCTCGTCAACGTCCTGCGCTGGGCCGCGAACTGGGCGCCCGCCCAGCGGCTCCAGATGGCCCACCACGCGGATGTCGGCCAGGGCCTGATGCGTCTGCTGTACGCCCCGGCGGTGAACGGCCCGCTCTACAACATCGCCGACGACGCCCCCGTCACGACCGTGGAGCTGTACCGGCTCAACGGCGTCGAGGTGCCCGCGGACCTGCACACCCACACCGACCCCGATCCCTGGTTCGGGATCATGTCCAATCAGAAGATCCGCCGGGACCTCGGCTTCCGGCCCGTCTACCCCAGCGTCTGGACCGCCCGCGACGCCGGAGCCCTGTGAGCGGCTAGTCGACTCCCCGGATCCGCCCCACCAGCCCCGCCCCCGCCAGTCCGATCACCGCCGCCGCCAGGTAGAGCACCCGGTAGCCGCCCAGGTAGGTCACGATCGGCGCGGCGAGGGCGGGTGCCGCCACCTGGGGCAGGGCGTTGGCCACGTTGATGACGCCGAGGTCCTTGCCGCGGTCCAGGGCCTTCGGCAGGACGTCCGTCATCAGTGCGAAATCGACCGAGGTGAACACGCCGAAGCCGATGCCCAGGAAGGCCGCCGCGACGATCGCCCCCGGCCAGGTCTGCCACGCCGCCAGCAGCGCCGTCGCCGCCGCCATCAGCATCCCCGACCAGACCACGAACGGCTTGCGCCGGCCCACCCGGTCCGACCAGACCCCGCCGACCACGACCGTCGCCATCAGCGTCAGCCCGTTCACCGCCGTCAGGATCAGCACGCCCCGGTCGGGGTCGGAGTAGTGGAGGCGGTCGCGGAGGTAGTAGAGCAGGTACAGCAGGACCAGGGCGTTGCTGAGGTTGATCAGGAAGCGGGTCAGCCACGCCCAGCCCAGGTCGGGGTACCGGCGCGGGCTCAGCCAGAACCCGGCGAGAAAGGCCCGCCAGGACCAGGGCGGCCGGTCCTCCGGGGCCAGCCGCAGATCCGGGTACCGGAGCACGTACGGCAGCACGCCGACCGCCGTGAACACCGCGCACGCCACATAGCCCGCCCCGACGCCCCCGGCGGCCGTCGCCAGCCCCGTGCCGCCGACCACCCCGAGGATCTGGGCGGCTCCCAGCCAGCCGCCCACCGAACCCCGCTGGCTCCTCGGCACCCGGTCCGGCACCGCCGCCGTCACCGCCGCGAAGGCCGCGTTCAGCGTCAGCTGGACCAGGCACCAGCCCAGCATCATCGTCCCCATGCCGCCGGCGCCCGCGAGCAGCAGCAGCGACAGCGCGCCGCCCGCCGTGCCGGCGACGATCCACGGCGTACGGCGGCCCCAGCGGGACGTCGTACGGTCCGACAGCGCGCCGAAGACCGGGTTCGCCGCCAGCGACACCACCGCGCCCACGGCGGTCACCCACGCCAGCATCGTCTCCTTGGACATCCCGGAGCCGGGTGCGAAGTCCTTGGCCTGGGAGGCCAGAAGGATCTGGAGGGGGCCGTACCAGCCCACCCAGATCGCCCCGTTGGCGAGGGAGAGCGCCGAGGTCCAGCCCCGGCCGACCTTCTCGGCCGGTTCCGCCAGCGCGGCCGGCGCCCCCGTCGTCGTCATCCCTGCGCCTGGGATCCCTGCGCCTGGGATCTCTGGGCCTCGGATCTCTGTGCCCGGAGCAGGTCCCGGAACCAGCCGTACGACGACTTCGGCGTCCGTACCTGGGTGTCGTAGTCCACGTGGACCAGGCCGAAGCGGCGCGCGTACCCCTCCGCCCACTCGAAGTTGTCCAGCAGCGACCAGACGAAGTAGCCGCGCACGTCCACGCCGGCCTCCACCGCCCGGTGCAGCGCCCGGATGTGACCGTCCAGGTAGGCGATACGGGCCTGGTCGTCGACGCCCTCGTAGGAGCAGCCGTTCTCGGTGATGACGATCGGCGGGAGCCGGTCGCCGTAGCGGTCCCGGAAGCCGGTGAGGAGTTCCGTCAGGCCCTCCGGGACCACCGGCCAGCCGAAGTCCGTGACCGGTACGCCCTCGATGTCCTGGACGGAGAAGGGGAGTTCGGCGGGGAGGGTGAGTCCGCCGAACTCGATCTCGGCGCCCTGCGGGGCGCCCACCTTCGTCGGGGCGTAGTAGTTGACGCCGTACCAGTCGAGCGGCTCGGAGATCACCTTCAGGTCCGCGGCGACATCGCCCGGCATCAGGTCGCCCATGCCCTCCGGGTACTCGCCCAGCAGAACCGGCTCCGCGAACAGGCGGTTGAGGAGGAGGTCGTAGAAGCCGGCCGCCTCCAGGTCCGGCTGCTCCTGGGAGGCCGGCCAGGTGGGGCCGTGGGAGTTGGCGATGCCGATGTCGGCGGCGCCCGCCGCGCGCAGTGCCCGTACGGCCAGGCCGTGGGCGAGGAGCTGGTGGTGGGCGACCGGGAGCGCGTCGAACATCAGCTGCTCGCCGGGGGCGTGGGCGCCCAGCGCGTGGCCGAACAGGGTGTGTTCGGCGGGCTCGTTGAGGGTGATCCACTTCTTGACCCGGTCACCGAGCCGGTCCGCGACCGTCGACACGTAGTCGGCGAACCGCGCGGCGGTGTCCCGCTCCAGCCAGCCGCCCCCCGCGGCGGAGCCGCTGTCGGGCCCAGCGTGGAGGGCCGCCGGCAGGTCCCAGTGGAAGAGGGTCGGGACCGGCCGTACGCCCGCCGCGCACAGCTCGTCCACCAGGCGGTCGTAGAAGTCCAGGCCGCCCGCCGAGCGCACCCGCGGCCAGGAGATCGAGAAGCGGTACGCGTCCACGCCGAGGCCGGTGAGCAGGGCCACGTCCTCGCGGTAGCGGTGGTAGTGGTCGCAGGCCACCGCCGCCGTCGAGCCGTCCTTGATCCGGCCCGGCTCGGCCGAGAACACGTCCCACACGGAGGGCTCGCGCTCATCGGCCGCGCCCTCGATCTGGTGGGCCGAGGTCGACACACCCCACAGGAAGCCGTCGGGGAAACCGGGGAAACGGGGTATCGGACGGTCCGCGTCAGTCGCCATGGCCGGGATCATCCTTACCGCCAGTAACAGAAGTCAACGTCCGGACGTGAACTACCCGTTACCGGTTCCGGTTAGGCGCCCTCCTTCAACACCCTTGAGATCAGCTCGCGTTGCTCGGAGGTCAGCCGCGGATCGGCCGCGTACACCGTCCGCCCGTCCACCGTGATCCGGTACGCGAACCCGTCCGGCACCCCGGGCGGCGGCGTGCCCCGGCCGGCCGCGAGCGCGTGCTCGGCCAGGGCCTGCCACTCATGGGCGTCGGGCAGCCCCGAGGTGTCCACCTCGGCCCGCCGCTCGATGCCCGCGAACCCGCCCGTACGCCTCACCTGAATACGCATGGGTCCCTGTGTAGTACGGGATCAGCCGGTCTGCACACCCACCTGCGCCCACGCCTTGAGGACCGCCTCGGTCTCCTCGCCCTCCTTGAAGCGGGCCTTGGCCGCCGCCACGGTGAGCGTCGCGAAGTCCGTGAAGCGGGCGTCCGACCGCAGTTCGCCGCCGGTGAGCACGTCGTACCAGATCCGCCCGGCCCGCTCCCAGGCGTTGCCGCCGAGGGCGGTGGCGAGCAGGTAGAAGGCGTGGTTGGGAATGCCGGAGTTGATGTGCACGCCACCGTTGTCACGGTTGGTCTTCACGTACTCAGCCATGGTCGCGGGCTGCGGGTCCTTGCCGAGGCGGGGGTCGTCGTACGCGGTGCCCGGGGCCTTCATCGAGCGCAGGGCCACACCGTGCACGCCCGGGGCGAGCAGGCCCTCGCCGATCAGCCAGTCGGCGTCCTCGGCACTCTGGCCGAGGGAGTGCTGCTTGATGAGCGAGCCGAAGACGTCCGAGACCGACTCGTTGAGGGCGCCGGACTGGCCGTAGTACTCCAGGTTGGCGGTGTACTGGGTGACGCCGTGCGTGAGCTCGTGGCCGATGACGTCGACGGAGCTGGTGAAGTCGGTGAAGATCTGCCCGTCGCCGTCGCCGAACACCATCTGCTCGCCGTTCCAGAAGGCGTTGTCGTAGTCGACGTCGTAGTGCACGGTCGCGTCGAGGGGGAGCCCCTGGCCGTCGATGGAGTCCCGCTCGTACGCCGTCAGGTACAGGTCGAAGGTGGCGCCGAGGCCGGCGTAGGCGCGGTTGACGCCGGCGTCCTGGCCGGGCTCGGAGCCCTCGTCGCGGACCTTGGTGCCGGGCAGGTCGGTGCCGTGCCCGGCGTCGTAGACCGTGCGGTGCGGGGTGCCGGTGGCGGCCGCCACCGACGGGGCGACGGCGCCGCGGACCGTGGTGATCCGGCGGCGGGTGCGCTGCACGGCGTCCTGCTGGAGGGTGCGCAGTGCGGAGTCGGCGAGCTCCCGGTCCTCGTGGGTGGCGAGGTGGTCGAGGATGTGCGGCGGCACGATCCCGCAGAAAACGGGCGTGCGGCGGATGACGGGCTCAGAGCCCCCGTTGGTCGTCATGCACCGCACCCTCGCACTGAGTCACTTGACTGTCACTACCCGCAACCATGATTGGTGAAATACCGCGACAATTGATGACCCTGCGTGAGGGGGAGTGGTATGGCGCACCTTTTGTCCTGTTCGTCCCCACGGTCCCGCATACTGATACGGCGCCCCGCGTTCGAAGGGGCTCGACTAGCATGCGGAACATCATGCGTTTCGGGCTGCTTCTTCTTAGCTGCCGCGGCGAGGGCCTGTAGTCCAGGTCGACTCCCTCCCCGCGGAGCTTCGTGTTGCGTCGTCGGCCGTCCTTCCGGACATCCTGAGGAGCCCCGCGATCATGGCGAACCGCCAGCAGCCCACCACCATGCCGATCCACAAGTACGGCCGCTACGAGCAGGTCGACATCCCGGACCGCACCTGGCCCCAGCAGCGCATCACCGCCGCCCCCCGCTGGCTCTCCACCGACCTGCGCGACGGCAACCAGTCCCTGATCGACCCGATGTCGCCCGAGCGCAAGCGCCGGATGTTCGACCAGCTGGTGAAGATGGGCTACAAGGAGATCGAGGTCGGCTTCCCCGCCTCCGGCCAGACCGACTTCGACTTCGTGCGCTCGATCATCGAGGAAGAGGGCGCGATCCCGGACGACGTCACGATCTCCGTGCTGACCCAGGCCCGCGAGGACCTGATCGAGCGGACCGTGGAGTCGCTGAAGGGCGCCAGGCGGGCCACCGTGCATCTGTACAACGCCACGGCTCCGGTCTTCCGGCGGGTGGTGTTCCGCGGCTCCAAGGACGACATCAGGCAGATCGCCGTCGACGGCACCCGCATGGTGATGGAGTACGCCGAGAAACTGCTGGGTCCGGAGACGGAGTTCGGCTACCAGTACTCGCCGGAGATCTTCACCGACACCGAGCTGGACTTCGCGCTGGAGGTCTGCGAGGCGGTCATGGACGTCTACCAGCCGGGTCCGGGCCGCGAGATCATCCTCAACCTGCCGGCCACCGTGGAGCGTTCGACGCCGTCGACGCACGCGGACCGCTTCGAGTGGATGCACCGCAACCTGTCCCGCCGTGAGCACGTCGTGCTGTCCGTCCATCCGCACAACGACCGGGGTACTGCCGTCGCCGCCGCCGAGCTGGCGCTGATGGCCGGCGCCGACCGCGTCGAGGGCTGCCTGTTCGGGCAGGGCGAGCGCACCGGCAACGTCGACCTGGTCACCCTGGGCATGAACCTGTTCTCGCAGGGCGTCGACCCGCAGATCGACTTCTCCGACATCGACGAGATCCGTCGTACGTGGGAGTACTGCAACCAGATGGAGGTCCACCCGCGCCACCCGTACGTGGGCGACCTGGTCTACACGTCCTTCTCCGGCTCCCACCAGGACGCCATCAAGAAGGGCTTCGACGCCATGGAGGCCGACGCGGCCGCGAAGGGCGTCACCGTCGACGACATCGAGTGGGCCGTGCCGTACCTGCCGATCGACCCGAAGGACGTCGGCCGCTCCTACGAGGCGGTCATCCGGGTCAACTCGCAGTCCGGCAAGGGCGGTGTCGCCTACGTCCTGAAGAACGACCACAAGCTGGACCTGCCGCGCCGGATGCAGATCGAGTTCTCCAAGCTCATCCAGGCGAAGACGGACGCCGAGGGCGGCGAGGTCACCGGCTCCGCCATCTGGGCGGTCTTCCAGGACGAGTACCTGCCGAACCCGGAGAACCCCTGGGGTCGTATCCAGGTGCGGACGGGTCAGTCGACCACCGACACCGACGGGGTGGACACCCTCACCGTCGAGGCCACCGTCGACGGCGAGGACACCGTCCTGACCGGCTCCGGCAACGGCCCGATCTCCGCGTTCTTCGACGCGCTGCAGGGGCTGGGCATCGACGTACGGCTCCTGGACTACCAGGAGCACACGATGAGCGAGGGTGCCTCCGCGCAGGCCGCCTCCTACATCGAATGCGCGATCGACGACAAGGTTCTGTGGGGGATCGGCATCGACGCGAACACGACGCGTGCATCGCTGAAGGCGGTCGTGTCCGCCGTCAACCGCGCGACGCGATAATCGCTCTGACCGGCGGTTTAAGGGCCCTGATCGTGCTGTACGGCGATCAGGGCCCCGTCGTTTACCGGCCATCCGGCCGTGGAGGTCACGGAAAGGTCTCGTACGGGGTACTGACTCCACCTCACCGATGTGGCTAACATCACGCCAGCGGTGGCGATGTTGCCACGGCGTTAAGGAGGTGCGACGTGCTGCCAGTACGGGGACGAGACGGCCGAACCGCCAGGCCTGCCCGCATTCTGGGCACCCGCACCGCATGGACGCCCGTCGGCGACGGCGAGTTCTTCTGCCCCGGCTGCGGAGGCGACCGCAACTACCAGCGGCTCACCGGCCGCCGCCGCTTCACCCTGCTCGGCGTGCCGGTGCTGCCGCGCGGCACCACCGGCCCGGTCGTGGAGTGCGCCGCCTGCCGTCACCACTTCGGCACCGACGTCCTCGACCACCCGACCACCTCCCGCTTCTCGGCGATGCTCCGCGACGCCGTGCACACCGTCGCCCTCGCCGTCCTCGCGGCGGGCGGCGCCTGCGCCCGTACGTCCCTGGAGGCGGCCGCGGCCGCGGTCCGCGCGGCCGGCTTCGAGGACGTCACGGAGGAGCAGCTGAGCGCGCTCGTCGACGCGCTCGCCGCCGACACCGGCAGGGTCTTCGAGCAGCCGGGCGGGGCGAGCCTCGCGATAGAACTGCACGAGGCCCTCGACCCGCTGGCCCCGCACCTCGCCCCGGCCGGCCGCGAGTCCCTGCTCCTCCAGGCCGCCCGGATAGCGCTCGCCGACGGCCCCTACACCAACGCCGAACGCGAGGTCCTCGGCACGGTCGGCGCGGCCCTGACCATCTGCGCCGACGACGTGACCCGCCTGCTGGCGGCGGCCCGCACCCCCTCCTGAGCCCCCGGCCGCCTCCGCGGAAACTGACGATGTGCCAAACCGCGTGACTCGTTCGGCCGTTGCGGGGGTGCGGTGAAGGCGGCGGCGAGGAACATGGAAGGGTGAGCCATGTGTCTCCTGTGACCCGTGTGAGCCGGATCTCCCTCGCGGCCGCCCTGCTGCTCGGGGCGTTCACCGTCGAACCCAGGGCCTGGGCGGCGACCTGCGAGTCCGCCGTGCCGTATGTGTCCGGCGAGGGCGGCTATACCCAGTACCGCATCCCGGCCGTCGTCCGCACCTGGCACGGCACCCTGCTCGCCTTCGCCGAGGGCCGGCACACCACCACCGGCGACAGCGGTGACATCGACGTCGTGTTGAGACGTTCCTCCGACGGCGGCTGCACCTGGAGCCCGCTCCAGGTGGTGGCCGACGGCAAGGGGAACACCCGGGGCAATCCGGCACCCGTGGTCGACCCGCGCACCGGCGACATCGTCCTGGTGACCTCCTACAACGACGGCTCGGTGAGCGAGGCGCAGATCATGCGCGGCCAGGTCACCAAGGAGCAGAGCCGCCGGGTGTTCGTGCAGCGCAGCCGGAGCGACGGCCGGTCCTTCACCGCCCCGCGGGAGATCACGGCACAGGTGAAACCCGCAGGTTGGCGCTGGTACGCCACCGGTCCCGGCCATGCCGTCGCCGTCACCGAGGGACCGCACCGTGGCCGCCTGGTCGTCGCCGCCGACCACTCCGGCACGCCGCGTCCCGGCTCCTCCGACACCGGCCGGGAGGCCAGGTACTACGGCGGTCACGCGATCTACAGCGACGACGGCGGCCGCAGCTGGCACCTCGGCTTCGTCGACGGCTCCTACACCGGCCGTGACAACGCCAACGAGACGACCGCCGCCCAACTCTCCGACGGCCGCCTCTACTTCAACGCCCGCGACCAGAACGGCAGCAGCCCAGGCAACCGCCTCAACGCCTGGTCGAGCGACGGCGCGGAAACCCTGGACGCGCAGTACACCGTCCAGCCGAGCCTGCGCCGGGTCCCGGTGGTCGAGGGCTCGGTCCTCCAACTCCATGGGTTCGACGCCCCGTTGCTCTTCTCCGCCCCCTCGATCCCGACGTCCCGCCAGGCCATGGCCCTGTGGACCAGCACGGACGAGGGCATCAGCTTCGACAAGCTCCTCACCCTGTCCGGCCGGAAGGCGGCCTACTCGGACCTGGTGCAGGTGGACAAGAGCACGGTGGGCGTGCTGTACGAGACGGGGACGCGGACGGCGTACGACACGATCGAGTTCCGGCGGGTCGCGGCGCCCCGGGAGTGAGCCGTGGCCGTGAACCGGCCGCCGCCGTGAACCGGCCGCCGCCGTGAACCGGTTGTTGCCATGAACCGGGCAACCGAATCCGCCCCGCCGGTGGTCTGGAGGGCGAGGGGGGCTGATGCAGGCCGAACTTGAGGCCCAGTTCCAGGAATTCGTCAGAGCGCGGTGGTCCCATCTGGTGCGGACCGCCTATCTGCTCACCGGCGACCCGCACCACGCGGAGGACCTCACGCAGACCGCGCTGGCGAAGGCGTACCGCCCGGCGCCGGGCGCCCCCCCCCCGGGGGGGGGCCCCCGCGGGCCCCCCCCCCGGCCACCCAGCGGGCCGGTGAGCATGCCCCCCGGAGGGGTTTTTTGGGGCGGTAGCCGCCGGAGTTGTTCGG
>NZ_JBSHAF010000004.1:92883-186850 GCF_053611365.1 Streptomyces sp. NPDC054813 | reverse complement strand
CGCCCCCCCACTAACTCCCCCGGGCCCCCCCGACCCCGGGTGAGCACCACAGCCCCCCCGCCGGGCCTACGGCTACCCCCCGGGGCCGTCCCACCCCCCCGCCCGCCCCCCCCCACCGCTGCCTCCTCTGCGGCCCTCTCTGCTGCCTCTTCTGCTGCCCCTCTGCTGTCTTTTCTGCTGCCGTTCGCGACGTCATTGGTCCGACCTCTGATGGTTTACGCCATTCGTGTGCGGTGCCTTGACCGCCCCGAAACCCCCTCTTATGGTCGCGCTTACACATGACGTCCGACGTCTCCTTTTCCCCCACGCTGGAGGCACCGTGCGCGACGAGGCGGCCCACGGCCGCAGGACGTTCCTGAAACACGCCGGTGCACTGGGGGCGGCCGCCTCGCTGACGGCCTGCGGACCCAAGTCGACGATCGACCTCGGCGGCAGCGGCTCCGACCGCACCCTGACGGCCGTCATCGGCTACGGCAACGACGGCAGCTGGGACCCGACCCAGACCGCGTCCGCGTTCGCGATGGCCGCCAACAACCACATCTACGAGGGCCTCGCCGACACCGACCCCATCACCCGCGCCCCCTATCCGGCGCTGGCGACCCGGCTGCCCGCCGACCCGGACGCCACCACCTGGCGGTTCACCCTGCGCCCGGGCGCCACCTTCCACGACGGCAGGCCGGTCACCGCCGACGACGTGGTCTTCGTCTTCGACCGGATCCTCGACCCGGGCACCCAGACCCTCGCCAAGGGCTTCTTCGCGAGCTGGCTGAAGGAGGCCCGCAAGATCGACACCCGGACCGTCGACCTGGTCCTCGGATTTCCCTTCCCGGACGGGATCGCCCGCCTCACCCTCGCCAAGATCATGCCCAGGCACGTGTTCTCCCGGCCCGGCGCCTGGGACGACGCGATCAAGGGACTCGCGGTGGGCACCGGACCGTACCGGCAGACCGGGCACCACCCGAAGTCGAACACCACCTTCGCCGCGTACGACGGCTACAACGGCCCCCGCAAGGCCGCCTTCCGGCGGATGAACTGGCTGACGATCGTCGACGCGGCCTCACGGGTGGCCAGGATCTCCGGGGCCGACGCGGGCGCGCAGATCTCCGACAACATCCCCTACGCCAACATCACCCGCCTCGAACAGGGCGGACTTTCGGTCGGCGGCGGCGCCGGGATGAACAACCTGTTCCTGATGTTCAACACGCGGCACAAACCATTCGACGACGTCCGGGTCCGCCAGGCCCTGCACTACGCCATCGACAAGGCGAAGATCGTCGAGGTCGCCCTCAAGGGCCACGGAAAACCGGCGAGTTCGTTCCTGAACGAGACCAACCCCGCCTACCGCAGGGCGAAGACGGTCTACGACCACGACCCCGACAGGGCGAAGGCGCTCCTCAGGGCGGCCGGCGTCAGCGGGCTCAGAATCAACATCCTCGCCGTCAACGTGAGCTGGCTCGTCGACTGCCTGCCCACCATCAAGTCGTCCTGGGACGCGATCGGCGTCGCCACGACCCTGTCCCCGCAGGAGACCACGGCCGTGTTCACCAAGATGGATCAGAAACAGGACTACCAGGTCGTCGCCGCCGTCTCGAACCCCAACCAGTTCGGCCTCGACGCCGACCTGGTCATGCACTACAACTACGGCCCCGAGAACCTCTGGATGGGCTACGCCCGCTGGTCCGACAACGCTGTCGCGAAACGGCTCTTCAAGGACATGGACGCGGCCACCCGCGAACCGGACCCCGACAAGAAGAAGACGATGATCCAGGACTACGTCGACATCGTCGCGGAACAGGCCGTCCTCTACCCGGTCGTCCACAACGAGCTGATCACCGCCTGGGACCCGCGCAGACTCACCGGCATAAGGGCCCAGCCCTACCCCGGCATCAACGTCCTGACGGCCAAGTGGGCCTGACGGCATGAACGCCGTCCTGCGCATCCTGCTGCGCCGCATCGCCCTGCTGGTGCCGCTGTTGCTCGGCATCGCCCTGTTCGTGTTCCTGGTGATGCGCTTCTCCGACGTCGACCCGGCGTCCGCGTTCTTCCAGGGCGCCAACCCCACCCCGCAACAGCTCCACGACTTCCGCGAACGCAACGGCCTCCTCGACCCCCTGCCCCTGCGATACGTCCACTTCGTCGGCGACCTGTTCCACGGCGACCTCGGCACCAGCGCCCTCACCCGCACCCCGGTCCTCGACCAGGTCGCCACCGCCCTGCCGCTCACCCTCCAGCTGACCTTCCTCGGCCTCGGCATCGCGGTCGTCCTGGCGCTGGCCGGCGGTGTCACGGCGGCCATCCACCGGGACCGCTGGCCGGACCAGGCCATCCGGGTGCTCTCGCTCGTCGGCGTCGCCGCCCCCGCCTTCTGGCTGGCGCTGCTGATGATCCAGTACCTGGCGGTCGACCGGGGCTGGTTCCCGTCCGGCGGCTACATCAACCCGGAGGACTCCGTCACCGGCTGGCTGAAGACCATGGCCCTGCCCGCCCTCGCGCTCTCCCTCCCGGTTGCCGCCCAGCTCACCCGGATCGTCCGCACCTCGGTGGTCGAGGAACTCGACCGGGACTACGTCCGCACGGCGATCGGCAGCGGCCTGCCGCCCCATGTCGTGGTCGGCCGCAACGTCCTGCGCAACGCGCTCGTCAACCCGCTGACCGTGCTCGGCCTGCGGGTCGGCTACCTCCTCGGCGGCGCCGTCGTCATCGAGACGATCTTCGCCCTGCCCGGCATGGGCAAGCTGATGATCGACGCCGTGCAGAACGGCGACCCGGCCGTCGTCCAGGGCGTGGTCCTCACCACCGCGACCGGTTTCGTCGTCGTCAACCTCGTCATCGACGTCCTCTACCTGCTGGTCAACCCCCGTCTGAGGGAGGCGGCATGACGGCGTTCACCCGCGCGGCCCTCACCACCGCCCTGGCCCGTCCCGGCGTACGACTGCGCAGACTGTCCCCGCCGTCCAGGGCGGCCCTCGTCTTCCTGGCCGTGGTCGTCCTGGTGGCGGTGTGCGCGCCGCTGCTCGCCCCCGACGACCCCCTCGCCCAGCAGGCGCCCGCCGACGGCACCGGGCACCCCTCCGCCGGCCACTGGATGGGCCAGGACAGCCTCGGCCGGGACATCCTCAGCCGGCTGATGTACGGCGCCCGCTGGTCCCTCGCGATCGGCCTCGGCGCGACCGGCCTCGCCCTGGTCGCCGGCGCGCTGCTCGGCGCCCTCGCGGCCACCTCCCGCAAAGGCGTCGACGAGACCCTGATGCGCTGCCTGGACGTGGTGATGGCGTTCCCGGGCATCGCCCTGGCCGCGGTCCTGGTCGCCGTCTTCGGTGGCGGCATCACGGTCCTGATCTGCGCGATCGCCTTTCTCTTCACCCCGCCCGTGGCCCGCGTGGTCCGGGCGAACGTCCTCGACCAGTACGGCGAGGACTACGTCACCGCGGAACGCGTGATCGGCGCCCGCACCCCGCACATCGTGCTCCGCCACGTGGCCGTCAACTGCGCCGCCCCCGTCCTGGTCTTCTGCACCGTCCAGGTCGCCGAGGCCATCGTCTTCGAGGCGTCCCTGTCCTTCATCGGCGCGGGCGTGCGGCCCCCGGACCCGTCCTGGGGCAGCGTCATCGCGGACGGCAGGAACATGGTGCTGACGGGCGGCTGGTGGGCGACCCTCTTCCCCGGCCTGCTGATCCTGCTCACCGTCCTCTCCCTGAACATCCTCTCCGAGGGCGTCTCGGACGCGTGGGCGTCACCGGCGGGGAGGGAGGCGGAGCCGACAGCGGCCGACCCGGTGGAGACCGTCGAGCGAGGCGAGGTCCTGGAGCTGCCCGGCCTGACGGAGGCCGGCGAACGACTCCGGGCCCGCGCCCGGCCCCCCGTTTCGGACGGGCAACCGGTACTGGCCGTGCAGCGGCTGGCCATCGGCTTCCCCGACCGCCACCGCGGCGTGAACATCGTCGACGGCATCAGCTTCGAGGTACATCCCGGTGAGGTGCTGGGCCTGGTGGGGGAATCGGGCTGCGGAAAGTCCTTGACGGCCCTGACCATCATGGGCCTGCAGCCGAAGACGGCGCGGGTGACGGGCCGGATCGATTTCTCCCCCGGTGAGGGAACGCGCCCCAAAGGGGCACGGGGCGGTATCGAACATGCGGCTACCGCCGCGCGGGCACGATCAACCCCCACCGGCCCGCAGCCGCCCGTAGACCTGACCACCCCCCACCGCCGCCTCCTCGGCCACGAACTCGCGATGGTCTACCAGGACGCCCTGTCCTCCCTGAACCCCTCCATGACCGTCAACGCCCAGCTCAAGCAGCTGACAAGACGCGGCGGCCACCACACCCCGGCCGAACTGCTCGCCCTCGTCGGCCTGGACCCCAGTGGAACGCTCCGCAGCTACCCCCACGAACTCTCCGGCGGCCAACGCCAGCGCGTCCTGATCGCCATGGCCCTCTCCCGCGACCCCCGCCTGATCATCGCCGACGAACCGACCACCGCCCTCGACGTCACCGTCCAGGCCCAGGTGATGGAACTCCTCCTGCGCCTGCGCGAGGAACTCGGCTTCGCGCTGATCCTCGTCTCCCACGACCTGGCCCTCGTCGCGGACGTCACCGACCGGGTGGTGGTGATGTACGGCGGACAGATCGTCGAGACCGGTGTCACCGCGGAGCTGGTCGCCGCCCCGGCCCACCACTACACCCGCGGCCTGCTCGGCAGCGTGCTGTCGCTGGAGTCCGGGGCCGAGCGGCTGACCCAGATCAGGGGCGTGGTGCCGTCCCCGGCCGACTTCCCGGCGGGCTGCCGCTTCGCGGACCGCTGCCCGGCGGCGAGCGAGGTCTGCCTTACGACGGCACCGGACCTCGTCGGCTCCCGCATCCACACCGTGGCCTGTCACCACCCGGCCGTCGACCTGGCGAGCACGGAGGCGGTGACATGAGCGCGGTGGAGCTGGCCGGCGTCCACGTGGTCCACCGGGCCCGCGGCGGCGGCGTCTTCGGCCGGGACCGGGTGTACGCGCTGACCGGCGCCGACCTCACCGTGGCGCCCGGCGAGACGGTCGGCGTGGTCGGCGAGTCGGGGTGCGGGAAGTCGACGCTGGCCAAGGTGCTGGTCGGCATCCAGCGACCGACCGCGGGCACGGTCACCTTCCACGGCCGCGACCTGTGGGCGATGCCGGGGGCCGAACGCCGGTCGACCGTCGGCGCCGGCACCGGCATGATCTTCCAGGACCCGTCGACGGCCCTCAACCGCCGGCTGCCGGTACGCCGTATCCTCCGCGACCCGCTGGACGTCCACGAGCGCGGCACCTGGGCCGAACGGGAGGACCGGGTGAGGGAGTTGATGGGCCTGGTCGGTCTGCCCCGGGCCCTTTCAGATGCCCTGCCCGGCCAGCTCTCCGGCGGACAGCGGCAGCGGGTGGCGATCGCCCGGGCACTGGCCCTGGACCCCGACCTGGTGGTGGCGGACGAACCGACCAGCGCGCTGGACGTCTCGGTCCGCGCCCAGATCCTCAACCTCCTCCTCGACCTGCGCGAGCGGCTCGGCCTGGCCATGGTCTTCGTCTCCCACGACATCCAGACGGTACGGCGGATGAGCGACCGGGTGATCACCATGTACCTGGGCCGGATCGTCGAGGAGACCCCGGCCGCCGAGGTCACCGGGCACGCCCGGCACCCGTACACCAGGGCCCTGTTCTCGGCCACCCCCGGCCTGCTCCGCCCGATCGACCCCATCCCGCTCACCGGTCCGGTCCCCTCGGCCACCCGCCCGCCGTCCGGCTGCCCGTTCCGCACCCGCTGCTGGAAGGCGGACGACGAGTGTGCCGTCCGCATGCCTGACTTCACGGCCGCGTCACGCACCGCTCACCGCTACCGCTGTCACCATCCACTGGAGGAGGACCAGCCGAGCCACAGCCTGCCCAGGGAGCCCTGATGACCCTGCCCACCCCGCTGACCGGTGTCGTACCGCCCGTCTGCACCCCCCTGACCCCGGACCGCGAGGTGGACGTCCCGTCCCTGCGCAGGCTCGTCGACCATCTGGCGGCGGCCGGGGTGGACGGCCTGTTCGTGCTGGGCTCGACATCGGAGGTGGCGTACCTGACGGACCGGCAGCGCAGGCTGGTCACGGAGACCGTGGTGACGCATGCGGCCGGGCGGCTCCCGGTGCTGGCGGGCGTGATCGACATGACCACCCCCCGGGTCCTGGACCACGTCGAGTCCGTCACCTCCGCCGGCGCGGACGCGATCGTCGTCACCGCGCCCTTCTACACTCGCACCCACCCCGCCGAGATCGCCCGCCACTTCCGGCTGGTCGCCGACGGCTCGCCCGTCCCGGTGATCGCCTACGACATCCCGTCCGCCGTCCACACCAAGCTCCCCGCCGACCTGGTGCTGGAACTGGCCGCCGACGGGGTGCTGGCCGGGCTGAAGGACTCCAGCGGCGATCTGGCGGGCTTCCGCGAGGTCGTCACCGGCAGCCGGAGCCTGCCCCGCTTCAGCGCGCTGACCGGATCCGAGCTGACCGTCGACTCGGCCCTCGCGCTGGGCGCCGACGGCGCGGTACCGGGGCTCGCCAACGTCGACCCGGACGGCTATGTCCGTCTCCACCGGCTCTGCCGGGCCGGTGACTGGGAGCGGGCGCGGGCCGAACAGGAGCGGCTGTGCGGGCTGTTCGCGATGGTCCGGGTCGGTGACGGGCGCCGGATGGGCGGCAGCTCGGCGGCGCTGGGCGCGTTCAAGGCGGCACTGCATCTGCGCGGGGTCATCGCGTCCCCGGTCACCGCGGAGCCGCAGGTGCAGCTGTCGGAGGCGGAGATCGAGTGCGTGGGCAAGCACCTCGCGGCGGCGGGGCTGATGTGAGCCGGCGCCGCGGCAGCCGCGGACGGACGACTGTCACCGCGCGAACGGCAGGCGGCACCGGAACCCGTGCTCGGGCGGCCGTCCGGGACAGACTCCGGCCGAGTCTAGGCACGCAGCGCCACCTCGGTGATGCGAAGCGTGAAATTCCCGGGGGCGGGGGAGCCAGGTGAGGTGAACGCGAAGAACCTCCCCGTCGGCTCCTGCGCCGTCGACTCCCGTACCGGACGGCTGGGCATCGTCATGGGGCACGAAGGCCCCTATGTGCAGCTGAGGCCGTACGGGGGAGGGCGTGAGTGGGACGCCCACCCGGACGCCGTACGGATCGCGACCCAGGCCGAACGGCTCAGCGCGGCCACCGCCCACGCCAACGCCCGCAGCCGCGGCGAGGTGCCTTGAAGGTTCGGGTCCGGACCGGTCCCCTGCCACGGCAGGGCAGAATGGGCCCATGAGCCTGTTCCGCGACGACGGCATCGTGCTGCGCACCCAGAAGCTGGGTGAGGCGGACCGGATCATCACGCTGCTCACCCGCGGACACGGCCGGGTGCGGGCCGTCGCTCGGGGGGTGCGGCGGACCAAGTCGAAGTTCGGGGCGCGGCTCGAGCCGTTCTCCCATGTCGACGTGCAGTTCTTCGCGCGGGGGAGCGAGCTGATCGGGCGCGGGCTGCCGCTGTGCACCCAGAGCGAGACCATCGCGCCGTACGGCGGCGGGATCGTCACCGACTACGCCCGGTACACCGCAGGGACGGCCATGCTGGAGACCGCCGAGCGGTTCACGGATCATGAGGGCGAGCCCGCGGTGCAGCAGTACCTGCTGCTGGTGGGGGCGCTCAGGACACTCGCCCGCGGCGAGCACGCACCCCACCTCGTCCTCGACGCCTTCCTGCTGCGCTCCCTCGCCGTCAACGGCTACGCGCCCAGCTTCGACTCCTGCGCCAAGTGCGGGATGCCCGGCCCGAACCGTTTCTTCTCGGTCGCCTCCGGGGGCAGCGTCTGCGTCGACTGCCGGGTGCCCGGCAGCGTCGTACCCTCCCCGCAGACCCTGGTTCTCCTCGGCGCGCTGCTTACGGGAGACTGGGAGACGGCGGACGCGGCCGAGGCACGGCACGTCCGGGAGGGCGGCGGACTGGTGTCCGCCTATCTGCACTGGCACCTGGAGCGGGGGCTGCGCTCGCTCAGGTATGTAGAGAAGAGCTAGAGGGAGACGAGAAGCACATGGTCGTACGCGGGATCCTGGGGGGCCGGCGCCGCGAGTACCGGACGCCGGAGCCACACCCGTCCGGTGCCCGGCCGCCGAAGCTCCCGGGCGAGCTGGTCCCGAACCATGTGGCCATCGTCATGGACGGCAACGGCCGCTGGGCGAAGGAGCGCGGGCTGCCGCGCACCGAGGGGCACAAGGTCGGCGCCGAGCGCGTCCTCGACGTGCTCCAGGGCTCCATCGAGATCGGTGTCCGGAACATCTCCCTCTACGCCTTCTCCACCGAGAACTGGAAGCGCTCGCCCGAAGAGGTCCGCTTCCTGATGAACTTCAACCGCGACTTCATCCGCAGGACCCGCGACCAGCTCGACGAGCTCGGCATCCGGGTGCGCTGGGCGGGCCGGATGCCCCGGCTGTGGAAGTCGGTCGCCAAGGAGCTCCAGGTCGCCCAGGAGCAGACCAAGGGCAACGACCTGCTCACCCTGTACTTCTGCATGAACTACGGCGGCCGGGCCGAGATCGCCGACGCGGTGCAGGCGATCGCCGAGGAGGTCAGGGCGGGCCGGCTCGACCCGTCGAAGGTTTCCGAGAAGACCATCCAGAAGCACATGTACTACGGGGACATGCCGGACGTGGACATGTTCCTGCGCCCCAGCGGCGAGCAGCGCACCTCCAACTTCCTGCTCTGGCAGAGCGCTTACGCCGAGATGGTCTACCAGGACGTCCTGTGGCCCGACTTCGACCGTCGCGACCTGTGGCGCGCGTGCCTCGAATACGCCTCCCGGGACCGCCGGTTCGGCGGCGCCATCCCCAACGAGGAACTGCTGGCCATGGAGGGCAACCAGCCCGGCGACTGACGGCCACCCGCCGTTCACGAGAGCCGTCCAGGATGCGGGAGATCATGCCAGGCCACTCCCCGGTCTCCCGCCTCTGGAACGGTCCCTCATGAAGCGTGTCATCCCTGTCCTCGCCCTGGGCGCCCTGCTCCTCACCGCGCTGCCCGCGCACGCCACGGACAACGGGATCGCCCACCGCGACAGTTACGGCACCAAGGCCGTGTACTCCCCCGGCCAGAACCCGCGCACCTACCAGCACGCGCCCGCCGGGTACACCGCCGTGTTCACCGAGAACGTCTCCCGGCACGGATCCCGCTCGGCCACCGACGGCGAGGACGGCGACACGATCCTCGCGCTCTGGAACCAGGCCGAGGCCGATGGCCAACTCACCGAGCTGGGCAAGGAGTTCGGCCCGGACGTGCAGGCCCTCGAAGCGGCCATGAGCACCATCGGGTACGGCAACCTCAGCGGCCGCGGCAAGGACGAACTCCGCGCCACCGCCGTCCGCCTGGAGAAGCGCCTGCCGGGTCTGTTCTCCTCGATCGCGAAGAACGGCGAGAAGATCGACGTCGTCAGCTCGGGCCAGGGCCGTGCGGTCGACAGCGGTACGGTCTTCGCCACCGCCCTCACCGACGCCGACCCGGCGCTCAAGGCCTCGCTCGGCACCGCCCGGGTCGACAAGGACCTGCTCTACTTCCACAAGTCCGCCGGCGGCGCCGACTACCAGAAGTGGCTGGCGAGCGACGAGCGGCTGGCCTCGACCCTGGAGGCGGTCACCGACCGGCCGGCCTCGCACAAGGCCGCCGCCCGGGTCCTCGGCAAGATCTTCAAGCGTGCGTTCGTGCAGCGCGTCGTCGACGGCGAGTTCTCCTCCACGGCCTCCGACATCACCGCCGCCCAGGCCGTCTACAACCTCTACGCCATCGCGCCCGCGATGAGCGAGGAGAGCCCGAACGGCAAGGGCTGGGACTTCGACCGCTACATCGCCCCGCGCGACGCGGCCTGGTTCGGCTACCTCAGCGACGCCGAGGACTTCTACGAGAAGGGTCCCAGCTTCTCGGACAGCGACATCACCTACAAGATGGCCGGCGTCCTCCTCGACGACCTCTTCAAGCAGGCCGAGGCCAAGCGGGACGGCACCAGCACGCTGGGCGCCGAACTCCGCTTCACCCACGCCGAGGAGATCATCCCGCTGGCCGCGCTGATGCGGCTGCCGGGCAGCGAGAAGGCCGCGACGCCGGGCCGGACGTACACCTACGCCGACAACCCCTGGCGCGGCGCCGAGGTCGCCTCCCTGGCCTCCAACATCCAGTGGGACGTCTTCCGGAAGGGCGACGACTACCTGGTGCGGATGCTCTACAACGAGAAAGAGGTCGCCTTCAAGCAGGGCTGCCACCCGATCAGGAAGAACAGCAAGTTCTACGACCTGGACGAACTGGAGCGCTGCTTCGGGAGGAGCTGACCGGGGGTTGGGGCAGGGGTGGGACGCTCACCGGCGCTGGCCGGGTGCCGCTGCGCCCACCCGTGCCGCCTGGGGGCACCTCCCAGGCCCTTAAGGGCACTGGGGGAGGCACGCCTGCCCGCAGCTATGTGGCTGACGCGACTGCAGCGCCCCGTACGGGGCGCGGGGCTGTATCAATTTGCGACTCCGCCGCGTGGGCGCGAGCAACCCCCACCGGGCCGCGCCCGGACAACCGGCTCACCCCGCGGCGCACCCCGCGCAGTCCGCACACGTACCGAAGATCTCCACGGTGTGCGCCACATTCACGTACCCGTGCTCCGCCGCGATCGCCTCCGCCCACTTCTCCACCGCGGGGCCCTCCACCTCCACCGCCTTGCCGCACACGCGGCAGACCAGGTGGTGGTGGTGCTCGCCCGTGGAGCAGCGGCGGTACACCGACTCGCCCTCGGACGTGCGCAGGACGTCCACCTCGCCGGCGTCGGCGAGGTTCTGGAGGGTGCGGTACACCGTGGTGAGGCCCACCGAGTCGCCCTTGTGCTTGAGCATGTCGTGCAGTTCCTGCGCGCTGCGGAACTCGTCGACCTCGTCCAGGGCCGCCGCCACGGCTGCCCGCTGACGGGTCGAGCGGCCCTTCACGGGCGGTCCAGCGGTCGTCACCGGTTGCCTCCTCACATCACTGCTTCTGCCGGGCCATTGTGCCAGCCCGGAGTGTGCGCGGTCAGACGCCGACCTCGTCGGCGGCCTGCCGACCGGCCGGAATCGCGCACTCCGCCGGATCCCCGGCGGGCCGCCGCGCGGCCGCCGCACGGGCGCGTCGCCGGGCCAGCGGCGCGGCCAGCAGGCTCAGCACGATGAACGCGGCGATCGTCAGCAGCACGATCGTCGCCCCCGGCGGAACGTACTGGTAGTACGACGTGATCGTGCCCCCGATCGTCACCGTCACCCCGATCGCGACGGCGATCGCGAACGTGGCCGCGAAGCTCCGGCTCAGCTGCTGGGCCGCGGCCACCGGGACCACCATCAGGGCCGACACCAGCAGCAGCCCCACCACGCGCATCGCGACCGTGACCGTGACCGCCGCCGTGATCGCCGTCAGCAGGTTCAGTGCCCGCACCGGCAGGCCCGTCACCCGCGCGAACTCCTCGTCCTGGCTCACCGCGAACAGCTGCCGGCGCAGACCGAGGGTGACCAGGAGGACGAAGGCGGCGAGCACGCAGATCGCGGTCACGTCCGACTCGGACACCGTCGACAGCGAGCCGAAGAGATACGACATCAGGTTGGCGTTGGAGCCGCCCGGCGCGAGGTTGATCAGCATCACCCCGCCGGCCATCCCGCCGTAGAAGAGCATCGCGAGGGCGATGTCGCCGCGGGTCCTGCCGTACCAGCGGATCAGCTCCATCAGGATCGCGCCGAGGACGGAGACGGCCGTGGCCATCCACACCGGAGAGGTGGAGAGCAGGAAGCCCAGGCCGACGCCCGTCATCGCCACATGCCCGATGCCGTCGCCCATCAGGGCCTGGCGGCGCTGGACCAGGTAGATGCCGACGGCGGGCGCGGTGATGCCGACCAGGACGGCGGCGAGCAGGGCCCGCTGCATGAAGGCGTAGTTCAGGAAGTCCATCAGCTCAGCAGTCCCGTGCGGATCGGCGCGTGCTCGTGGGGGTGGACGTGGTCGTGGCCGGGGAGGGCGTGCTGGCCCACGGCCCGCGGGGGCGGCCCGTCGTGCAGGACGCAGCCGTCGCGCAGCACGACCGCGCGGTCGATCAGCGGCTCCAGCGGGCCCAGTTCGTGCAGGACCAGCAGGACCGTGGTGCCCTGCTCGACCTGCTCGCGCAGGGTCCGCGCGAGGATCTCCTGGCTGGCCAGGTCGACGCCCGCCATCGGCTCGTCCATGATCAGCAGTTCGGGCCGGGCCACCAGGGCGCGGGCGATCAGCACCCGCTGGTGCTGGCCGCCGGAGAGCGCCTCGACGTTGTCCTTGGCCCGGTCGGCCATCCCGACCAGGCCGAGCGCGTCCCGTACGGCCTGGTGGTCGGCCTTGCGGAAGAGGCCGAAGCGGGTGCGGGAGAGGAGGCCGGCGGAGACGACCTCGGTGACGGTGGCGGGGACACCGCCCGCGGCGGTGGTGCGCTGCGGGACGTAGCCGACCCGGGACCAGTCGCGGAAGGTGCCGCGCGGGGTGCCGAACAGCGTGATCTCGCCGCCGCTGGCCGGTACCTGGCCGATGATCGTGCGGATCGCGGTCGACTTGCCGGAGCCGTTCGCGCCGAGCAGCGCGACGACCTCACCGCGGTGCACGCTGAGGTCGATGCCGCGCAGCACGGGGCGCGAGCCCAGCTCGGCGGTGACCCCGCGCAGGGATATGACGGGCTCGCCGGTCATCTTCTCTCCACTCACTTGGCGCCCAGGGCCGTGCGGAGGGCCTTGAGGTTGGCTTCCTGGACCGCGAAATAGTCCTTGCCGCGGGACTTGCCGGTGATGCCCTCGATCGGGTCGAGGACGTCCGTCTTCAGTCCGGCGTCGGCGGCGATGGTCCTGGCGGTCTTGTCGCTGACGAGCGTCTCGTAGAACACGGTGCTGACGCCGTCGGCCTTGGCCATGGTCTCCAGGTCCTTCACGCGGGCCGCGCTCGGCTCCGACTCGGGGTCGAGGCCGTTGATGGCCTCCTCGGTCAGGCCGTAGCGCTCGGCGAGGTAGCCGAAGGCCGCGTGGGTGGTGATGAAGACCTTGGTCCTCGTGTTCGCCAGGCCGTCCTTGAACTGGGTGTTCAGGGCGTCCAGCTTCTTGACCAGGGCCGCGGTGTTCTTCCGGTAGTCGGCCGCGTGGTCCGGGTCGGCCTTCTCGAAGGCCTTGCCGACCCCTTCGGCGACCTGGGCGTAGCGCACCGGGTCCAGCCAGATGTGCGGGTCGAGGCCGGACAGCTCCTCGTTCTTCGAGGTGTCGTGCGAGGCCGCGTGGCCGCCGACCTCGTTGCCGTGCTGCTCCAGCGTGGTCAGGGAGGCCGCGTCGATCTTCGTCTGCACCGAGGACTGGGCGACGGCGTCGTCGACGGAGGGCTGGAGGTTCTTCAGGTAGAGGACCGCGTCGGACTTCTCGATCCCGATGATCTGTTTGGGGCTGATCTCCAGGTCGTGCGGTTCCTGGCCGGGCGATGTGAGACTGGTGACGTGGACGTGGTTCCCGCCGATCCGGTCGGCGAGGAAGGCCATCGGGTAGAACGACGCGACGACGTCGAACTTGCCGGTCTGGGCCGCCGTGGCGTCACCTCCGCAGGCGGTGAGGGTCGCTATGCCGAGTGCGGTGACGGCGGCCGCGGCGGCCGCGGGTATGAGGCGGCGTCGTACGTTCATGAGAGTCATTTTCAACAAATATGGAAACCGTTGTCAACAACGACCGGTAAGACGTCGGTAAGCCCTGGCCGGTCTGTCCGTCATGGGGGACCGATTTGGTCGAGGGGGAGCCCCCGCCGGTAACCTGAAGCATTCGCTCTGAAGCATCTCGCTTCGTCGCCCGTCGTCGTAATGAAGAGAGCACCGTGGCCGCCGACAAGATCGACACCATCGTCAGCCTGAGCAAGCGCCGTGGCTTCGTATTCCCCTGCAGTGAGATCTACGGCGGCCAGAAGGCCGCCTGGGACTACGGGCCGCTCGGTGTCGAGCTCAAGGAGAACCTGAAGCGCCAGTGGTGGCGCTACATGGTGACGTCGCGCGAGGACGTGGTCGGTCTCGACTCGTCCGTCATCCTGGCCCCGGAGGTCTGGGTGGCCTCCGGTCACGTCGCCACCTTCACGGACCCGCTGACCGAGTGCACCGCCTGCCACAAGCGGTTCCGCGCCGACCATCTGGAAGAGGCCTACGAGGCCAAGCACGGCCGCCTCCCGGAGAACGGTCTGGCGGACGTGAACTGCCCGAACTGCGGCAACAAGGGCCAGTTCACCGAGCCCAAGCAGTTCTCGGGTCTGCTGTCGACGCATCTCGGCCCGACCCAGGACAGCGGCTCGGTCGCCTACCTGCGCCCCGAGACCGCGCAGGGCATCTTCACCAACTTCGCCCAGGTGCAGACCACCTCGCGCCGCAAGCCGCCGTTCGGCATCGCGCAGATGGGCAAGTCCTTCCGCAACGAGATCACGCCCGGCAACTTCATCTTCCGCACCCGCGAGTTCGAGCAGATGGAGATGGAGTTCTTCGTCAAGCCGGGCGAGGACGAGAAGTGGCAGGAGTACTGGATGGAGCAGCGCTGGAACTGGTACACCGGCCTGGGCCTGCGCGAGGAGAACATGCGGTGGTACGACCACCCGAAGGAGAAGCTCTCCCACTACTCCAAGCGCACCGCCGACATCGAGTACCGCTTCCAGTTCGGCGGCAACGAGTGGGGTGAGCTGGAGGGCGTCGCCAACCGCACCGACTACGACCTGAACGCCCACTCCAAGGCCTCCGGCCAGGACCTCTCCTACTTCGACCAGGAGGCCGGGGAGCGCTGGACGCCGTACGTCATCGAGCCGGCGGCCGGTGTCGGCCGTGCGATGCTCGCGTTCCTCCTTGACGCGTACGTCGAGGACGAGGCGCCGAACGCCAAGGGCAAGCTGGAGAAGCGCACGGTGCTGCGCCTGGACCACCGCCTGGCGCCGGTCAAGGTCGCGGTCCTTCCGCTGTCCCGCAACCCCGAGCTGTCCCCGAAGGCCAAGGGGCTGGCCGCCGCCCTGCGGCAGAACTGGAACATCGAGTTCGACGACGCCGGTGCCATCGGCCGCCGCTACCGCCGTCAGGACGAGATCGGTACGCCGTACTGCGTGACCGTCGACTTCGACACGCTCGAGGACAACGCGGTGACGGTCCGGGAGCGTGACTCGATGAAGCAGGAGCGGATCTCGCTGGACCAGATCGAGGGTTACCTCGCCGGGCGCCTGCTGGGCTGCTAGGTCCGGGGCCCTTACGCCTTTGCGCCCACCCGCCACCCGACTCTGTCGGCCGGCGGGTGGGCGTTTCTGACTCGGCCGGTTCGGTGGGGTCAGCGGTGCTGCAGTGCCTTCACGTTGTCGCCGAAGGTCCAGTTCTTCGAGCCGTCCCAGTTGAGAGACCAGGTCATCAGGCCCTTGAGAGACGTGCCGTAGTGGTTCCAGGCCTGGGCGACCAGGCTCGGTGACATGTAGCCGCCACCCGCTCCCGACTGCGCGGGCAGCCCCGGGACCTGCTTGTCGTACGGCACCTTGATCGTCGTACCCTGCACGACCAGGCCCTTGTTGAGGCAGTCGGTCTGGGCGGTGAAGCCGGCCACCGTGCCCGCCGAGTAGGAGTCGCCGGCGCAGCCGTACATGCTGCCGTTGTAGTACTGCATGTTGAGCCACCACAGCCGGCCGTTGTCGGCGTACTTCTTGACGATCGGCAGATAGGCGCCCCAGATCGAGCCGTAGGTGATGCTGCCGCCGGTGACGTAGGCCGTCTCAGGGGCCATCGTCAGGCCGAAGCCCGCCGGCATCTGGGCGAGGACGCCGTCGATGATGCGGACCAGGTTGGCCTGCGAGGTGGAGAGCTGGGTGATGGATCCGCTGCCCACCAGGCCGGTCTCGATGTCGATGTCGATGCCGTCGAAGTTGTACTTCTTCAGGATCGGGACGATCGTCGCGACGAACCTGTCGGCCACGGCGGACGAGCTCAGGTCGATGCCGGCCGCGGCGCCGCCGATCGACAGCAGGATGGTCTGGCCGGCCGCCTTCGCCGCGCACATCTCCGCGGGCGTCGCCACCTTCACGCCCGCGTCCATGCCGTCCTCCCACAGGGCCGTCCCGTCGGAACGGATCACCGGGAAGGCCGCGTTGATGACGTTGTAGCCGTGCGCGGCGATCCGGGAGTCGGTGATCGGGGTCCAGCCGAAGGGCGGGTGGACGCCGTTGGCGGAGCCGTCCCAGTTCTCCCAGTAGCCCTGCAGGACCTTTCCGGCGGGCCGCGACTTCACCGCGCAGGTGTCGGCGGCGGAGGCGGGCGCGGCGGCGGGGAGCTGGGTGAGCGCGGCGGTCGCCAGGGCGGCGGCGAGCAGGCTGAGGGCGCGGCGGAACATACGGATCCTCCCGGTGGGGGTGCGGCGAGGTGTCGTAGCCATGACAGTGCTCGTGGTCCAGACCTCTCGTCAATAGGTCTGGACCAGAAACGGGCGTACCCGGTGCCGGGCGTGACGGCGGGTGCGGCGACGGGTGTGAAGACAGATGCGGCGACGGGTGCGGCGGCGGGTATGGCGATGGGTATGGAATGACAGATATTGAAATCTGTCAGCTGTCATGCCAAGGTGGAGCCATGACGATGCACACGCGCTCCCTCGGAACCACCGGCCCCCGCGTCTCGGCCCTCGGCCTCGGCTGCATGGGCATGTCCGCCCTCTACGGCGAGGCCGACCGCGCCGAGTCGATCGCCACCGTCCACGCCGCCCTCGACGCGGGCGTGACGCTCCTCGACACCGGCGACTTCTACGCCATGGGCCACAACGAGATGCTGGTCGGCGAGGCCCTGCGCACCGCCCCCGCCGCCCTCCGTGAAAAGGCCCTGACCAGCGTCAAGTTCGGCGCCCTGCGCGACCCGGCCGGCGGCTGGAACGCCTACGACGGCCGCCCGCAGGCCGTGAAGAACTTCGCCGCCTACTCCCTCCAGCGCCTCGGCGTCGACCACATCGACGTCTACCGGATCGCCCGCGTCGACCCGGACGTGCCGATCGAGGAGACGGTCGGCGCGATCGCCGAACTGGTCGAGCAGGGATACGTCCGGCACATCGGCCTCAGCGAGGCCTCCGTGGACAACATCCGCCGGGCCGCCGCCACCGCGCCCATCTCCGACCTCCAGATCGAGTACGCGATCATCACCCGCGACATCGAGCGGGAGATCCTGCCCACCACCCGTGAGCTGGGCATCGGCATCACCGCGTACGGCGTGCTGTCCCGGGGGCTGATCTCCGGCCACTTCACCCGCGACCGGCAGCTCGGCGCGGGCGACTTCCGGGCCTTCTCGCCCCGCTTCCAGGGCGAGAACCTCCGGCACAACCTCGACCTCGTAGAGGCGCTGCGCAAGATCGCCGACGAGAAGGGCGTGACCGTCGCGCAGATCGCCATCGCCTGGGTGCTCTCCCGCGGCGACGACATCGTGCCGCTCGTCGGCGCCCGCACCCGCGAGCGGCTCGCCGAGTCGCTGGGCGCGCTGGACGTCACGCTGGACGCGGCCGACCTGGCGGCGATCGAGGAGGCGGTACCGGCGGACGCGGCGGCGGGCACCCGCTACCCGGCCGCGCAGATGAGCCATCTCGGCACCGAGCACTGACCGCGGCGCCGGGTACCGTCTAGGCCATGGCAGCGACGTCCCCGACCCCGACCCCGGCCCTGACCGCCGAGCGCATCCTGGAGGCCACCGAGGAGGTGCTGCGCCGGCACGGCCCGGCCAAGGCCACCGTGGTGGACGTGGCCCGTGCGCTCGGCGTCAGCCACGGCAGTGTGTACCGGCACTTCCGGACCAAGGCGGCGCTGCGGGAGGCGGTGACCAAGCGGTGGCTGGACCGCACCTCGCGAGTGCTGTCCGTCATCGTGGCCGAGGACCGCGCTCCGGACGTGCGGCTGCGCGACTGGCTGTGGGCGCTCTTCGACGCCAAGCGCCGCAAGGCGGGCGACGATCCGGAGCTGTTCGCCACCTACATGGTGCTGGTCGACGAGAACGGCCCGGCGGTCACCGGGCACATAGACGACCTGACCGGGCAGCTCGCCGAGATCCTCCGGGACGGGGCCGGCACGGGAGCCTTCACCGTGTCCGACCCCGCCGCGGCGGCCCGGGTCGTCTTCCAGGCCACCGGCCGCTTCCACGACCCGGGGTACGCGCGCGAGTGGGTGCGGCCGGAGGCCGAGGCGGACTTCGCCTCGTTGGTGGACCTGTTGCTGCGCGGCCTCAGCTCACCTTGACGGTGACCGTGGGGGAGTGGGTCTTGCCGGCCGCGATCCGCAGATGCTCGGTGCCCTTGGTGTTGATCTTCGCGGTGAGCGCGTAGGCGCTGCCGTTCTTGACCTTGACGCTCGCCCTGAGCGGGATCCACTTGCCGTTGTTCTGGTGCTGGAGCACCAGCGGCGTGCCGATCTTCAGGCCCTGGGTGCGACCGGTGAAGGTCACCGTGTCACCGCCCTTGACCGAGGTCTTGCTCGCCTTGACCGTGATCGAGCCCATGGCGGTCCTGGACGGGCTCGGGTTCGGCTTGGCGCTGCTGGGCGCGGGGCTCGGCTTGGCCTCCGCGGCGAAAGCGCCGGCGGTACCGGCGGACAGCAGCGCCAGCGAGAGGGCGCCGGCGGCGAGGGCCCGGGACACCGGGCGGTGGATGCGGTGCATGGCAGAGCTCCTGTCGACGAGGACGGGGGACTCCTCCAGGCTTGGCCGGGGCGCGCGCGACGGCGACGCGGGAAGGTTCGCAGGCGATGAGGGCGGCCCCATGCTCCGGCAAAGTCCGCAGGTGGCGATATGTGCGCTGACCTCGCGATTCTTACCGGTGATGTCACCCGAATGCAGTAATGGACGGGCTAGGCGGTGACCCGCCAGAAGTCCCGCATCAGCGGGTTCGGGGTCGGGCCCGTCATGGCCACCTGGGTCAGCAGGACCGTGACCGTGCCGGTGGTGGGGACCAGGTGCGCGGTGGTGCCGGTGCCGCCCACCCAGCCGTAGCGGCCGGGGACGTTCCACGGGTCGGCCGGGGTGACGTCGACCTGGCCGCCGTAGCCCCAGCCCTGGCCCTCCAGGAAGAGGGTGGCGCGCTCACGCTGGGCCGCCGTCAGATGGTTGGTGGTCATCCGGCTGACCGAGGTGGCGGACAGGAGCCGGCGGCCGTCCGGGGCGACGCCCGCGTTCAGCAGCAGCCGGGCGAACGCCAGCCAGTCGTCGGCCGTGGAGACCAGGCCCCCGCCGCCCGAGGGGAAGCGCGGCAGGCGGTTGAAGTCGCCGTCCGGGGTGTCCGTCAGGCGCAGGGTGCCGTCCTCGGCGGGGGCGTAGGACGAGGTGAAGCGGTCCCGCTTCGACGCCGGTACATCGAACGCCGTGTCCCGCATGCCCAGCGGCTCGAAGATCCGCTCCGCCAGGAAGGCGGGGAAGGTGCGGCCCGACACCCGGGCGACCAGGATGCCCTGCAGGGCGGACGAGGTGCCGTACAGCCAGGCCTCGCCCGGCTGGTGCAGCATCGGCACCTGGGCGAGCAGCCCCAGCCAGGTGTCCGGGTCCGGCCAGTCCTGGAAGGGACGGCTGTGATCCTGCACCGCGAACAGGGCCTGCGCGGCGGGCAGCGCGAAGTCGTCGGGAAGGCCCCAGCCGGCGCGGAAGCTGAGCAGGTCCTCCACGGTGACCGGGCGGTCGGCGGGCACGACGTCGTCGACGGGGCTCGCGGGCGTGCGGACCACCACCGGCTTCGCCAGCTCCGGGAGCCACTCGGCCACCGGGTCGTCGAGCCCGATCCGGCCCTCGTCCACCAGCATCAGCACCGCCGCCGCGGTGACCGGCTTGGTGATCGACGCGATCCGGAAGATCGACTCCCGGGTCATCGGCGCGGCCCCCTCGGCATCCAGGTCCCCGACGGTCACGACCTCGACGTCGGCACCCCGGGCGACCAGCCCGACGGCCCCGGGAACCGTTCCGCCGTCGAAATGGCGGCGCAGGGTGGCATGGAGCGGTGACACGGTCATCGGTAGTCCTTCCGTCGGGTGCGGTCGGATGTACGACTCCCACCCCGACGGAAACTCATCGGGAGGGCTGGGCTCCCGCGGGGTCCACGGTGGCCTGGTGGGCCTCGGCCAGATGCTCCTCCGCCTTCAGCCAGGGCAGGAACTGCGCGCGCTGCTGCCAGCCGCAGGTGTCACACCTGATCGTGCGCTGGATGCCGGTGCGCTGCACCCGAACCGTGTGTTCCCGCCCGTGCTGGTCCCAGCGGCTGACCTTGCTCGAGTCGATCTGTGACATGACGCCTCCGAGTCGGTGCCCGATCTGTCGTTCGGCACGTGTCGACGGGAGGAGTGTGCAGCACGACCAACATCAACAGGGATTTCTTCACCGTGAGTTGGCCAAGCCGTGTCCGGGCGGCCGGGATTCCGCCGCTGGACAGGCCGTTCCCGGTCCAGATCCAGGCTTCCGGACCAACCCTCCGGCCACGAGCCGGACTTGGTGTACCGGCGGAAACCCTGGACACGGCATTGACCAAGGCTCAAGATGAGAGCGACCTTAGCTGAAGCGGCCACCGGCACGGAGAGGCGATGCTGCCGGATCCTCAACGTTTCCTGGCCGTCTCCGGCCGCCGGATCGCTCGCGCCGAGGGCGCGGCCCAGGTCGTCAGGGAGCTGTGCCTGTCGACCGTCCCGGACCTGGCGGACGGGGTGTTCGTCTACCTCGCCGAGCAACGGCAGGACCCGGACGGCCCGTTGCGCCTGCTCCTCGACGGACCGCCGGCCGAACTCGGCGGCCTGATGGGCGGCGCACCCCCGGCCGTCGCCCCGGTGCCCTCCGACGGCGTGCTGGCCGGGTTCCTGCGGTGCGGCAGAGCGCGCGGCAGAGGTCCGGACGACATCGAGGAGGCCCTGCGTGAGCTGCTCGGGAGCGCTCCCCGTCTCCCGCAGGGGAACAGGGTCCTGCTCGCCCCGCTGCGCGCGCCCGACGCCGTCGTGGGTCTCGCGGTGTTCCTGCGGCGCATGGACCGGGAGGACTTCGTGGCGGACGACATCGCCCTGGCCGACGCGCTGTCGGCACAGGCCGCGCTCGGCGTGAGCGAGGACACCGACGCCCCGCAGGTCCGGCCCGCCGCCCCCAGGGCCCCGGACGAGGACCGGCTGCGCTACGTCGGCGCCGCCACCCGCCGGATCGCCCGCGGCTTCGACACCGACGAGATCGTGCTCGGCCTGTGCCGGGCCGCCGTACCGACGTACTCGGACGCGGCCCTCGTCTATCTGCGCGACCCGCTGCCGGTCGGCGACGAACGCCCGGCCGGCCCCGCCGTGCTGCGGCTGCGCCGCACCGACCGGATCAAGGGCCCCGGCGCCGAGGGCCTGGTCTGGCCGGCGGAGACCATCGACGACGAGCAGGACGCCCTGGACGCGGCCGACTGGAGCGAGGTGGTGCCCGGCGGCGCGCTCGCCGAGGTGCTGCGCGGGGTCCGGCCGGTGTTCGCCGACGACCCGGCGACCCGGGCCGCGCTGAGCGAACTCGTCGGCGAGGACAGCGCGTTGAACGGCTGGGCCGGCACGCACGCGATCCTCGCCCCGCTGCGCGGCCGCCGCCGGGTCACCGGCGCGGTGGTCTTCCTGCGCCGCCCGGAGCGCCCGGCGTTCGAGCCCGCCGACCTCCTGGTCGCCGCCCAGCTGGCCACCCACACCGCACTCGGCGTCGACAAGGCGGTGCTGTACAGCCGCGAGGCCTTCATCGCCGACCGGCTGCAGCGCGCGATGCTGCCGCATTCGCTGCCCCGGCCCACCGGCGTCCGGCTGGCCGTCCGCTATCTCCCCGCCGCCGAGACCGCCCGCGTCGGCGGCGACTGGTACGACGCGATCCCGCTGCCCGGCAGCCGGGTGGCCCTCGTCGTCGGCGACGTCATGGGGCACTCCATGACCTCGGCGGCCGTGATGGGCCAGCTGCGCACCACGGCGCTGACCCTGGCCGGCCTCGACCTGCCGCCGCAGGAGGTGCTCCACCACCTCGACGAGCAGGCCCAGCGGCTGGGCACCGACCGCATGGCGACCTGCCTGTACGTCGTCTACGACCCGGTCTCGCACCGCATCACCGTCGCCAACGCCGGCCATCCGCCGCCGATCCTGCTGCACCCCGGCGGCAAGACGGAGGTCCTCGCGGTGCCGCCGGGCGCCCCGATCGGCGTCGGCGGCATCGACTTCGAGGCGGTGGAGCTGGACGCACCCGCCGGGGCGACCCTGCTCCTGTACACCGACGGCCTGGTCGAGTCCCGGCTGCGCGACGTGTGGACCGGCATCGAGCAGCTGCGCGAAAGGCTCGCCGCCACCGCCCAGTTGACCGGCCCCGACCGGCCGCCCCCGCTGGAGGCGCTGTGCGACGAGGTCCTCGACATGCTCGGGCCCGGCGACCGGGACGACGACATCGCGCTGCTCGCCGCCCGCTTCGACGGCATCGCGCCGAGCGACGTGGCCTACTGGACCCTCGAACCGGAGGACAGCAGCCCCGGCCGGGCCCGCCGGCTCACCCGGCAGGCCCTGGCCGGCTGGGGCCTGGAGGAACTCACCGACACCGCGGAGCTGTTGGTCAGCGAGATCGTCACCAACGCCGTACGGCACGCCTCCCGGCCGATCAGCCTGCGGCTGCTGCGCACCGACGTGCTGCGCTGCGAGGTCGGCGACGACGTGCCGCAACTGCCCAGGCTGCGCCGGGCGTCGCCCGAGGAGGAGCACGGGCGGGGCCTGTTCCTGGTCAACCGGCTGGCCCGGCGCTGGGGCACCACCCGGCTGGGCACCGGCAAGATCGTCTGGTTCGAACTGGCCGGCACCGGAGCCTGAGCGCCCCGCAGGGGCGCGGGGAACTGCGCGACCGGCCACGACGGCGCCGCAGCCGAACGACAGGCACCTCACGGCGTCTGCGTCCGGACCGGCCACGGTCGAGGTGCGGTCAGCGCACCGTACGGGGCAGCCGCAGGCTGAGCAGGCCGGTCAGGACCACCAGGCCCAGTTGCACCAGCAGTGTGACCACCAGGGCGTCCCGGGACCGGCTGGAGAAGCTGTACGCGCTGGCCGTCTCCGCCGAGCAGGGCTGAGTACGGGTACTCAGGACAGCGCGCCGCCGTCGGCAGACCATGCAGGGAGGAAGAGGAACCGACAACCGGCCCCGGGGGGACGACCGATGACAACCGGCCCTGCGCGCACCCTTGTCCGACTGACGCTCGCCAACCGTGTCTCGGTGGCCTATCTCGCCGTGGTCGCCGTCGTCGTCGCCAAGGCCACGGCAGACTCCCTCGCCGCCGCCGACGGCCCTGCCCAGGACTTCGCCTGGCTCTGGCCGCCCCTGGTCACCTTCCCCGCGTTCCCGCTCGTCGCGGCACTGGGCCGGACGGCATGGGGTACGGCGGAGCTGCCGGCCTGGTCCTTCGCCGCAGTGCTTGTTATATCGGCGTTACTGCAGTCCCTGGCTCTGGGCACCCTGGGGCAGGCGATACGGACCCGCCACCAGCGGATGCTCGGCTCCTGCTGACCGCCACCCGTCCTGCTGACCGCCGCCCGTCCTACTGACGCCGGCCGGGGGTTCGGGGGGTCACACCCGCTCGGCTGTCCCCACGACCTGGCGTATCTCCGCCGACTCCAGGCGCTGCGCCGCGCGCTCGGCCGTCGCCCGGGCCCAGCGGCCGTTCGTCAGGGCGCCGATGGTGAGGACCGCGAGCCCGCAGGCGGCGAGGATCCACCAGCCGGGGCGGGCGGCGGTCACGAAGGTCTGGCGGTACGACGACGAGCCGATCCCCGACGCGAGGACCGCGCCGATGACCGCCACGCCCAGGGTCTGGCCCAGCTGCCTGCTGGTGGAGGCGACCGCGGCGGCCACACCCGCCTGGGACCTCGGCATGCCGGAGACCGCCGTGTTGGTGATCGGCGCGTTCACGAAGCCGAAGCCGATGCCGAACAGGACATAGCCGAGGAAGAGGGTGGTGTCGGAGGTCTCCGCCTCGAAGGCCGCGAACAGCACCGCGCTCGCGGTCATCGCGACCCCGGCGATCACCAGCGGCAGCCGTGGACCGCGGCTGCCGACCAGACGGCCGGCGAGCGGGGCGCACAGGAACATCGGGACGGCCATCGGCAGCATCCACAGGCCGGCGTGCAGGGCGTCCAGTCCGCGCACGTTCTGCAGGTACAGGGTGGACAGGAACAGGAAGCCGCCCAGCGACGCGAACGCGCTGATCGCGATCACCGTGGCCCCGCTGAACGGCGCCGAACGGAAGAACCGCAGGTCGATGAGGGGTTCGGTGCGCCTCGGCTCGTACCAGAGCAGGGCGGCCAGGGCGGCGAGGGCCACCACCGCGAAGGGCACCACCGCGGCCGCGCTGGCCGTCGGCGCCTCGATGATCGAGTACGTCAGCGCGCCGAACAGCGCGATGACCAGCACCTGGCCGACCGGGTCGGGCCGGCGGGCCTTCGGCGCCCGGGACTCCGGCACGAAACGCAGCGTCAGCAGCAGCGCGGCGAGGCCGACCGGGAGGTTGACCCAGAAGATCGCGCGCCAGCCGACCGACTCCACCAGCAGGCCGCCGACCAGCGGTCCGGCGGCCATGGATATGCCGACCACCGCACCCCACACGCCGATCGCCCGGGCCCGCTCACGCGGGTCGGTGAAGGTGTTGGTGATGATCGACATGGCCACCGGGTTGAGCATCGAGCCGCCCACCGCCTGGACCATGCGGAACGCGATCAGTGATTCGAGGTTCGGCGCCAGCGAGCAGAGCAGCGAGCCCAGCGAGAAGACGACCAGGCCCGTCATGAAGACCTTCTTGCGGCCGACCCGGTCGCCGGTCGACCCCGCGAGCATCAGCAGCGAGGCCAGGACCAGCGTGTAGGCGTCGATGGTCCACTGCAGACCGGCCGTCGAGGCGTGCAGTTCACGCTGCATGGACGGCAGGCCGACATTGAGGGCGGTCGTGTCGAGACTCACGATCAGCAGGCTCATGCAGCAGATCGCGAGCACGAGCATGCGTCGGCGGGGGCTCAGCTCGGGCATGCGCTCCATCGTACGCCCATTTCGATAGTGCGTCTAACTAATGAGTGTTACATGATCATGACGGAGGGTGTGGGATCGGCGGTTGTCCACAGGCCGGCCGAGCACCGCGCGCCGTACGCGACAATGGGGGAATGTCCGAGCCCACGACCCCGCTCCAGATCGGCCCGCACACCGTCCGGCCGCCGGTCGTCCTGGCCCCCATGGCCGGGATCACCAACGCGCCCTTCCGCACTCTGTGCAGGCACTTCGCCGAAGGCGAAGCCTTCGCCGGAGGCGAAGCAAAGGATGGAGCCAGCGGCGGCAAGGGGCTGTTCGTCAGCGAGATGATCACGACCCGGGCGCTGGTCGAGCGCAACGAGAAGACCATGCAGCTGATCCGCTTCGACGCGACCGAGAAGCCGCGCTCGATCCAGCTGTACGGCGTCGACCCGGCCACCGTCGGCAAGGCCGTCCGCATGATCGCGGAGGAGGGCCTGGCCGACCACATCGACCTGAACTTCGGCTGCCCGGTCCCGAAGGTCACCCGCAAGGGCGGCGGCTCGGCCCTCCCCTACAAGCGCAACCTGCTCCGCGCGATCCTGCGCGAGGCGGTCAGCGGCGCCGGCGACCTCCCGGTCACCATGAAGATGCGCAAGGGCATCGACGACGACCACATCACCTACCTCGACGCCGGCCGGATCGCGGTCGAGGAGGGCGTCGCCTCGATCGCGCTGCACGGCCGCACCGCCGCCCAGCACTACGGGGGCACCGCCGACTGGGAGGCCATCGCCCGCCTCAAGGAGCACGTCCCGGAGATCCCGGTCCTCGGCAACGGCGACATCTGGTCGGCCGAGGACGCGCTCAGGATGGTCCGGGAGACGGGCTGCGACGGAGTGGTCGTCGGACGCGGCTGCCTGGGCCGGCCGTGGCTGTTCGCGGACCTGGTCGCCGCGTTCGAGGGCCGTCACGACGACATCGCGCGCCCGTCCCTGCGCCAGGTCGCCGACGTCATGGTCCGCCATGCCACACTGCTCGGCGAGTGGCTCGGCGACGAGTCCAAGGGAGTCGTCGACTTCCGCAAGCACGTCGCCTGGTACCTCAAGGGCTTCGCGGTGGGCAGCGAGATGCGCAAGCGCCTCGCCATCACCTCCTCGCTGGCCGAACTCCGCGCGGGCCTGGACGAACTGGACCTCGACCAGCCCTGGCCCACCGGCGCCGACGGCCCCCGCGGCCGTACGTCCGGCAACAACCGGGTGGTGCTGCCGGACGGCTGGCTCAAGGATCCCTATGACTGCGCGGGCATCGGCGAGGACGCGGAGCTGGACACCTCCGGCGGCTGAGGCCGAAGGCGGTCTCGTGAGCGTCAGTTCGTCTTCGGGTGCGGCGTGGAGCCGTAGGCCGTCAGGAACCTGTCGCGGAAGGAGCTCATCTTCCACACCGGGGCGTTGTGCGCCGGGCGCAGACCGTCGGTCCAGTTCCAGGAGTTGATCGCGTCCAGCACCTTCGGGTCCTTGGCGACGATCGAGATCGGCACGTCACGGCTGGCGTGGTTGCCGCTGACCCGGGCGATCGGCTGGTGGTCGCCGAGGAAGACGAGCACGGTGTCGTCGTTGCCGTAGCGCTCCAGCCACTGGGTGAGCGCGGTCACCGAGTACTGGATCGACTTGCCGTACTCCTGGCGGGACTTGGTGGTGTCGGCGATGACGTCCGACGCCTTGTTGCCGGCCTTCTGGATGGCGTCGAAGACCGAACCGTTGCCCAGCTGGTCCCACGGCACCATCTTGGGGATCGGCGCCCACGGCTGGTGGCTGGAGGTCAGGATCAGCAACGACATCCGTGACTTGCCGTCGGCCGGCTGCTTGCTGTGCACCCGGTCCTGGAACTGCTGGAGCGCGTACTGGTCGGGCATCGTCGACCAGCTGAACTTGGGTCCCTTGTACCCGAGCTGGAAGGCGTTGTAGACCTTGTCGAGGCCGTAGTAGCTCTGCTCCGGCCAGCCCTTCTGGATGCCCGGCATCACACCGACCGTGTCGAAGTCGCCGGTCTTCTGGAAGGCCTTGGTGATGCTGAGGTGGTCGCTGGCCATGACGGTCCGGTAGCGCTGCTGGTTGCTCACCCACAGCCCCGACATGGTCGTGGAGTGCCCGAGCCAGCTGCTGCCGCCGTAGGTCGCCGACGTCAGCCACCCGCTCTTCGCGGCGTAACCGGCCTTGGTGAGAGCCTTGGTCTGGGCGTCGAGCGTCTGGTCGACACCGGGCGCCATGATCGGGTCCTCGATGGCGCTGCGGCCGTAGCTCTCGATGAACGTGAAGATCATGTCCTTGCCGCGCAGGTCCGGCACCAGCTGGTCGGCCGGGGTGTTCCCGAAGGCGTCCACCTTGGCGACCTTCCGGAACTCCGCCTCGTCGTGCAGGGTGTCCCGCACCTGGCGGGCCTTGATCTCCAGCGCGCCGGCGGTGCGGTCGGAGGCCAGCGGCACGCCGCCGGCGATCTGGAGGCCGAAGGAGGAGCAGGTGATCCAGACGACACCCGCGATCAGCGTGCCGCGGGTGGCCCGCCCCGGATGCCGCGCCAGCAGATTGCTCAGCCGTACCGTCGCCAGGGCGAGCAGCACGAACAGCAGGAGCACGAGGACGACGGCACCGACGCTGACGGCGACGGTGGCCGTCTTGCCCAGGGTGTCCTCAAGGTACGACTCCGCGTCGCTGAGCAGGCTCCAGTCCAGGATGGCGTTGAAGCTCCGGCCGAGGTACTCGTTGAACCCCATGTCGAGGAAGTTGATGAGGGTCAGCGCACCGAGCACGACGCCGAACACCGCGGCCAGCACCATCCGGGGCCGCCGGGGCAGCGCCAGCGCGACGGCGGCCGCGATGATCCCCTCGGACGGTATCCGCAGGAACTTCGCCGGTCCGAGCCCGACGACGGTGTTCGGCATCACCAGTGCGGCGATCACCAGCGCGGCGCACAGCACGCTGATGCCGATGGACAGTGCGGAGGCGGCGCCGGGATGAGCGTCCCGCCAGGCCTCCCGCCGCGCCCGAACCCGCCCACTCCAGGAGGCCCACCCGCGACGGCGGGGTGTGGCGGGGGCGGGGGTGTCGCTCCCGTCCGGCCCGGCGGGGGGGGCGGTTTCCCGCTCGCCTCCGTCGGCGACCATGGCTTCCGGGCCGTCGGCGGACACGCCTTCGGGGCCGGCGGTGGACGCGGTTTCGGGGCGGGTGGCGGAATCCGACCCGTCGGATGCTGACCCGGACTCGGACCCGGCGGATGCTGACCCGGACTCGGACCCGGCGGATGCTGACTCGGACTCGGACTCGGCGGATGCGGACTTGGACGCGACGGAATCGGACTCGGCGTCAGGGGATTCGGCGTCAGTGGATTCGGCGACGGACGTCGACTGCTCGGCCGTAACGGCGGACGCCTGTTCCGATTCGGGTGCGGCGGCGGATTCCGGCCTGGATTCCGGCCTGGATTCCGGGGGCTCGGCATCCGGCGCGGTGCTCTCCGTGGCCGTCTCCCCGGGCTCCGCCGGCAACGCGTCCGCGGTCGCCTCGGCGGCGGGCTCGGATATCTCGGGAGCCGCTTCCCGCTCGGACGTCAGGGCCTCGGACGCCTCCGGTGCGCCCTCGCGTTCGGACGGCCCCGAGGGCGTGTCCGATGACTGGCGAATGCTCGTGTGCTGAGGCAACCCGGAGGTCCTTCCGTGCGAGACCCGTGAAACGGAAACGGCGGGCCCATGCCGAGGAGGCCCTGGCCCGCCATCTTCCCGTACGGCTCACACAAGCCCCCTGTTCAGGTCTTTCGGCAAACAAGGGGCAAACACAGCGCCCCGACGGGGGTGCGGGGCTGTGCCGATGTGCGGCTCGCCGCGCGGGCGTGAACAAGCTCCGCCGGCCCGCAGCCGGACACGATGGCTACGCGCCCCCCACCGCGGTCAGCAGCGCCAGCGGCGCCGCCGCCGACCGGGACTCCCGCACGCACGCGTGCGGATACGGCACCGGCTCCGGATGCGTGTCCCTCCCGTACCCGGCCAGCACCTCCGGCAGCCGGTGCCCGCCCGCCGTCGCCGCGTCCACCAGCCCGTGCGCCACGGCCCGGGCCTCGTCGTGCAGCCCGTACCGCGCCAGCCCCAACGCGATCAGCGCGTTGTCGTGCGGCCACACCGACCCCCGGTGGTACGACAACGGGTGGTACGCCGCCTGCCCCGCGGCCAGCGTCCGTACCCCCCACCCCGAGAAGAAGTCCGGCTCCAGCAACCGCCGTCCGACCTCCTCCCCGTACTCCTTGTCGAGCAGCCCGGACCACAGCAGATGCCCGGCGTCCGAGGCGAGCGCGTCGACCTGCCGGCCCTCCCCGTCCAGGGCCAGCGCGGGGAACGCGGCCCTGTGCATCCAGAAGTCCCGCTGGAACCGGTCCCGCAGATCGGCGGCGGCCTGTTCGAGGAGCGCCGCGTAGGTCTCGTCGGCCCACACCGTCCGCGCCACCCACGCCGTCCGGCGCAGCGCGTCGTACGCGTATCCCTGCGCCCCCGCCGCCATCACGGTGCCCACCGGCCGGCCGCCGTCGGCGGAGCAGATCGCGCCGGGGGAGTCCTTCCAGTTCTGGTTGGCGAGCCCGCCCTTGTCGGCGCGGTAGACGAGATAGCCGCGTGAGGTCAGCCCGCCGTGGTCGAGCATCCAGCCGATGGCGGCACGGGCGTTGCGTTCCAGGCGCCGGGCCATGCCGGTGTCCCCGGTCTGCTCCACATACGCGCCGAGCAGGATCAGGAAGAGCGGGGTGGCGTCGACGGAGCCGTAGTAACGGCCGTACGGCACCTGCCCGAAGTGCGCCAGCTCCCCGTGCCGTACCTCGTGGACGATCTTCCCGGGCTGGGCCACGGGGTGCGCGCCGGCCTCGGTGGCCTGGGTGGCGGCGAGGGCCGGGAGGGTGGCGGCGGCCAGCCGGGGCCGGTAGGGGAGGGCGAAGAGGGAGGTGATCAGGGCGTCGCGGCCGAGCAGGGTGAGGAACCAGGGGGCGCCCGCGGCGGGGACCTTGAGCTCCTCGCCGTCCGGGCCGGTGGCCGGCACCTGGAGCGCGGCGAGGTCGGAGAGGCCGCGGGCACAGGCCGCCGCCAGCTCGGGCCAACCGGTCGGGAAGGCCACGCCGTCGACGAACTCACCCTCCAGCGCCAGGAGTTGTTCGTTCAGCGCGGCCGGGTCGCGGGGCACCCGCAGGGCCCGCCGGTCGCCGTGCGGGCGCCCGATGACCCGGACGACCAGCTCGGTCGTGCCGTGCGGGGCGAGGTCCAGCGTCCACACCATCCGCCGGGCGCCGGTCCCGGTCTCCTCGACGCCGTCCGGCGCCGGTTCGGCGGTGATCGTCGTACAGGACCGCCACTCGCCCCGGCGGTAGCCGAACTCCACTCCGTCGTCGAGGACCTGGCGGGAGCGTACGGCGCCGGACTTGGTGTAGGTGCGGTGGTCGGCGCGGAGTTCGAACTGGTCGGTGAAGTCGGCGTCGGCGGTGATCGCGAGCTTGATGGTGGTCGGCACCGGACGGTTGCTGGTGACCCGCAGGGACTCGGCGAACGAGCCGTCGCCGACGGCCTGTTCACGGAAGAGGGTGTGCGCGGGCGGTTCCTGGCGGCCACCGCGCGGGACCAGCACACACCGGGTGCCGTCCCCGCCGGAGACCGGGGTGAGCACCTCGGGCAGCGCCCCGTCGACCGTCAGCTGCCAGCGGCTGAGGTGCCGGGCGTCCCGTACGAATAACCCGTCCGGGGAGCCGCCGCCCCGGACGCCGCTGATGTCTCCGCGGTCGTCCACGGCGGCGAACGTCGCGCCGTGCACGAGCAGATGATGCCGGTCCGTCATCCCCGGTCCCCTCCTTTGTTCCCCAGGTCGAACGTGCGGTGTCCGTGGAAGACACCTCGTTTTGTCAGCTCTTGTCCGCATCTTGACGTTTCCGGAGTCCGTGGTGCGGTGCGTGCCGCCGGTGGTGCAGATCGAGCGCGAGCGCCGCCGTCCAGCTGAACCCGGTCGCGCCGCACGCCTCGCCCGTGTACGGGTCGACGTACTCGGCGAACCCGGTCGCGCCGGCCGTCCGTACGACCGCCGCGCCGAGCGCGTCCGCCCGCTCCCGCTCGCCGTGTTCGCGCAGCCCCCGCTCCAGCAGCCAGCCGGTGTTGGCCCAGGCCGGGCCGCGCCAGTACCGGTGCGGGTCGAAGGCCGCGCCGAGCAGGTCGTAGCTGGGGACCAGATGCGTGCCGGTGCCGAAGTGCGGGCCGCTCAGCGTCCGGACGAGCGCGGCGGCGATCTCGCGCGGCAACTCCGGGAGGATCAGCGGGATCAGACCCGAGACCCCGCGCTCGGGGATCAGTCCGCCTCGCAGGTCCCGGCAGAGGAAGATCTCCCGCTCCGGGTCCCACAGCCGGTCCACCAGGGCCGCCGTCAACCGCTCCGCGCGCGCGTGCCGTGCCGTCCCGGTGGCCCCCAACTCCTGCGCGATCCGCGCGAGGGCGTGCTCGGAGGCGATGAGCAGGGCGTTGAAGGCCGGGTCCTCGACGGCGAACTCACGCTGCCGGTCCGCGTATTCGGCGTCCCGGTAGTCCGTGGCCAGCCGCACGTACCGCCCGTAGTCCAGATCCGTCGGCCGGTCCTCGGCGGCGCCGTGGTCCAGGTCGGCGCGGTGGAAGGAGCGCGCCGGAGCGGGCGCGACACGGGCCAGCGGGGCGTCCCAGCAGGGGCTGTTGTCCATACCCTGTTCCCAGGGGTGCACGACGGACGCGAGACCGCCGCCGCCGAGGTCCCGCCGGTGCAGCAGATAGCGGTGCCAGGCGGCGAGCCGGGGATAGGCGGTCGCCAGGAAGCCGCGCGCCCGCGACAGGCCGGGATCGGCGAGGTGCACCAGCCAGGTCGCCAGCGCGTGCACCGGTGGCTGCACGATTCCGGAGGTCTGTACGGTGCGCGGGGCGCCCGCGGCGCGCCCCGCGGTCGAGGAACGCCAGAAGTCGGGGCTCGGGAAGTACGCGTCGAGGGGCACGGAGGGGTTGAACACGATGTGCGGGATCCGTCCGTCGGCCCACTGGGCGGCCAGCAGCGTCTCCAGCTCGGTCTGCGCGCGCAACGGCGACAGGTGTCTGAGGCCGATCGCGACGAACGCCGAGTCCCAGGACCACTGGTGCGGGTACAGGCTCCGGGACGGCACGGTCGAACCGCCGGTCCAGTTGTCGGTGAGCACACGTGCGGCCCTGACGTGCAGGGACGCCGGGCCGGTGGTGCCGGGGGCGCGCGTGGACGGTGGATCGTATGCGATCTCGGAAGCGAGCGCATGGGCTGTGAGCTGGGCAGTGCGATCCACTCGGGGCTCCCCGAAGACGTCCGGCCGACCGGGTTCGGCAGTGGCTACCGTAGGGTTACGTCTATTTAACACGCAAAACTCAATATGTAATGCAAGCTTGAGAAACACAAGGGGGTGCGCATGACCGGACGTCCCGGCAGGACCGGCAAGGGCGGCGGACAGGCGAGCTCGGGCGAACTGCTGGAGCTGGTGCGCAGCGGACGGGCCGTGACCCGTGGCGCCCTCCAGCAGGCCACCGGACTCTCCCGCGCGACCGTCGGCCTGCGCCTGGACCGGCTGTTCCGCGCCGGCTGGCTGCGCGAGGGCGCCGGCGGCCCGGTCGACTCCCCGCTCGGCGGCCGCCCCTCCATCACCCTCGAGTTCGACGACTCGCACGCCGTGGTCCTCGCCGCCGACCTGGAGACCCGCCATGCCCGGGCCGCCGTCCTCTCCCTGACCGGCGAGATCCTCGCCGAACACTCCGGCACGCTGGTCATCCAGGACGGCCCGGACGCCGTGCTCACCGAACTCGGCCGCTGGTTCGCCGAGTTGCTGGAGAAGGCCGGCCACCTGGCGGCGGAGGTGTGCGGGATCGGCCTCGCGGTGCCGGGTCCCGTGGACTCCGAGACCGGCCGGGTCGTCCAGCCGCCGATCATGCCCGGCTGGGACGGCTACGACATACGCGGCCGTGTGGCCAGGGCGTTCACCGAGCACACGGGCGCGCCGCCGGGGGTCCCGGTCCTGGTGGACAACGACGCGAACCTGATGGCGTACGGCGAACAGCGCACGGCACACCCGGACTGCTCGGCGTTCGTGCTGGTGAAGGTCTCCACGGGTATCGGCGCCGGGGTGGTGGTCGACGGCTCGATCTACCGGGGCATCGACGGCGGTGCCGGGGACATCGGCCATATCCGGGTGGGCACCGAGGCGCAGTGCCGCTGCGGTTCGTACGGCTGCCTCGCCGCTGTCGCGAGCGGCGGCGCGGTGGCCCGGCGGCTGGCGGAGGCTGGGGTTCCGGCGGCCTCCGGCTCAGATGTGCGCGATCTGCTCGCCTCGGGTCATCCGGAGGCGGCGGCACTGGCCAGGGAGGCCGGCCGCCGGGTCGGGGACGTACTGGCGACGGTCGTGACCCTGCTGAATCCGGGCGTGCTGATGATCGCGGGGGATCTGTCGGGCACCTCGTTCCTCACCGGCGTGCGGGAGTTGCTGTACCAGCGGGCGCTGCCCCGCTCCACCGCTCACCTGGACGTCGTCACCTCACGGCTGGGGGACCGGGCCGGGGTGATCGGCGCCGGGGCACTGGTCGTGGAGCACCTGTACGCGCCGGAGCGGGTGGAGGAGCGGTTGCTGGCGCTCGGGATGTGAGGCGGCTGCCGCTGCCGCTGTCGGTGCCGCCGCGGCCGAGATGACGCGGTTGTTTCCGTCCGCTTTCCGCGTCCATTCCGTGTCCGCATGGTGAAATCCCGGCGTCTGTGGCAGCGTGATTCTCGCCACCCTTGATAAGGGTTGCGCTCAGATGAGCGGATCATGAGCGACTGCACTTCTCCAAGGGGTGGCACTGGGTGCCACCCCTTGATCGTTCATCGATCGAAATCAGGCGTGCAGCCGCTCCGCTCATCTGAGCGAAATAGTGCGTCCCTGAGCGGTCTTGCGTTCAAGAAGTGAAAACATCCGTCCGTCTCCGCTTGCCAACCTTTGACTTTCGATCCGGTGGCGGACGATCGGTTACGGGCGCATGACACGCGAGCAGACGTACCCAGACGCCTTCGATCTGGGTATGTTCCTCGCCGTCAGGGCAGCCACCGCGTCCTTCAGGGAGTCGAGACCCGTGTCGGAAAACAAAGAACCCCACGTAGCGAAGTGCGTTTACGACTTCACCGAGGGAAACAAGGACCTCAAGGACCTCCTGGGTGGCAAGGGCGCGAACCTCGCCGAGATGACCAACCTCGGGCTCCCTGTTCCCCCGGGCTTCACGATCACGACGGAAGCCTGCAAGGTCTACCTCGACAGCGGCGAGGAACCGGTGGCACTGCGTGACGAGGTGAGTGCGCACCTCGACGCGCTGGAGCAGCGGATGGGCAAGAAGCTCGGCCAGGCCGACAACCCGCTCCTGGTCTCGGTCCGCTCCGGCGCGAAGTTCTCCATGCCCGGCATGATGGACACGGTCCTGAACATCGGCCTCTCCGACAAGTCCGTCCAGGGCCTGGCCAAGCAGGCCGGCGACGACCGCTTCGCGTGGGACTCCTACCGCCGCCTCATCCAGATGTTCGGCAAGACGGTCCTCGGCGTCGACGGCGAGCTCTTCGAGGAGGCCCTCGACGCGGCGAAGGACGCCAAGAAGGTCACCGTCGACACGGAACTGGAGGCGGCCGACCTCAAGAAGCTCGTCACCAAGTTCAAGAAGATCGTCAAGGCGGAGGCCGGCCGGGACTTCCCGCAGGACCCGCGCGAGCAGATGGACCTCGCGATCCGCGCGGTCTTCGACTCCTGGAACACCGACCGCGCCAAGCTCTACCGCCGTCAGGAGCGCATCCCCGGCGACCTCGGCACCGCCGTCAACGTCTGCTCGATGGTCTTCGGCAACCTCGGCCCGGACTCGGGCACCGGCGTCGCCTTCACCCGCGACCCCGCCTCGGGCCACCAGGGCGTCTACGGCGACTACCTCCAGAACGCCCAGGGCGAGGACGTGGTCGCGGGCATCCGCAACACGGTCCCCCTGGCCGAGCTGGAGAGCATCGACAAGAAGTCGTACGACCAGCTGATGCAGATCATGGAGACGCTGGAGAACCACTACAAGGACCTCTGCGACATCGAGTTCACCATCGAGCGCGGTCAGCTGTGGATGCTCCAGACGCGCGTCGGCAAGCGCACCGCCGGCGCCGCCTTCCGGATCGCGACCCAGCTCGTCGACCAGGGCCTGATCGACGAGACGGAGGCCCTGCAGCGCGTCAACGGCGCCCAGCTCGCGCAGCTGATGTTCCCCCGCTTCGACGAGCAGGCGAAGGCGCAGCCGGTCGGCCGGGGCATCGCGGCGTCGCCGGGCGCGGCGGTCGGCAAGGCGGTCTTCGACTCGTACACGGCGGTCAAGTGGTCCCGCTCCGGTGAGAAGGTCATCCTGGTCCGCCGCGAGACCAACCCCGACGACCTCGACGGCATGATCGCGGCGGAGGGCATCCTGACCTCCCGGGGCGGCAAGACCTCCCACGCGGCCGTGGTGGCCCGGGGCATGGGCAAGACGTGTGTGTGCGGTGCGGAGGAGCTGGAGGTCGACACCAAGCGCCGGCGGATGACGGTCCCCGGTGGCCACGTGGTCGAGGAGGGCGACGTCATCTCCATCGACGGCTCCTCCGGCAAGGTCTACCTGGGCGAGGTCCCGGTCGTGCCCTCCCCGGTCGTCGAGTACTTCGAGGGCCGGATGCACGCGGGCGCCCACGACGCCGGCGAACTGGTCGAGGCGGTGCACCGGATCATGGCGTTCGCGGACCGCAAGCGCCGGCTGCGGGTGCGCGCCAACGCCGACAACGCCGAGGACGCGCTGCGGGCCCGCCGCTTCGGCGCCCAGGGCATCGGCCTGTGCCGCACCGAGCACATGTTCCTCGGCGACCGCCGTGAGCTGGTGGAACGCCTGATCCTGGCGGACACCGAGGCGGAGCGTGAGGAGGCCCTCGGGGCCCTGCTCCCGCTCCAGAAGAAGGACTTCGTCGAACTCCTCTCCGCCATGGACGGCCTCCCGGTGACGGTCCGCCTCCTCGACCCGCCGCTGCACGAGTTCCTCCCGGACATCACGGAACTCTCGGTCCGGGTGGCCCTCGCCGAGTCCCGCCAGGAGCCGCACGAGAACGAACTCCGGCTCCTGCAGGCCGTCCACCGCCTGCACGAGCAGAACCCGATGCTGGGCCTGCGCGGCGTACGTCTCGGCCTGGTCATCCCCGGCCTGTTCACCATGCAGGTCCGCGCGATCGCCGAGGCCGCGGCCGAACGCAAGAACGCCAAGGGCGACCCGCGCGCGGAGATCATGATCCCGCTGGTGGGCACGGTCCAGGAGCTGGAGATCGTCCGCGAGGAGGCCGACCAGGTCATCGCGGAGGTGGAAGCGGCGACGGGCACCAGCCTCAAACTCTCGATCGGCACGATGATCGAGCTCCCGCGGGCCGCCCTGACGGCGGGCCAGATCGCCGAGGCCGCGGAGTTCTTCTCCTTCGGCACCAACGACCTGACGCAGACGGTCTGGGGCTTCAGCCGGGACGACGTGGAGGCGAGCTTCTTCACCGCGTACCTGGAGAAGGGCATCTTCGGCGTCTCCCCCTTCGAGACGATCGACCGGGACGGCGTCGGCTCCCTGGTGGCAGCGGCGGCCCAGGCCGGCCGCGCGACCCGCCCGGACCTGAAACTGGGCGTCTGCGGCGAGCACGGCGGTGACCCGGAGTCCGTCCACTTCTTCCACGAGGTGGGCCTGGACTACGTCTCCTGCTCCCCGTTCCGGATCCCGGTGGCCCGCCTGGAGGCAGGCCGGGCAGCGACGCAGTCGGCGGGCAGCGACCACCGCTGAGGCAGTCACCGGCCTCCTGTGAACCCCGGGTCCGCCGTCCGTCCCCGACCCTCAAGACCGATGGACGGCGGCCCCGGCACGCAAGAGAGGGGCGGCACCCTGTGCGGGGGTGCCGCCCCTTGGCGCGTCGTCTGCGGATGCTTCAGGCAAAGCCGCCGGTCAGGCATCTGCGATCGGCTCCGGTCGCGGGCGTACCCGGCATGGGGTCGGGCTCGCTGGTGCTCGTTTCACAGCCATCCGCGTCGGGTGGCGGTGAGGCCCGCCTGGAAGCGGGTGGAGGCGCCGAGCCGGCACATGAGTTGGTGGACGCGACGCTGCGTGGTCCGCTCGCTCCAGCCCTGGGCACGCGCGATGGCCGTGTCGCTGAGGCCGGAGGCGAGCAGGGCAAGCAGGGACCGGGTCGCCTCATCAGGCTCTGCGTCCTCGGATTCGGCCGCGGTGGTGGCGTCGCCGGGTGGCATGGGGGCGTCCGGCAGCGGCACCGCGCGCTCCCATTGCGCCTCGAAGAGCGATTCCAGGGCGACGAGCACGGGGGAGCGGTGGACCAGGTAGGCGACTGACTGGCCCCCAGGTCCGAGGCTGAAGGGGAGGACGGCCGCCCGGTCGTCGCTGATGACGAGTTTGAGGGGCAGCTCAGGGTGTACCCGTGCCTGCTCGCCTGCCTTCATGCTGGGCACGATGTCGTTGTTCAGTCTGTCGGGCCAGGCCACCGCTTCGCGGTCGTAGATCACCCGGTGGATCACGCCGCGCCGCTGCTGCTGGAGCTGGCGGTCGAGGTTGCTGCCGGGGCCGTCGACATAGGGCGGGCGGTCGAACGCACGCACCTGGTGGCGGGCGTCGACAGTCAGCCGGTGCACGGCGGCGCTGATGTGCTCACGGCTGGTGAGCAGTTCGACGGCCATGTCGGGATGGCTTATCCGGGCCGCCTCCCGGTGGGTCTCGGTCAACCGCTGTACCAGGGCTCGTGCTTCCTTGAGCTGGTGCTCGCGCTGGTCGATCAGCGCGGTGACGGCGACATCCGGGGGAGTGGCGGTGAAGCGTGGCGGGCGTCCGGCGTCCTGCACGGCGAGCCCGACCTTGACGAGTTTGGACAGCAGTCTTCCCACGGTGGTCGCGGGCATGTCGCAGACGCCGGCCAACTCCGAAGAGGTGCAGCGCGGCTGCCGGACCAGTGCCACGTAGACGTGTTCTGTTTCTTCCGCAAGCCCGAGCACGTCAAATTCCATACCGTCCGCCAATTTCCGTGGCGGCTTCCGCCACCTGGCAGGGATCCGCCAGCGTCGTAACCTTGTGTTTCGTTGGTCGCGGTTGACATCTTTCACGCTGAAGTCGGCGCTGTCCTGAGCATGTTCGAGCGGGCAGAGCCTTCCGGTGTGGATCCGTGCTCGCGGATTCGCTCCCCGAGAAAGGTGTCCCATGACGTATGCCCACACGCGCGGCAGACGGCTTGGTGCCGTCGGTGTCGCGCTCGTGGCCATCACCGCGGCCGTAACGATACCCGCGGCCGCGCTCCCCTCAAGCTCCTCCCGGTCCGGCTCCGCGCCCACCGATCCCGGCCGGTCGCCGGCCGTCAAGACCCCGCTCGGCAGCAGCTCATCAGCGGCACAGCCCGGTGCGGGGGCCGCGCTGCCCTCCATACCCGGATCCTCGGCGCTCGGTCCGTGGCGCTCGTTCCTGAAGCCCACGCCCGCGCAGTCGGCGAAGAACAGCCCTCACCAGGTCCTTGTGGTACTCGGCTCGGCCACCCAGGTGACGGGCACGCCGCTGGGCAAGCAGCGCAATCTGCAGGCCCGTACCCCGCTGACCTCGGACACCGCGGTCAACACCGCGCTCCGGCGGGCCCACGCGGTCTCCATGCGGCCCCTGATGCCGGAACTGCCGGCCGCCCAGGCGAAGCAGTTGCGCTCGGCCGCCCAGGCGAAGCTGGGCTCCGGGGCGATCGACCTGGCCAAGGTCCAGGTCGTCCAGCTCGCCGGTGGCGACGCCTCGGCGGCTGCCCGGGCGCTGGCCGCCACACCCGGCGTCGTCTACGCCGAGCCCGACCGGACCGTCTCCCCCATGAACACCGGCGCCGTGCCGCTGCCCTCCTCGGTGAGCGCCGCGGCGGGGAAGGCCGGCTCGTCGGAGAAGGGGCAGGACGGCGGTACGACCGGCTCCGACGGTGTGCCCGGCAACGCGGCTCTGGGTACCTCGGCGCAGAGCTTCCTCAACGCCGGCGGCGTCAACGCGACGGGCGCCTTCAGTGTGTTGAAGCAGAAGTTCGGCCAGCTGCCGGGCACCGGTGAGACCATCACCAACGTCTCGGTCGGCGACCTCACCGACGTGGGGACGCCCGACCTCGCCGCGAGCGGGCCGACGACCGTCGTCCAGAACGGCCGGCGGTACCTGGACATCCCCACGATGCCCTTGATCCCCACCTACACCGCGGACCCGACCGGCGCACTCGACCCGGCCGGATCCACCCAGGGGCAGGACCCTGCGCTGGGCGAGGTGCTGCTGGACTTCTCCGTGATGGCGCCGCTTCCGCACGAGCTGCAGCGTCCGGGCATGCAGGGCAGCGGGTCCTCCGACCTGCTGGGCATCGCCCCGGGTGCCGACTACCGGCTCGTCGTCCCGCAGCAGCCGACGTTCAGCCAGATCGCGGTGGCGCTGCTGGCCGCGGCCCGGCAGCAGCCGCGACCCGACGTGATCACCGCCAGCCTCGGCTACGGCACCGACGCCCAGGGGCTCCCCGGCCGCTACCTGGAGGACGACCCGGTCCAGCAGGCCGTGATCGCGTCGATCGTGCAGCAGTACGGCATCACCGTGGTGGTCTCGTCGAACGACGGGACCAGGCTGTTCACCAACGCGGCCGTCGGCCCCGACGGCGGCAGCACCGCGACCGACGTCACGCGCAAGGCCGCCGGCACCACCCGGATCGACGACGACCAGCTGTCGTCCACGCCGAGCAAGGTGCTGGACTCCGGCGCGATCGCCGCGGGCGGCACCACGACCGACGACACGCTGTCCGTTCCTCCGCAGAACGGCGGCGCCGCGTCGGCCAACGGCACCTGGGCGACCACCAGGCTCAACGGTTCCGAGGTCTTCTCCTCGGGATTCGGCACGCGCGTGAACGTCTCGGCACCCAGCGACGGCATCCCCGCCTTCGAACACCAGGGCCAGACCGCGCAGTCGGTGACGGAGGTCCTCAACGGAGGCACTTCGGCATCCGCGCCCGAGATCGCGGCCGCCGCCGCAGTCGTCCTGCAGGCCTCCCGGCTGACCGGACAGCACCCGTCGCCCGATGACGTCCGTTCGCTGCTGGAGCGCACCGGCCGGGCCGTGCCCACGCCGCCGCAGATCGACCAGCCGCTGCACGTGGGCCCGCAACTCGACGTCACCGCCGCGCTGCAAGCGGTCCTGGCCAAGGCGCACGGCAGCCAGGCCCACACCGGCACGCCCCGCATCGTCCGGCTCTCCGTGGCGCATCGCCAGACCACAGGTGGACTCGGCGGCGCGTACACCGAAGGCACCGATCCCGGCTACATCGACCTGGCCGGACCGGGCACGGGCGCCGGCGCCACCGGGGAGGGCCTGGTGGGACCGGTGACCATCGGCGCCGACGTGACCGGCGTGCCCGGCCGGCAAGGCGTCAGCTACGCGCTGCGCATCGGGAAGCACGAGTTCACCTCCGATGTACCGGCGATCCGGCTGACCCCCACGCAGATGCTGACCACGGCCGGACTGCCGGTCGTCTCCACGACGGACCGTCAGGTACCGCTCACCTTCGAGGTGCGCCACGGCCACCAGGTGCTGGCCTCGACCACCCACGAGCTGACCTTCGGACCCACCGACGGCAGCTACGCCGAGTCGCTCGCCCCGGTGGTCCGGCCCGTCGCCGGCGCGGGACACTCCGTGCAGGTGAGCTACGACCTCACCGGAGTGCGGAACGTCAGCTCGCCGGAGTTGGTCGTGTCGGGAGTCGGCCACTGGAGCCCCGCGGCGGCGCCCATCTTCTCCGCCTCCTACACCGCCCCGCTGACGGGACTTCGCGGCACGGTCACCGTCCCGGCCGGCGCCTTCTCCGCCGGCGGCGGCATCTACGGGATCGGTATCCTCCAGAACCCCACAGCCGGCTACAAGGGTGGCCCGGCATACGGAGAGTTCGCCTCGATCCGGGTCGACGGCGGTGACCCCTCGCAGCGCCCGGCAGCGCCGACCCTGGCCGCGAAGACGTCCGGAGAGTTCGGTCACCTGCTGGAGATCAACCGGGCCGCACCGCAGTTCTCGGTGCACTACGACGTATCGGGGGTCAAGGGCGCCACCGGCACGCTGCTGGAGTTCTCCGCGCCCGGGCCGAACCTGTACAACTCGTACAACCTGGTCAGCAACCAGAACGGCACCACCCGCGACCACAACGGGGTGGACAGCCCGGCCACGCTCGACCGCTCGCTGAAGGGCACGCGGGGCACGGCGGCACTCGGCGCCCTCGCGCTCAAGCTTCCCTCGTCGATCGCCTACAACCTGCGGGTGTTCGCCGTCGACCGGCACGGCAAGACAGTCGGGCAGGCTTCGCCGACGTCCCTGCTGGGATTCGACGACGGACTGGCCCCCGACGGCACCAACCTGACCAACTTCGCGATCGTCCCAGGCGGCACGTCCGTCGCGGCGGTCGAAAGCCCCACCGGTGAAGGCTCGGTGTACGACTACGACGCCGCCACCGGAACCTATGGGCGCAAGTTGACGAGCGACCCCGCGTACGGCTCCGTCTACGAGGTGTTCGGCGTCGACTCCGCCCACCACACGCTGGTCCTGCACAAGCAGACCACAACCGGTGAGCAGTGGCTCGAGACCTACGACACGAGCACCGGCAACGCGGTCGGCAGCCCCGTCCGGGTCGACGACCAGTACGTCGTGACGGGCGGGCGGGTGGACGCCAAGCGCCACCGCGCAGCGGTGCTCGCCTCCCGTTCGAGCGACCGTGCGGGCTTCGTGCTCCCCGTGGACACGGCGACCGGCGCTCAGGGGATGCCGCTCCAGCTCGAGCCCGCCCCGGACGGGAAAACCTCGTACGGCCTGCTGGAGCTGGACGAGTCGACCGGCGTCTTCTCCGCGCAGAAGTCCGGGATCACCGTCAACTGCTTGGCCTCGATCGGGTCCGGCACCATGGCCGCGATCAACCTGGACAGCGGAACGGTAACCCACAGCCAGGGGGGAATCCCTTGCGCCGGGAACCTCGCCTCCGACCAGAAGGGCAACCTCTACGAAACGTGGTACCACTCATCTAGCGTCAACTTCGCCGGCACCGGGTACTTCGCGCAGTTGCCCAGCGGGGACCCGGTGAATCTCGGAACGCAGCAAGCGCCCATCACGCTCGCCGTCGACGGCGTGCATCAACTGGCGCTGTTCGCCTTCCGGTACCCGGAACTGAAGCCGATGGGCGGCTTTCAGCAGTACGGCTTCACCGACAACAACGCCACCGGCCGCATCGCCGTCGTCGACCTGAAGACGGGCGAGACGGTGGGCACCGTGACCGGCGTCGAGTACCCGGCGTTCGGGTCCTACAACGGCCGGCTCGATTCCCATCGTGAGCGCGCCATCCAGCTCGACCCGGCAACCCGGACCGGCTGGACGTACGCAGGCGACGGCAGCCAGATCCAGCAGTTCTCCTACTGACCCGATCCGCTGCTCGACCACCCGGGTCCGCGGGCGCCACGGCGTCCGCGGACCCGCGGTGTTTTCGGAGGACCGGCGGCGCCCGCCCCGGCCTACCCGCTCCGGCCTAGCCGCCCCCCGCCCCGCCCCGCCCCGGCCCGGCCCGGGTCGGCGTCCCGCGTGACGGCGGTTGCCGTACAGCTCTGCCCTGCGACGTCGGGGGTGCCGCCCCTCGGCGGCGGAAAGCGGGGTTCGGGGCGCGACCGTCGGGTACGGGATGACGGGTCGTCAGAGCAGGCCGAGGTCGCCGAGTTCCTTGTACAGGTCGGAGCGCGGCTGCGCGGCGTCGCCGGTCACCGCCCGGGGGGTTTTCTCGCCGGTGCCGGCCCGCGGGTGCCGGTCCCGGAAGAGCCAGGCGCCCAGCAAGCCCCCGAGCAGCCCGCCGAGGTGTCCGAGCCAGCTCACCCCAGGCGTGCCGGGCACGGCCACGGTGAGGAGGTACGCGAAGGAGGCGCCCATGACGATCCCGATCAGCGTGTCGATCAGGTGCCGGTCGAAGAGTCCGCGTACGACGACGTAACCGAAGTACCCGAAGATCAGGCCGCTGGCGCCGACCGTCGCGACGTCGCCCTTCTCGAAGAACCAGACCACGACGCCGCTGCTCACCGCGATCAGCAGGGTCAGCGCGAGGAACCGCAGCACTCCGCGGTAGGCGGCGAGGAAACCGAACACGAACAGCGGGCCGGAGTTGCTCTCGATGTGCGCCCAGCTCCAGTGCAGCAGCGGCGCGACCAGGACGTCGGGCAGCGTGCCGACGTCGCCGGAGACCACGGCGTAGTCCCGGGAGAGGGCGTAGTGGTCGGCGAAGTTGGCGAGTTGCACCAGCCAGACGACGGCGAGCAGCGCGAACATCACGAAGAACGCCTTCCGCGCCTCCGCGATCATCTCCTCGGGATTCATCGGCGCCAGGTCGGCCCGGTTTCTGTTCGCCGCACCCATGGCAGGCTCCCCCTCCAACGACTCAGCGTCCCCACCACGCCGCACTCTACGACAGCCCACCGCACGGCCGCCGCGACACGGGGCGCCGCGGAACGCCCGCCGGCTCGCCGCCGATCGGCTGCGGAACGCCCAGCGCCGCGCGTAGGAGATCTCCTGGTGAACAACAGGCATACGGCGCCGCGAGTTCGTCGGCGCTGCCTGCAACCAGCACCTCACCTGCTAATTTACGCGCGACAAGGTGACGGGCCACGGGCCCATGGACGTCGGGTGGTACGCATGAGCCGAGCAGGGATAGCCGTTCCAGTGGTCCTGCTTGCGTTGGCCGGCTGCACCAGTGCGACGTCGACCGGTGATCGGGCAACCGCGAGTGAGGCGCCGGCCGGGACGGCTTCGTCCGGCGAACCCTCCGTCACCGCTTCGGCCACCGGGGACCCTCGCGTTCCGCCCCAGCTTGCCGACGCTCAGAAGACGTTCGTCAAAACAGGCGGAAATACCGGGCCTCGCTCGTTTCCGGTGATCCCTGAGATTCGGAAGGGAACCCTGCAGTTCGCGGTGATCTGCTCGGGTTCCGGGACCGTCGACGTCAAAGTCGGCTCTCTTGCGGACTCCACCACCGTGTGCGCCGACGGCGACCCCGGGGTGCACAACGAATCCGTTCTCGATCGTGACTACAGGAACGTTGTCGTAACGGTCACTTCCAAGACGGCTGGATCCTGGGGCCTGTCGGTGGGATGGACGAAGAGCACCAACCCTCCCGCCTGACACCGGTCGTCTCCGTTCACAGCGTCGGCTCCGCCCACAGGTCCGCCGGTACGACGCCGGTGGAGCGGCCGTGGGGGTCCAGGAGGCGGCCGAGGAGTTTGTCGTGGCGCAGGGTGATGACCCGGTCGGCGATGTCCAGGGTCGGGTGGGCCGTGGCCAGTTGGGTCTCCAGGCGGAGGATGTCGGCCAGTGAGTGGAGCGTGGCCTGGAGGACGAGGTTCTCGGGGCCGCTGATCGCCGCGCAGTTGCGGGTCTCGGGGAGGCGGATGAGGGCCTGGCCGATGTGCGGGAGGTCGGCGGGCGGGACCTTGGCCCAGAAGGTCACCGCGACCGGCCAGCCGCCCAGGGGGCGGGCGAAGTCGCATCGGAAGCGGAGCAGACCGCGGCGGGTGAGGTGTTCGATGCGGCGTTTGGCGGTGGAGAGGCTGACGCCCAGGTGCCGGGCCAGGGTCTGGTAGGAGATACGGCCGTCGTGGGCGAGGTGGGTGACCAGGGCGCGGTCGACGGGAGTGGCCTCGGCGGCGAGGGTGGGGGTGGTGCGGGGCGGCGGCGGGGGCGTCAACTGCGCGCGTTGGGCGGGGGCGAGGGCCGCGATGCGCCAGTGGCCGCCCTCGGTGAACATGTGGGTGACGACCCGGGATCGTACGGCTGTGATGCCGGGCAGGTGGGGGAGCCGGTCGAGGGTGTAGCGGGACAGGGCCGGCAGGTCGCGGGTGGCGACCGTGGTGAGGAGGTCGTGGCCGGTGGCCGTGCGTTCGATGGTGACCATGTGGGGGTGGGCGCTGAGGGCCGCGGCGACCCGGGCGGTCGCTCCCGGAGCGCAGTCGATCACGACGTACGCCACACAGATCTGTTCGAGGAGGCGTGGGCCGGGGGAGAAGCCGACCCAGGCGGTGCCCTGCTCGGAGAGGCGGTGGTAGCGGCGGGCCACGGTGACCGGGTCGACGTCCAGGACACGCCCGAGTTCGGTCCAGGAGGCGCGCGGGCGCAGCTGCAGGGCGTTGATCAGCGCCAGCTCGTCCTCACCCAGCAGTGCGGGGACAGCATCCTGCGGAACGGAGCCCGTGGAGCCAGAATCCTGCGTTTCAAGGCTTTCCCGCGTCACTCTCTCATTGTGGACCCGAGGACCCGAGGACCCGCAACCGGCGGGCGGGGGCGTGAAGGAGGTCTGGACCATGGCTTTCGCCGACTACCAGAACGAGATCTACCTCGACGGGCTGAGCGGGGTGATGCCGCGGTTCCCGATGACGTACGACGATCTGGAACCGTTGGCCCAGGCCGCGATGCCCACCTCGGTGCGGTCGTATGTCGCGGGCGGCGCGGGCGACGAGCGGACGCAGCGGGCCAACGTCGGCGCGTTCGAGGGCTGGGGGCTGGTGCCGCGCATGCTGGTGGGAGCCAGTGAGCGGGATCTGTCCGTCGAGCTGTTCGGGATGCGGCTGGCCGCGCCGCTGTTCATGGCGCCGGTCGGGGTGATCGGGCTGTGCGCGCAGGACGGCCACGGTGACCTCGCCGTCGCGCGGGCGGCCGCCCGTACCGGCGTACCGATGGTCGCCTCCACGCTGACCGTCGATCCGCTGGAGCAGGTCGCCGCCGAGTTCGGCGACACCCCGGGCTTCTTCCAGCTCTACACCCCCACCGACCGGGAGCTGGCCGAGAGCCTGGTGCACCGGGCCGAGCGGGCCGGTTTCAAGGGGATCGTGGTCACCCTGGACACCTGGATCACCGGCTGGCGGCCCCGGGACCTGAGCACCAGCAACTTCCCCCAGCTGCGCGGGAACTGCCTGGCCAACTACACCAGCGACCCCGTCTTCCGCTCCCTGCTCGGCGGCCGGAGTCCCGAGGACGATCCGCAGGGCGCGGTCGCCCTGTGGGCGGGCATCTTCGGCAACCCGCTCACCTGGGACGACCTGCCCTGGCTGCGGTCGATCACCGATCTGCCGTTGATCCTCAAGGGCATCTGCCACCCCGAGGACGTCCGCCGGGCCAAGGACGCCGGCGTGGACGGCATCTACTGCTCCAACCACGGCGGCCGGCAGGCCAACGGGGGCCTGCCCGCCCTCGACGCGCTGCCCGGCGTGGTCGAGGCCGCCGACGGCCTGCCCGTCCTGTTCGACTCCGGGGTGCGCACGGGAGCCGACATCATCAAGGCCGTGGCCCTCGGCGCGACCGCCGTAGGCGTCGGCCGTCCTTATGCGTACGGTCTCGCCTACGGCGGTGAAGCCGGCCTCGTCCATGTGCTGCGGGCCCTGCTGGCCGAGGCCGATCTGATCATGGCCGTCGACGGGTACCCGACGCTCGCCGACCTCACGCCGGAGGCGCTGCGGCGCGTCGCCTGACCCGCGCGGCCCGGGGAGCGGTCGTCAGCCGGTGGCGCGACCTCGGCCTGGGCCCTGGGGACGGTCGTCAGCCGGTGGCCCGGCCTCGGCCTGGGCCCTGGGGACGGTCGTCAGCCGGTGACGGCCGTGACCGACTCCCAGCGGGCGTACTCGTCCAGCAGCTCGGCGAAGTGGCCGCGCACCATCTCCAGGCCGGCGGTGGCCACCGCCAGGTGCACCGGGGGCTCCTCGGCGCCGGTGATGTCGGCCACGGCCGCCATGGACCTGGTGAGGTCGCCCCGTACCGCCTGCTTGTCGAACTCGGCCATGGTGGCGTAGGAGCCCGCGTAGTCCGGGACGGACCTGGCCGGGAGCCTGGAGCTGGTCCCGAAGTTGGTGTCGAAGCCGGCCGGCTCGACCAGCGTGACGCGGATGCCCAGCGGGGCGAGCTCCTTGGCCAGTCCCTCGGTCAGGTTCTGCACGGCGCTCTTGGAGGCGCAGTACACGGCCATGGTGGGCAGGCTGACATGGCCGCCCATGGAGCCGATGTTGAGGATGTGGCCGGATCCGCGTTCCCGCATGTGCGGGAGGACGGCCTGGACCACCTGGACGATGCCCACCACGTTGGTCTCGAACTGGTCCCGCACCTGGGCGGGGCTGACCTCCTCGACTGCGCCGACCTGTCCGTAGCCGGCGGCGTTGACGACCGCGTCGACGGCGCCGAAGCGCTCGACGGTCTCCCGCACGGCCTGCTCGACGCTCGCGGCGTCGGTGACGTCGAGGCGCGTGACCAGGACGTTGCCGAGGCCGGCGAAGGCCGGGTTGGCCCTGGCGGGGTCGCGCATGGTGGCGGCGACGTTCCAGCCGCGTGCCACGTACTCGAAGGTGAGGGCCTCGCCCATGCCGGTCGAAGCGCCGGTGATCAGAACGGTCTTGCTCATGATGCTCTCTCTCGATGCTCTCTCGGGTGCTGCGGTCCCCCCCGCTTGCGCTTTCACGCTACTAAACAGAATCTACAAAACATGTATAGCACGCCCAGTCGGTATGGTGTGCATATGACCGCGACCCGAGGGGACATCCAGCGCCGCGAGCAGGTGCTCGCGGCGGCGCTGAGCGTTTTCGCCACGTTCGGCTACCGCAAGACGTCGATGGATGCGGTGGCCCGGGCCGCGGACATCTCCCGCCCCGGCCTGTACTTCCTCTTCTCCGGCAAGGAGGAGCTGTTCCGCGAGACCATGCGGCAGGAGCTGGACCGGGCGCTGGGCGACGTCCGTACGGCGCTGGCCGCGCCCGGCGCCGATCTCGACGCGCGTCTCGTGGCCGCGCTCGACGCGAACCTGGGCCGGTACGTCGGCACGCACCTCAACGAGGGTGTCGACGAACTGCTGGAGCACGGGACGGCCCAGCTGCACGGCATGTACGACGACTACCGGGACGCCTTCGTCGACACGCTCGCCGCGGCGATCGCCGACTCCGGCCGGGGGGCGGCGACCGTCACGCCGCGGCAGATCGCGGAGGTCCTCCAGGCGGCCGGCGAGGGGTGGAAACACCGGGTCGCGGACCGGGCGGAGTTCCTGGAGAAACTCCGTGTGGCGGTGGCCGTGGTGGTACGGCCGTAGCGGTCAGAGCGAGATTCGGGTTGTCGGCGTGGCCGTGAGCAGGTCGGCGGAGAGTTGCCAGAGACGGGTCGCGTGCTCGGGGTCCAGGGCATGGGCGGCGACTCCGCGGCGGATGCCGGGCCGGTGCGGGCCGGCCTCGTTGGCGTCCTCGAAGTAGCGTCCGGTCACGCCCTCGACCAGCGGGGAGGCGGCGAGCAGGACCGAGGTCGCGGCGCCCTGCTCGATGTTCTTCCAGGACACGTCGGTGCTGGCCGGGTCGAACGAGGACGGGCTGTCGGCGATGTCGCCGATGTGGCGGCCGAGCCGGGTGCTGGTGATACGGCCGGGGTTGAGGGCGTTGACGGCGATCAGGTCGGCGGCCCAGCGGCGGGCGGCCTCGACGGCGAACAGGACATTGGCGGTCTTGGACTGGCTGTAGGCCGCCCACGGGTCGTAGGGGTGCCGCTCGAAGTTGGGATCGCCGAAGAGGACGTCCCCGTTGACATGTCCGACCGAGCTGACCGCGACCACGCGTGCGTCCCGGGCCGTCGCGAGGGCGCCGTGCAGGCCGTTCGCGAGGGCGAAGTGGCCGAGGTGGTTGGTGGCGAACTGGAGCTCCCAGCCCTCCCTGGTCCGTTGGAGCGGGGTGGCCATGACGCCGGCGTTGAGGACGAGGGTGTGCAGGGGGTCGTGCCAGGCGTTCACGAAAGCGTGTACGGAGGACTGGTCGGCGAGGTCGAGCAGGGCGGCGCGGACGGTGCCGGGACCGTCGGCCGGCGTGATCTCCTCGGCGGCCTGTGCGCCTGCCGCCAGGTCGCGGACGCCGATGACGACCTCGGCACCGGCGGCGGCGAGGGCACGGGCGGTCTCCCGCCCGATACCGGAGGCTCCGCCGGTGACGACGGCACGCTTGCCGCCGAGGTCGAGACCGAGGAGCACCTCGGCGGCGGTGGTCTGCGCTCCGAAGGGGGTGGTGACGGGGCTGTGGGACATGGCGCTCTCCAGAGGGCGAGGGGTGGGGTGAGGGTGGAATCGGCCGGGCCGGAAGGGGGGAACCCGACGGCACGGCACGGCGTCACCGGCGATGACGTGAATGGCATGCAGGGCATGGCATGGCGCGGCGGCAGGGGGCGTCGTACGCTCTTATCCGGAACTGGTTCCGGTTCGCCCCTCGAAGGTAAGCGGAACTGGTTCCGCTTGCAAGTGGTGTGGGTGAAGGGGAGCCGAGGGTGACCGGAATCGACGGAGGCGGGGCGATGTCCCGCAAGCCGTTGCGTGCGGATGCGCAGCGCAATGAGGACCGGCTGCTGGAAGCGGCGGCCGAGGCGTTCGCCCGGGAGGGGCCGGGTGCCTCGGTCAAGGACATCGCCCGGCAGGCGGGCGTCGGCGTCGGTACCCTCTACCGCCGGTTCCCCTCCAAGGAACTGCTGATCGAGGCGGTGTACCGGCACGAGGTGCAGCGTCTGTGCGAGGCGGCGGAGGAACTGGCGGCGACGCTGCCGGCGGTGGAGGCGTTGCGGACGTGGATGGAGCGGTTCATCGACTTCATGGCGGCGAAGCAGGGGATGGCCGACGCGCTGCGCGTGATCCTGACGGACGACAGCGAGAAGCTGCACACCCGGACCCTGCTGGTCGACGCCATCGCCTGGCTGCTGGACGCCGGGGAGGGGGCGTCGCCGGTGGCGCGGCCGGGGGTCGATGCGCGCGATGTGCTGATGGCGCTCGGGGGGATCAGCCTGATGGCGGCGAGCGAGGAACAGCGCGAACTGGCGAGCCGGCTCATTGACCTGCTGCTGCGCGGGGTGGTGGGCGGCTGAGAGTACCGCGCGACCCGGCGGAGACCTTCTTCGGCCGAAGCCGCAGGCGCTGTTCCGATGCGTTTCGGTCGCTGCCGTGTTCTGGATCCTGATGCGGTGGTGATGCCGGCGCCTCAAGCCCGACGAGACCGCGAACGCCCGGCTCACCCGCCACCGCCCGCGGCCTGTAGGACGTCCGGCTCGGGGGACGGGGGCGGACACCCGGGGAATCCTGTTGAGATGCCGCCCCGAGGTGCGGAAGGGTCCTCGGCCATGGAGTTCTTCTGTTACCACCGTGACCGGGCCGGTTCCCTGGCGTTGCGCCGGGAGCTGGTGGAGGAGCACTGGTCCTACATGGACCGGTACGAGGCGGAGCTGATCGCCCGCGGGCCGGCCTTCGGTGCCGACGGCGAGACGCTCACCGGCAGTGTGCACATCGTCGATCTGCCGGATCCCGCCGCTGCCCGCGCGTTCGCCTTCGACGAGCCCAACTACCAGGCCGGCGTGTACCGGGACGTGCTGCTGCGCCGGTGGCGCAACCTGCTCGGCCGCACCATGTGGGAGTTCCCCGGCGGCCGGACCGGCGGCAACCGGTACCTGGTGCTCGGCCTGGGCCCGACGCGGGACGACGCCGGCGTCGACCCCGGCCTGCCACCCGGCCCCGGCCTGCCGCCCGGCATCGACCGTGACGAGTTGGTCGCCTTCGGCCCGTTGCTGTCCGACGACGCGACCACCTGGCTGGGTACGGCGGCACTGGTCCGGGCGCCGGACCCGGAGCGGGCACGGGCCGTCCTGGCTCCGCACCGGTACGCGGAGACGGAGGTGCACGAGTGGGAGTTCGGCGGACGGCGGTGACGAGCCGAGGTACCTCCTGGTCTCCAGTCACAGATCGTGGTCTTTCGGCGGGGAGGACCAACCCCGAAAGACCTGCGGGTCTTCGCGCTCACAGGGACGTAGGGAAGCCGAACCGCTTGACAAGCCCCGGATCCCCGAACGCGTTGATTCTCGCGATGCCCGCCGAGGTCACGGTGAGCAGGAGGAGGCCGTAGGCCTCACCATCGCGGTAGCCGACCGCCGCCGGCTGACCGTTCGCGCTGGTCGGCAGCAACCGCCACGTGCCCGGCGAGCCCATGACCTGCTGCACGAGATAGGGCACGCAGGAGGCACGGCCGGAGAACCACGTGCGCCAAGGCGTCGCCTCGACGCTGGCATCGACACGCAGCAGCTGTTCGAGTGCCGCGCCGTCGGCCTCCTCGACTGCCGCGATGTAGTGGGCGAGGACGGCGCTCAGCTCGCCGGGCTCGACCGCTTGCTCGACGTCAGGAGGCGCCTGTTCCAACCGTGCACGCGCGCGTTGCAGCATGCTCTTGACCGCTGCCGTGCTGCTGCCCATCACCTGCGCGACGTCCGACGCCGGCCACGCCAGGACGTCGCGCAGGATGAACACCGCCCGCTGGCGGCCCGGCAACTCCTGGAGCGTGGCGATCAGCGCGATCCGCAGGCTGTCGCGCGCCGCGACGATCGCTGCCGGGTCGAGCATCGAGTCGGGAATGGGCTGAACCCACTGCGGGTCCGCGGCCACCGGCGGAGTCATGGGATCGTCGGCCGGTTCGCCGAGTCCCGACGGCAGGAAACGCCTACTACGGTGCGACAACGCGGAAAGGCAGGCGTTGGTGGCGATCCGGTGCAGCCAGGTGCGTACCGACGACCTGCCCTGGAACGCCTCATACGAACGCCACGCACGCAGGTAGGTCTCCTGGACCACGTCCTCGGCGTCGTCCACCGATCCAAGCATGCGATAGCAGTGCGCCAGCAGCTCACGCCGGTAGGGTTCCGTGTCCGTCGCGAAATCTCCCATCCCGATCGACACTACGGGGCGTAGGTGAGCGTGACGACTCCCGTCGCACTCGGTGTTGCGGCCAAGAACCGCAGCGAGCCCGGCAGCGCACTGTCGAAGAGCCGCTTTCCCTCGCCGACGACAAGGGGGTGTACGCCGAGGTTCAGCTCGTCGATCAGGTTGTGCTGGAGCAGAGTTCGCATCAACGTGGAGCTGCCGTACATGACGATGTTGCCGCCGGGCTCCTGCTTGAGCTTCGCGACCGTCTGCGCCGCTTCCCCGGTGAGTGCGAGGGCGTTCCAGGGCAACGGGCCGCGCTGCGTCCTCGTCACGACGAGCTTGGGAATGTTGTTCATCGCCTCGGCATACGGCCCGGTATTGCGCGACCATGCCTTCTCGATGATCTCAAAGGTCGCCCGCCCCAGCAGGAAGGTGTCGCTCGCCAGGAGAGCGTCGGTGGCCCGCCGGCGCGAGGTGTCGTCGAAATAGTCCAGTGCCCAGCCGCCGCGTTCGATCTCGCTGAATCCGCCCGGATCCTGGGCCACGCCGTCAAGCGTGAGGAATGCCCCCGCGATGAGCTTGCGCATGATGGTCTCCGTCCTCGGGGTCGGAGGTTCCGGCCCTCGAATATGAAGACTCGGCTCGGCCCCGAGAGGAATCGGCCGTAGCCGATCCCGCTCGGTATCCGTCGGATCACCCCGCCCATGCCCACAGCGACGACAAGACCATCAGACAGTCACACGATCACCGGACAGCTCCTAGACGGTGAGCAACTCCGCCAATTCGTCGGCGAAAAGTGTGATGCGGTCCAGCCGGGAGCCGCCGCGTGCGATACGGAAGCCGTGCCGGCGGCCCCAGAACGCCGCCTGTGCGGCGTGCAACTGCGCCCAGCGTCGGACGCGTTCGCGGTCGACTTCCGCCGCTTCGGCGAAGACGTCGAGGAGGCGGTGGACCGTCTTGGCCAGGTCGTCGGCCCGCATGAGGGACAGGGCACGGGACTTGAGCAGCGTGCCGCCGTCGTACGCCGGGTCTCCCGCGTAGCCCTTGGGGTCGACGGCCAGCCACGGTTCCCGGTCCGCCCGCAGGATGTTCCTCGCGTGCAGGTCGCCGTGGACGAGGGTGTCCGGCTGGTCGTGGCCCAGTTCGCGCGCGGTGGCGACGGCCGCGTCCACCACGCGGGGCGGCAGCGCGTGCGTCAGTTCCGTCGCGTCCCTGCGCAGCTCCGTCTCCCAGGCGCCGGCGCGGTCCCTCAGCCGGGGCAGCCCCGCCGGCGCCGGGACGGCCAGGCGGTGGTTCAGGCGGCCCGCGACGGTCACCACCGTCTCGTCGTCGGACCGGAGGGCCGCCAGCGTCGACATATGGGCGCGTTCCAGCAGGAGGGCGAAACGGGCGTCGTCCCGCCGGTGCAGGAGGACCGCTCCCCGGCCCTCCCACGCCTCGAACGCGTCCGGCTCGTGGACGTTGCCGGGGTGCGGGAAGGACACCTTGAGGACGAACCGGCCGCCGGTGGACCGCTGCCGTACCGGGACGATCACCCCTACGCCCCCGTGCGTCACCTCACCGTCGGGCAGGCACTCCCACTGTTCCAGCAGGTCCTCGACGATCGCGGGGAGCCCGGCGATCCAGGCCGCACCGCGGTCACCCTCACGGTCGATCGTGCCGCGCGCCAGCTCCTCCGGAATGCCGATCATCCCGGCACCTTACGCGCCACCGAGCGGTTCGCACGGCGCAAGGCCGCGTCCGGTGTGCGGCCGTGTCCGGCGTCACGTCGTGGCACCTCCTCGTAGGCTGGCCGCGACCCAGACCCCCACCTGTGGAGGGTGTTCTCATGCGCAGCGGCTGGAGCAGCGGCGACATCCCGGACCTCACCGGCCGCGTCGCCGTCGTCACCGGGGCCAACAGCGGGCTCGGGTACGTCACCGCGCGCGAGCTGGCCCGCAAGGGGGCCCGGGTCGTGCTCGCCTGCCGGAGCGAGGCGCGGGGGCACGAGGCCGGGGACCGGATGGCCGCCGAAGTGCCGGACGCCCACATCGAGTTCGGGCGGCTCGACCTCGGAGACCTGGCCTCGGTAAGGGACTTCGCCGGCTCGTTCCCGTACGGCCGGCTCGATCTCCTCGTCAACAACGCCGGGGTGATGGCACCGCCGTACGGGACCACCGCGGACGGGTTCGAGACGCAGTTCGGGGTCAACCACCTCGGGCACTTCGCCCTCACCGGGCTGCTCATGCCCGTACTGCTGGGCACCCCCGCCGCCCGGGTCGTCACCGTCTCCAGCATGATGCACGTCATCGCCAACATCGATCTCGACGACCTCAACAGCGCCCGCCGATACCGGCGTTGGGTCGCCTACGGCCGGTCCAAGACCGCCAACCTGCTCTTCGTTCACGAGCTGGCCCGGCGCGTCGACGCCCACGGCGGCGACCTCGTCGCGGCCGCCGCCCACCCCGGGTACGCGGCCACCAACCTGCAGACCGCCGGGCCCCGTGCCGAAGGGCGGCGCGGGGCCGAACGGGTGATGGCGGCCGCGAACGTCGTCTTCGCACAGTCCGCCGAGGCCGGCGCGCTGCCCACGCTGTACGCGGCCACCGCCCCCGGCGTACGGCCCGACTCCTTCACCGGGCCCGCGATCGCGATGTGGCGCGGCGCCCCGGCCCCCTCCCGGCGCGCCCCCTGGACCCGCGACGACACCATGGCGCAACGCCTCTGGGACGCGTCGGAGCGGCTCACCGGGGTCTCCTGCGCGGTGGTCCTGAAGGAGATCTGAGGAGCCGACGAACTCGGAGGAGTCCGGAGGAGTCCGCGGGAGTCCGCGGGAGTCCGGAGGAGCCTGTAGGAGCTCGGAGGAGCCCTGGGCGCTACGGCGAGCCGGCGCTGTCCACGGCCCGTACCGCGTAGGCGGCCACCCGTACCGTCTCGTCGTCCAGGCACTGGCCGGTCGCCAGGTCGAAGCGCTGCTTCAGCAGCGGGGAGGCGACGAAGGGGCGGTCCCCGTGGGTGCCGGTCAGGCCGCGGGAGAGGACCGCGGCGCCGCCGAAGGGGTCGCGGTTGTCGATCGCGTACAGACGGTCCGCGCGGTCCCGGAAGACGGCGACCTGGCGGCCGTCCGGCAGCAGCGCGGCCACCCCCCGCCCCGGGGTCAGCCGGCTCAGGTCGCAGACCGTGAACCAGCCGTCGTCCAGCCGGAGTTGGATCATCAGCTCGGTGGTCTCGGGTGCCAGGGTCATCGCTGGGCGCTTCCTTCCAGAACATCCTCGGCGGGGCGCAGGCCGATCGACAGCAGGGGCAGGTCGGGCTTCATCTGGTCGCGCTCGGGCACGAAGCCGACGACCGGGTCGGGGGTGTCGGGGGCGTTGACGAAGGACACGAACCGGGCGAGCTTGTCGGGGTCGGCGACGGTCGACGCCCACTCGTCGGCGTAGTGGGCCACGTGCGCCGCCATCAGGGATTCCAGCTCCTCGCAGATGCCGAGGGAGTCCTCGACCACCACGTCACGCACGTGGTCCAGGCCCCCCGGGATGCGCTCCAGCCAGGTCGACGTGCGCTCCAGGCGGTCCGCCGTACGGATGTAGAACATCAGGAAGCGGTCGATCAGCCGGACCAGTCCGGCGTCGGTCAGGTCCTGGGCGAGCAGATCCGCGTGGCGCGGGGTGGCGCCGCCGTTGCCGCCGACGTACAGGTTCCAGCCGTTGGCCGTGGCGATGACACCGAAGTCCTTCGACTGGGCCTCGGCGCACTCGCGGGCGCACCCGGAGACCGCCGACTTGAGCTTGTGCGGCGACCGCAGGCCCCGGTAGCGCAGCTCCAGCTCGATCGCCATCCGGACCGAGTCCTGGACTCCGTAACGGCACCAGGTCTGCCCGACGCAGGACTTCACCGTGCGCAGCGCCTTGCCGTAGGCGTGGCCGGACTCGAAGCCCGCGTCCACCAACCTGGTCCAGATCAACGGGAGTTGCTCCACCCGCGCGCCGAACATGTCGATCCGCTGGCCGCCGGTGATCTTCGTGTAGAGGCCGAAGTCCCGGGCGATCTCACCGATCACGATCAGGCCCTCGGGGGTGATCTCACCGCCCGGGATGCGCGGGACGACCGAATACGAGCCGTTCTTCTGGAGGTTGGCGAGGAAGTGGTCGTTGCTGTCCTGGAGCGAGGCCTGTTCGCCGTCCAGGACGTAGCCGCTCGCGCCGATCGTCGGGGCGAGGGAGGCGATGACCGACGCCACCGCCGGCTTGCAGACCTCACAGCCGTCGCCACCCCGGGCGCCGTCCCGGCCGTATCGGTCGAGCAGCTCCCGGTAGGTGTTGACGCGCAGCGCGAGGGCGATCTCGTACAGCTCCTCGCGGGTCTGCGCGAAGCAGCCGCACAGCCCCTTGTCGACCTCGACGCCGGACGCCTCCAGCTCGGCGGTGACCAGCTGGCCGAGGACCTTGACGCAACTGCCGCAGCCGGTACCGGCCTTGGTGCACCTCTTGACCTCCGGCACGGTGGTGCAGGAGTGCTCGGTCACCGCGCCGCGGATCGTTCCCTTGCTGACGTTGTGGCAGGAGCAGACGACCGCGTCGTCGGGGAGCGCGGACGGGCCGAGCTGGGCGCCGCCGCTCGCGCCGGCCGGCAGCACCAGTGACTCGGGTGAGACCGGCGGCACCGAACCGGTGAAGGCCTTCAGCGTGCCGTACGCGTCCGCGTCGCCGACCAGGATGCCGCCGAGCAGCGTGCCGTCCCGGCCGACGACCAGCTTCTTGTACAGGCCCGAGCGGGCGTCGGAGTAGACGACGTCCAGGCAGTCCTCGGCCGTCCCGTGCGCGTCGCCGAAGGAGGCCACGTCCACACCGAGCAGCTTGAGCTTGGTGGACAGGTCGGCGCCGGTGAAGGCGGACTCGTCCCGCGCGATGGTGGCCGCGGCCGTCGCCGCCTGCTCGTACCCGGGCGCCACCAGGCCGTACACCCGGCCGTCCGCCGCCAGCGCGCACTCGCCGATCGCGAACACCCGGGGGTCGTCCACCGTACGGCACTGCTCGTCGACGGCGATGCCACCGCGCTCGCCGACGGACAGACCGCAGTCCCGGGCGAGTTGGTCCCTCGGCCGGACCCCGGCGCTGAACACCACCATGTCGGTGGCCAGTTCGGATCCGTCGGACAGCTTCATGCCGACGACGGCGCCCGCGTCGTCCGTCACGATCTCCTGGGTGCCCACGCCCGTGTGCACGCTCAGGCCCATCTCCTCGATGGTGCGCAGCAGGGCCGCGCCGCCGCCCGCGTCCACCTGCACCGGCATCAGCCGGGGCGCGAACTCCACGATGTGCGCGGTGAGTCCGAGCCCCTTCAGCGCGCCCGCCGCCTCGAGTCCGAGCAGACCGCCGCCGACCACGGCACCCACGGTCGCCCTCGACTTCGCGTACGCCTCGATCGCCAGGAGGTCCTCGATCGTGCGGTAGACGAAACAGCCGGTGGCGTCCTTGTTGGGCACCGGCGGCACGAACGGGTACGAGCCGGTGGCCAGCACGAGCGTGTCGTAACCGAAGACCCTGCCGGACCTGGCCGTCACCGTCCGCGCCGCGCGGTCGACCGTCTCCGCCGGGTCGCCGACATACAGCTCGATGCCGTGGGCTTCGATGAACTCCATGTCGGTCACCGAGAGTTCGGCGGGGGACCGGCCCGCGAAGTACGAGGTGAGGGCGACCCGGTCGTAGGCGGGACGCGGCTCCTCGCACAGTACGACCACGCGGTGCGTGGTGGTCAGGCCGCGCTCGGCCAGCGCTTCGAGGAAGCGCTGGCCGACCATGCCGTGACCGACGAGCACGATCGTGGGGGCGGATCCCGGGGTGGCGGTCATCAGGAGCCTCCATCGTGGGTGCACGTGCCCGGGGTGGCGACGGCGAGCGGCACGGCGTCGCGGCGGGTGCGTACCTCGGCGTCGGCGCCGATCACCACCACAGGCGAGTTCAAGGTCATGCCCTGGAGCGTGCGGCGCCGACGTTACCCGGCCGCATCCCCTCTGTTTCCCGCTCGGAACGCTGCCCTCTTCGGGGGCGGGCGTGGGGTGTGAGGGGTCTGGAGGCGAGACGGCGGGGGCTGTGAGGTGGGGAGACGCGGGGAGCGGTGTGTCGTAGGGCACCGGGTGGCCGATCGCCGTCGGCCGGCCGTCCGTGTTCGGTCAGCGGCTTGCCGTCAGGTGGGCGAAGACGACGACGTTCCCCTGGTAGCCGGTGGCCCGGGAGTAGCCGCCGCCGCAGGTGATGACCCTGAGCTCGGGGCGTCGCGCGGCGCCGTAGACCTTCTCGTCGGGGAAGTTCCGGGCCTGGTACACCTCCACCGCGTCGACCGTGAAGACGGCGACGGTCTTGTCCTGCCGGTCCACCTCGATGGTCGCGCCGCGCTTGAGGGCGCCGAGGTCGTAGAAGACGGCGGGGCCGTCGGTGTTGTCCACGTGCCCGGCGACGATCGCGGTGCCGGTCTCGCCGGGTGCGGTGCCCGACTCGTACCAGCCGGCGAGGTTCTTGTTGCCGGCCGGCGGGACGTCGAGGCTGCCGGTGGAGGTGAGGGCGAGGCCCATGAGGGGGGCGTTGACACGGATCGCGGGGATGCGGATGCGGGTGGGCGGGGAGGGGGGCAGCGCGGGGGCCTCGAGGCGTTCCTCGCCGGGGTCGGGGCGGCCCTCGGCGGCGGACGGCTGGGGTGGCGCGGTGTGCGGGCCGGAGCCGAGCAGCCAGACGCCAGAGCCGAGCGCTATCACGGTTACGGCGGCTATCGCGGTGTCCCCGATCTTGCGCATGCGAACCCCTTTTTCGGAGGCTGGAACTTCTAACGCGGGGGAGAGGGGCTAGCGGGAACGCCCCGATGCAGCAAGGGCGCTACCTCTAACGGAAGCCAGAGGTCTCACGAAGGTGACAGCCTCTAACAAACCTGACCCCCTACCCCCTCCGGGCCGCGAGGGGCGTCGGACCCGGAGGGGGTGGGATGTGCGGTACCGGCGGACGGACAGCGGAGGGTGTCCGTCAGATCCCGTCGCCTCTCGCCCGGCGATGCAGGAGCCAGGTACCGCCCGCGGCGGCGACGGCCAGAGCCGTCACACCTGCCGCGGTCTGCACGGGGTCGGTGCCCAGGGCACCACCGACCCCCGTCTTCACACTGCCGTGGGGCTGTACCTGCCCGCCGGCAGCCGGCATCAGTGCCACCACCAGGTCGCCGGTCACCTGCCGGGTCCCGTCGGCGCACTTCGCGACGATCTCGTACGTCCCCGGTTGCGCGCTGGCCGGCACCTGGAACTGGCCGATCGCCTCGCCCTCATGGGTGCTGGGCGCGAGCGTGAACGTCCCGGCGCCGACCGAACTGGCGTCGCCGAGCGCCGACGACTGCTCCCCGCAGGCCGCCGTGTTCACGGAGACCTGGGCGCCCGGCGTCGTGGTCGACGGGTAGACGTCCAGGCCGCCGGTACTGCCGCCGTACGCCGGCGCGGCGGCGAGACCGGCCGCGGCCACGGCGAGCGCGGCCCCGGTCAGTGGACGGACAGTGCGTCGCATGGTGCTCCCTCGTCGAGCTCGTCCCACTCCCTTGCTCTTCCGAGGTAAAAGCCAACGGGCCGGGACCGCTCCCTGAGAATTCGTCAGGTGTGGGATGAATGGGTGTCACGGAGAGGGGGCGAGGCAGCGATTGAGGGGGAGTTCCGGCAGGTCAAGGGGGATACGGAGGGTCCAGTATGAAAAACACACGAACGGCGGGCCTCCGTGGGGAGTGAACGGGTGACGCCCGCCACGACGGCTCCCCGGGGCCGGGGGAGCCACGGCGGCGGGCCGTCCGGGGCCACCGTCGGCACGCACCGGATCCCGGCCTCCCGGCGGGCGGCCGGGCGCACCCTCCGCCGTCGCGTCGCGTCGCGTCGCGTCGCCCCGACCCGGGCCGTGGCGACGGCGGTGCAGACTGCACGACTCAAGGCTGATCGGACCCTCACTGGAAAGGGAGCCGGAATTCGCCGCCCGGCTCCGCCGCGCCCTGGCGCCATGGGCGATCCCTCTCGGGATCGGCAGGCTGCCGTTTTCGGTGTTCGACGAATGAGGTTTCCCCGGCCGAAGTCAGCCCCCCTCCGGGGTCATCCGGATCGCCGCGATGTCGAACTGCAGCCGCACCGTCTCGCTCACCATCGCGCCGCCTTCCGCCAGGCGGGAGTTGTACGACAGGCCCCAGTCCATGCGGTTGATGGTGGTCGTGCCGTCGAAGCCGACGCGCTGGTAGCCGAAGGGGTCGGTGACGTTGCCTATGTAGGTGAGTTCGAGGTCGACCGGGCGCGTCGTGTTCTTGATGGTGAGGTCGCCGGTCATGACGTAGACGGCGGGGGATTTGAGACGGACCGCCGTGCTGGCGAAGCGCATGCGCGGATGGGTCGCCGCGTCCAGGAAGTCGCGGCCCACCAGGTGGGCGTCGCGCTGCTCCACTCCCGTGTCGACGCTCCCCGTGGCGATGATCAGTTCCGCCTGGGAGCGGGACGGGTCGCGGCCGTCGAAGTAGAGGCGGCTCTTGTACTCGGCGAAGGCCCCGCGGACCGTCGTGACCATCGCGTGCCGGACCGAGAAGCCGATTCTGCTGTGGGCGGGGTCGATGATCCATTCGCCGGTGAGGGCGGCGAGGGCGGGGTCGAGGAGGACGGGGGCGGAGGTGGGGGAGGGCGGCGCCGCCGTCGGGCGTGGGGGGGCCGTGGGGGTGCGGCGGGACGTGTGGGGGCGGCTGAACAAGTTCATGATTTATCTAGTTAGTCCACTCGGGGAATTGCCGCAAGTGGTCGTCAGGGCAAAGGAGTTCGGGAATTGCGTATACGGTCACCGAAACTGCACATCATCACCATGGGATCCACTCGGGAAGTGCTCGGTATTCCCGGATTTCGCGTTTCCTTGAATTGCACTATTCCCCTTTGTCTGGGGTGTATGTGACGGCCGCCCCGGTTCGTTCACCGGGGCGGCCGCCGTCACCCGCCCACGCGGCGGGTCAGTTCACGTTCACCGCGCTCCAGGCCGCGGCCACCGCGTTGTACTCGGTGCTGCCCGCCCCGTACAGGTCCTTCGCCGCGTTCAGGGTCGCCGTCCGCGCGCCCGCGTAGTTCGTCGAGGACGTCATGTAGACCGTCAGGGCGCGGTACCAGATGGCCCCCAGCTTGTCCCTCCCGATCCCCGTCACCGTCGAGCCGTTGTACGTCGGGGAGTTGTAGCTCACGCCGTTGATGGTCTTGGCGCCGCTGCCTTCCGCCAGCAAGTAGGCGAAGTGGTTGGCGACGCCCGACGAGTAGTGCACGTCCAGGTTCCCGACCGACGAACTCCAGTAGTCCGCCGAATTCCCGTCCTTCGACGGCTGGTCCATGAACCGCAGCGCCGCCTTGCCGAAGCCGGAGCGGACGATCTTCTCGCCGATCAGGTAGTCGCCCGGGTCGGAGGGGCTGTTCGCGTACCACTCCACCAGCGTGCCGAGGATGTCCGAGGTCGCCTCGTTCAGGCCGCCGGACTCGCCCGAGTACGTCAGCGCCGCGGTCTTGGAGGTGACGCCGTGGGTCATCTCGTGGCCCGCCACGTCCAGCGCCACCAGCGGGCCGAAGGTGGTCCCGTCACCGTCGCCGTACGTCATGCAGAAGCAGCTGTCGTCCCAGAAGGCGTTGTTGTAGCTGTTGCCGTAGTGGACGCGGTTGTACGAGCCCTTGCCGTCGCCCGCGATGCCGTTCCGGCCGTGGACGTTCTTGTAGTAGTCCCAGGTCTCGTTGGTGCCGTACTGGGCGTCGACGGCGGCCGAGGAACGGTCCGAGGTCGCCCCGGTGCCCCAGTGGTTGTCGGCGTCGGTGAACACCGTGTTGGGCGCCCGGCTGATGCAGATGCCGAAGATGCACAGGTCGGTCTTGTTGGCCGCGTCCCCGGTGAACGTGTTGCCGCGGGTGGGGTCCGTGAGGTTGTACGACGATCCGGAGAGGGTCGTCTCCAGCGGGACCGTGCCGCTGTACAGCGACTTGCCGTCGCCCGTCGCCGTCTCGATGCTGTCCCAGGCGTCGATCTGGGCGCCGGTGCGGGCGTTGGTCAGCACCGTGCGGGCGACCGGGTTGCCGAGCGAGTCCTTGCCGACCGCGTTGGTGCGCCAGGCCAGCTTCGGGGTGCCGTGCAGCGCGTCGACGACCAGTTCCGGCCTGGCCTTCACCTGCTTCAGCGCGTCGCCGAGGTTCGCCGCGCGCAGCGCGTTCACCGCGAGGTCGGCGGCCTTCGGGGCGGATATGTCCGGGACGATCGAGGCGAGGGATATCTTGCTCCGGGTCGCCCGGTCGGTGCTGCGGTAGGCGCCGTCCGCCTTGAGATGGACGACGAAGTCACCGCCCAGCACGGGGAGCTGGTGGTAGGTGCGGTCGTAACGGACGTGCTGGGCGCCGTTCTTGTCGACGATCACGTCGCGGACCTTGGTGCCCTCGGCGGCGGTGAGTCCGAGGGTGCCGGCGTACCGGACGAGCGCCTGCGCCGCGTTCTCGATCGCGGTGGCCCGGGTCGGTCTCGCGTCGGCGTGGGCGGCGGGGGAGAGCGCGGCGGCCAGCAGGGTCGCGGTGGTGGCGGCGACGCCGGCCGTGGCGAGACGGGAAACTCGGGTGTTCCGTGTCCGGCTCATCGATCTCCTTGGAGATGCGCCTCAGAGGCGTGGGGGTGGCGCTGACGACAGCGATTTAAGAGGCCATGACAATCCATGTCCATAGCGCCTCCATGGAGATGTGTGTGGGGGTGAAGGGGGTGGAGAATCCTTTCTGTGACCACCCGGAACCACCGCCACCTCCCCTTCTTCGTCTACGGCACGCTCCGCCCCGGCGAGCCCAACCACGACCTGTTCCTGCGGGGCCGGACGCGGGCCGAGGAGCCGGGACGCCTGCTGGGCGCGGTGCTGTACGACGGGCCCGGCTACCCCTACGCGGTCGAGGAGTCCGGCGGCGGACTGAGCGGCGAACTGGTCACCGCCCGCCCGGAGTCGTACGACCGACTCCTCCTGGAACTCGACGAGTTGGAGGAGTGCGTGCCGGGGGACCCGCGCAGTCTGTACGTGCGGGTGGAGCGGGACGTCGTACGGCGGCGGGACGGGGCCGCCGTCCGGGCCTGGGTGTACCTCGCGGGGGCCGCCGTCGCCGCGGAACTGCGGGCGGACGGCCGTCGTATCGAGGGCGGTGACTGGCTGGCCCGCGGGCTGCCCGGCCCAACCGCGTCATAGCTGTGGCTCGGGCGCACTCCGTACGGCCCATGTGGCTTGTTCCGTGCCGGGGTTGGCCGAGCGGCCACCGTTGAGACTTCAAGAGGCCGGACTACAGTCGTGCACCTGTTCGTGAAGCTCCTCGCAACACCCCGTACGACGTTCGGCATTTCCCCGTTCCGCTCCACGGCCCGGTCCGGGCCCCCGCCGCACCCGGACCCGGCCTCCCCCCACGTACACGCATGCAGCCAGGAGGTCTCCGAGCCATGCCTCTGCGTCACCTCACCCCCCGCGACCAGCACCTCTTCTGGCAGTACGGCCGCGGCGCCGGCGCACCCGTCCACGAACCGCTCGTCCACCGTGCCGTCGAACGGCACGCGATCGCCCACCCCCACGCCGTCGCCGCCGAACACCACGGCGCGACCCTCACCTACGGCGAACTCGACCGCTACGCCGGTGCCCTAGCCGCCCACCTGGTCCGTGAGGGCGTCCGCCCCGGCGACCATGTCGGCCTGTTCGCCCGCCGTTCCATCCCGATGCTGGTCGGCCTGCTCGCCGTCCTCAAGGCGGGCGCCACCTACGTCCCCCAGGACATCGGCCGCACGTCCCCGGACCGGCTCCGCCATGTCGTGCGCACCGCGCGCACCCGGGTGATCCTCACCCAGAAGGAACACACCCCGCGGATCCCGCTCCCCGACGGCCACCGGCTGATCGCTCTCGACGACCCCGTGCCGTACCAGCGGGCCACCCCGGTCGTGCTCTCGCACCCCGACGACGGCTGCCATGTCCTCTTCGCCGCCGGCCGCCCCGAAGCCGTGAGGGTCACCCACCGCAACGTCACCAACCTGCTGCTCACCGAACCCGGCGGCCTCGGCATCCGGCCCGGCGACCGGGTGGCCCAACTCCTCGACCTCGCCTCCGGCCTGGCCGCCTGGGAGATCCTCGGCTGTCTCACCCGCGGCGCAACCCTGGTCATCCGCGGCGCGGACCCCGCCGCCGCGGCCGGCACCGCGACCGTCCTGATCGCCACCCCGGCGGTGCTGTCCGGCATCGACCCCGCCGGCTGCCCGCGCCTGCGCACGGTCGCCGTCGCCGGGGAGCCCGGTCCGCCGCGCCCGCTCGCCGACCTCTGGTCGCGACACGCCGCCTTCTTCGACTGCCGGGGTCCGGCCGAGGCGACCGTCGTCACCATGGCCCGCCACGACCCGGCCGCCGGGCGGCCGGCCGTCGGCCGCCCCGTCCCCAACACCACGGTGTACGTCCTCGACACGGACCGCCGGCCGCTGCCCGTCGGTGAGACCGGCGAGGTGTGGGCGGGCGGCGACTGCGTCCCGGCGGGACACCTCGGCGACGGCGCGCGGAACGCCGGGCGGTACGCACCCGATCCGTTCCTCGGCGAGGGCCGCGCCATGCTCCGCACCGGCGCGCTGGGCCGCTGGACCCCCGACGGCGGCCTCGAACACCTCGGCCGCGCCCCCGACGACCGGGCCGAGACGCCCACGTTCCGCCCGCGCACCGGAAGTGGCCGCCCGCACCCCCCGACCACGGCACCGACCACGGCCCCGACCGCGGCGGCGGCCACGTACGCCGACACCGCCCCGCGCGCCTGAGCGGTCTAACCGGCCTGACGGGCCGCCGCGGCCAAGGCCTTCGAGACCCCCGGTTCCTTCTTGCCGAGGAACTGGGGGTTCGGCTCGAAGACCACGTCCAGGGCCGCCTTGCCGGCCGCGAGGACCTCCCGCGTCCCGCCGTAGTACCAGGTCGCGTCGTGCTTGGCGTCGACCCCGACGCCGTACGACGTCACCCCCGCCGCCTCGCACAGCGCCACCGCGCGCCGGATGTGGAAGCCCTGGCTGATCAGCACCGCCCGGTCCACACCGAAGATCTTCTTCGCGCGGACGCAGGAGTCCCAGGTGTCGAAGCCGGCATAGTCGCTGACGATGCGCCTGCCGGGTACCCCGTGCCCGGTGAGGTACGTGCGCATGGCGTCCGGCTCGTCGTAGTCCTTCCTGCTGTTGTCCCCGGTCACCAGGACGACCTCGACGCGGCCCTCCCGGTACAGCTTCGCCGCCGCGTCCAGGCGGTGGGCGAGGTACGGCGACGGCTCGCCGTCCCACAGGCCCGCGCCGAAGACGACCGCGACGTCGGTGCGGGGTACGTCCGCCACCGTGTACAGCCGGTCGGCCGTCGAAACGTACAGCCAGGTGGCCGGCAGCAGCGCCAGCACGCAGCCGGCCATCACGCCCTGCACCAGGCGACGTCTGCCGGTACGGGTGCGCGGCAGACGCGGTCGGCGGATCTTCATACGGTTGTTCCCCCTCGACCTCTCCTCGGCTTCCGGTGGCCTCCCCCTGGCGGCTCCGACCTTGGAGGACGCGTGCCGAGGCGTTCCGGTTCGCTCACAGCGGCCGGATTCGTGCCGTGAAGCGTACGAAAACTCTCGTGACGGTCAGGCAACGGGGGCGCAATCCCGCCCGGCGAGGATCCCTGCATGACCGTGTCCGACCTTCCTCCGCGCCCCGGCCCGCCCGCCCTGGTCCTGGTGGCCCACGGCAGCCGTGATCCGCGTGCGCTCATCACCGTGCGGGCGCTCATGGACCGGGTACGCGCGCTGCGCCCCGGTCTCCGCGTGCACCTCGGTCACATCGAGCTGAACGAACCGCTGCTCCCGGACACCCTCGCGGCACTCGGCGACACCCCGGCCGTCCTGGTCCCGCTGCTGCTGAGCCGCGGGTACCACGTCAGGCAGGACATCCCGGAGATGGCCGCGGCCTCCCCGGCCCGCACCCGTGTCGCCGCCCCGCTGGGCCCGCACCCCCTCCTGGCCGGCACCCTGCACGCCCGGCTGCTGGAGGCGGGCTGGCGCCCCCGGCCCGCGAGTGCCGTGGTCCTGGCGGCGGCCGGCTCCCGCGACCCCGACTCCAAGGTCGACACCAACCGCATGGCCCGGCTCCTCGCGGCACGCCTGGGTGTCCCGGTCCTCCCGGCCTACGCCTCGGCGGCGGCTCCGACGGTCCAGGAGGCGATCACCGCTCTGCGGGCAAGGGGCCGTCACCGCATCGCCATCGCCTCCTACTTCACGGCCCCGGGCCGCTTCTCGACGCAGTGCGCGGCACAGGCGCCATGGATGGCAGCGGCCCCTTTGGGAGCCCACGTCTCGATGGCCGAGCTGGTTCTCCACCGTTACCGGCGGGCACTGGGGACGCAGGTGGCCGCGGCCGCCTGAAAGGGGGCTCGTGAGGAAGGTGCGGCCCTGCAACGCGCCCCTCAGGAGCGCGCGGAACTGCGCGACCAGCCCCCACCTGCCCGCCCCCGCCCGGCAACACGACTTGGCGGAGCAGTAGGCGCACCAAACACCCGTTTGTCACTATCGCCCCGTACTGTCGAACCATGGCAGTCCCCGCACCCGCACCCACCTCGGCCTACGACCCGGCGTCAGCCGACCGCTGGGCCCCCGAACCCGACAAACGCCCCGGCCGCACCGCCTTCCAGCGCGACCGCGCCCGCGTCCTGCACAGCGCCGCGCTCCGCAGGCTCGCCGGCAAGACCCAGGTCGTCACCCCCGGTAACCCCAGCCAGATGTGGGACGCCAGCCCTCGCACCCGCCTCACCCACTCCCTCGAATGCGCCCAGGTCGGCCGGGAACTGGGCGCCGCCCTCGGCTGCGACCCCGACCTCGTCGAGGCCGCCTGCCTCTCGCACGACCTCGGCCACCCGCCCTTCGGTCACAACGGCGAACAGGCGCTGAACACGTTCGCCGACGACTGCGGCGGTTTCGAGGGCAACGCCCAGTCCCTGCGCCTCCTCACCCGGATCGAACCCAAACGGTTCACCCCGGAGGGATCCGTCGGCCTCAACCTCACCCGCGCCGCCCTGGACGCGGCCACCAAGTACCCGTGGCCGCGCGGCGCGCACCCCACCGACCCGGTGTCCCCGAAGTTCGGCGTGTACGAGGACGACCGCCCGGTCTTCGACTGGGTCCGCAAGGAGGCCCCCGGCACCCGCACCTGCTTCGAGGCGCAGGTGATGGACTGGTCCGACGACGTCGCCTACTCCGTGCACGACGTCGAGGACGGCCTGCACGCCGGCCATGTCGACCCCAACTGCCTGCACGCCGAACCGGAACGGCAGGAGGTGTACGCGGTCGCCGTCGGCAGATACGTGCCGGCCGGCACCGATCCCGCCGAACTCGCCGCCGCCCTCGACCGGCTCCAGGACGAGGAGTGGTGGCCGCACGGCTACGACGGCACCGCGGCCGCCCAGGCCCGCCTCAAGGACGCCACCAGCCAGCTCATCGGCCGCTTCTGCCTGGCCGCGGAGGCCGCCACCCGGGAGCGGTACGGCACCGGCCGGCTCACCCGTTACGGCGCCGAACTCGTCGTACCGCGCGAGGCCCGGATGGAGTGTGCGGTGCTGAAGGCGATCGCTCACCGTTACGTCATGCAGCGTGCCGAACAGGAGCGGATCCGCGCCGAGCAGCGGGTCGTCGTCGCCGAACTGGCCGAGGCGCTGACCCGCCGGGCTCCGGACGGTCTCGACCCGCAGTTCCGGGCGCTGTTCGACACGGCGGGCGACGACCACGCCCGCAAACGCGTGATCGTCGATCAGATCGCCTCGCTCACCGACGCCTCCGCGCGGTCGTTGCATGCGAGGCTGACGGGGCGTAAGTGAACATTTTGTGACCCTCTGTGACTCCCCGTGGCCTGATCGAGTCATGATCGTGTCAGCGGGGGGTACTCCCTCTTCCCGCATCACGCTGCGTGCGGGAGGCTCACAGTGCGGCGCATGTGGGCGGCATATGTGGCGGCACCCTTACGAGGAGGCTTCAAGTGGTCGACGCGGACCAGACATTCGTCATCGTCGGTGGCGGACTCGCCGGCGCGAAGGCGGCCGAGACGCTCCGGGCCGAGGGCTTCACCGGCCGGGTGATACTGATCTGCGACGAACGCGACCACCCGTACGAGCGGCCGCCGCTCTCCAAGGGCTACCTGCTCGGCAAGGAGGAGCGCGACAGCGTCTTCGTGCACGAGCCCGCCTGGTACGCGCGGAACGACATCGAGCTGCACCTCGGCCAGACCGTGGACCGGATCGACCGCGCCGCCAGGACCGTCCGCTTCGGCGACGACGGCACGATCGTCCGCTACGACAAGCTGCTGCTCGTCACCGGCGCCGAGCCCCGCCGCCTCGACATCCCCGGCACCGACCTGGCCGGCGTCCACCACCTGCGCCGCCTCGCGCACGCGGAGCGCCTCAAGGGCGTCCTCGCCGCCCTCGGCCGGGACAACGGGCACCTCGTCATCGCGGGCGCCGGCTGGATCGGCCTGGAGATCGCGGCGGCGGCCCGGACGTACGGCGCCGAGGTCACCGTCATCGAGCACGGGCCGACCCCGCTGCACGGCGTGCTCGGGCCCGAGCTGGGCAATGTCTTCGCCCAGCTGCACGAGGAGCACGGGGTCCGGTTCCGCTTCGGTGTACAGCTCACCGAGATCGTCGGGCAGGACGGCATGGTGCTCGCCGCCCGCACGGACGACGGCGAGGAGCACCCGGCGCACGACGTCCTCGCGGCGATCGGCGCGGCGCCGCGGATCGGGCTCGCCGAGGCGGCGGGGCTGGAGATCGCCGACCGGGCGCACGGCGGCGGCATCGTCGTCGACGAACGCCTGCGGACGTCCGACCCCGACATCTACGCGGCCGGTGACGTGGCCTCCTTCCCGCACGCCCTGTTCGGCACGCGGCTGCGGGTGGAGCACTGGGCCAACGCGCTGAACGGCGGTCCGGCGGCGGCACGCTCGATGCTGGGCCGGGACGTGACCTACGACCGGGTGCCCTATTTCTTCTCCGACCAGTACGACCTCGGGATGGAGTACAGCGGGTGGGCGCCGGCCGGGTCCTACGACGAGGTCGTCATCCGGGGGGACGCGGGGAAGCGGGAGTTCATCGCGTTCTGGCTGAAGGAGGGGCGGGTGCTGGCCGGGATGAACGTGAATGTGTGGGACGTCACAGAGCCGATCCAGAAGCTGATCACTTCGGGGGCCGTGGTGGACACGGATGCCTTGGCGGATCCGCATGTGCCGCTGGAATCGCTCGCCTAGCCGTCTGCGTTCCGCTGCGTTTGCGCGGGTGCGGGTGGGTGGGGGCTGGTCGCGCAGTTCCCCGCGCCCCTTCGGGGCACTGCAGTGACCGTAGAATTCATCCGTGGCAGGACGGATCAATGACGAGGACGTGAAGGCGGTACGGGACGCGGTCCCGATCGACGCCGTTGTGTCCGAGTACCTCCAGCTGCGCAACGCGGGCGGCGGGAACCTGAAGGGACTCTGCCCGTTCCACGACGAGAAGTCGCCGTCCTTCCAGGTCAGCCCGAGCAAGGGACTCTTCCACTGCTTCGGCTGCCAGGAGGGCGGCGACACCATCACGTTCGTGATGAAGGTCGACCACCTCTCCTTCTCGGAGTCGGTCGAGCGGCTGGCCGGGCTGGCCGGCATCACCCTGCGGTACGAGGAGGGCGGGTACAACCCCTCCCACCAGCGCGGTGAGCGGATCCGGCTGGTCGAGGCGCACAAGATCGCCGCCGTCTGGTACGCGGAACAGCTCGCCACCAGCCCCGAGGCCGAGACCGGCCGGGTCTTCCTCGCCGAGCGCGGCTTCGACCAGGCCGCCGCCGTCCACTTCGGCGTCGGCTACAGCCCCCAGGGCTGGGACCACCTCACCCGCTATCTGCGCGGCCAGGGCTTCACCGACAAGGAGCTGCTGCTGTCGGGGCTGTCGCAGGAGGGGCGGCGCGGGCCCATCGACCGGTTCCGGGGGCGGCTGATGTGGCCGATCCGGGACATCGGCGGCGAGGTCGTCGGCTTCGGCGCCCGCAAGCTGTACGAGGCGGACAACGGCCCCAAGTACCTCAACACGCCCGACACCGCGATCTACAAGAAGTCCCAGGTCCTGTACGGCATCGACCTCGCCAAGCAGAGCATCGCCAAGGCCAGCCGCGCGGTCGTGGTCGAGGGTTACACGGACGTCATGGCCTGCCACCTGGCCGGGGTGACGACCGCGATCGCGACCTGCGGTACGGCCTTCGGTGGCGACCACATCAAGATCCTCCGCCGGCTGCTGATGGACAACGGCAGCGCCCGGGTGATCTTCACCTTCGACGGCGACGCGGCCGGCCAGAAGGCCGCCCTGCGCGCCTTCGAGGACGACCAGAAGTTCGCCGCCGAGACGTACATCGCCATCGCGCCGGACGGCATGGACCCCTGCGAGCTGCGTCTCGCCAAGGGCGACGAGGCGGTCGCCGACCTGGCCGAACCCCGCACCCCGCTCTTCGAGTTCGCGCTCCGCCAGATCGTGGCCCGCTACGACCTGGACACCCCGGCGGGCCGCGCGGCCGCCCTGGACGAGGCCGCGCCGATCGTCGCCCGGATCAAGAACAGCGGTGCCCAGCACGAGGTCGCCGTCGAACTGGCCGGCATGCTCGGTATCCTCGACACCCAGTTCGTGGTCAAGCGGGTGGCCCAGCTGGCCCGTTGGGCACGTGACAAGGGCGGCAGGGGCCCCTCCCCGGCGCGCGGCCCGCAGCAGCCCTCGTACGACACCGGCGCCCCGCGCCCGGCCGTCTCAGGGCCCGCCCTCAATCTGCGCAACGCGGTCTACGCCACCGAGCGCGAGCTGTTGAAACTCGCTCTCCAGCGGCCCGAGCTGGTCTCCCCGGCGTTCGACGCGTACGGCATCGACGAGTTCACCGCCGCGCCGTACGCGGCCGTACGCCAGACCATCATGGAGGCGGGCGGCTCCGAGTGGGGCGTGCAGGATCCGCAGGAGTACCTGGTCCGGGTGCGTGAGTCGGCCCCCGACGACACGGTGCGCGCGATGGTCACGGAGCTCGCCGTCGAGGCGATCATGCGCCGCACGGTCGACGAGAACTACGCGGGCGAGCAGCTCGTGACCGTCCGCCGCCGGGCCGTGGACCGCCGTATCCACGAGATCCAGATCACCCTCACCCGCCTCGGCAGTGGTGGCGACCCGGCCCAACTCGCCGCCGTACAGAACGAGTTGTGGGTGCTCCAGCAGTACGGGCAGGCGCTGCGCGAGCGCGGCGTCGCCGCCCTGTGAGCTTCGAGCGGCCGACAGGATAACCACGCGGTCACGGACCGGACGCAAAAAGTCACCGCACGCCCCTCGTGGCGGCGATGTGTCTTACCCCACACTGGGGGGCGGTGCCTGAGTCCTCGGAGCGCGGCCGGCCCGTCCCGGACGGGTCCCACACCCCCGCCGTTCCACTCATCGCGTACGGGACGGACAGCGGCGAGGCCGTCGTCTCCGTCCCCGAAGTACCGCTGCCGTACCCCCTGGCAGCGATCATCCTGGAGGTCGCCCCCGTGCAGACCCAGACCCTGACCCAGACCGACAGCACGCTCACGGACGAACCGGAGGCCGACGCCGACGTCTACGCCGGCGTACCACCGCAGAGCCGGGTCGCGCTCCATCCCGAGACGGAGACCGAGCTGCCGGCTCAGGCCGAGGGCCCGGCCGTGGAGGAACTCGCGGCCGACCCCCCGGAGACCGGGCCCGAGCCCGAGACCGAGCCGGAGCCCGAGCCGGCCGCCGTCGCCCGCGCCGACAACGGCAGCCCCTCCTCCGACCTGTTCCGGCAGTACCTGCGCGAGATCGGTCGTATCCCGCTGCTCACCGCCGCCGAGGAGGTCGAACTCGCCCGCCGCGTCGAGGCCGGCCTGTTCGCCGAGGAGAAGCTGGGCGGCGCCCCGGACCTCGACAGCGAGCTGGCCCTCGACCTCGACCGGCTGGTCGTCATGGGCCGGATGGCCAAGCGCCGCCTCATCGAGGCCAACCTGCGGCTGGTCGTGTCGGTGGCCAAGCGGTACGTCGGCCGCGGCCTGACCATGCTGGACCTCGTCCAGGAGGGAAACCTGGGCCTGATCCGCGCCGTCGAGAAGTTCGACTACGCCCGCGGCTACAAGTTCTCCACGTACGCGACCTGGTGGATCCGCCAGGCCATGTCCCGCGCCCTGGCCGACCAGGCCCGCACCATCCGCGTCCCGGTGCATGTCGTGGAACTCATCAACCGGGTGGTGCGCGTCCAGCGCCGCATGCTCCAGGAACGGGGCTACGAGCCGACGCCAGAGGAGGTCGCCGCCCACCTCGACCTCGCGCCCGAGCGGGTCGGCGAGGTGCTCCGCCTCGCCCAGGAACCGGTCTCCCTGCACGCCCCGGTGGGCGAGGAGGACGACGTGGCCCTCGGTGACCTCATCGAGGACGGCGACGCGGCGAGCCCCGTGGAGTCGGCGGCGTTCCTGCTGCTGCGCGAGCACCTGGAGGCGGTGCTGTCGACGCTGGGGGAGCGGGAGCGGAAGGTCGTGCAACTGCGGTACGGCCTGGCCGACGGCCGCCCGCGGACCCTGGAGGAGATAGGGCGCATCTTCGGCGTGACACGGGAACGGATCCGGCAGATCGAGTCGAAGACCTTGAACAAGCTGCGGGATCACGCTTTCGCGGACCAGCTGAGGGGTTATCTGGACTGACGCCGGGTGCGGGTGCGTGGGGGCTGGTCGCGCCCACGCGGCGGTAGCCGCACATCGATACGGCCCCGCGCCCCCGAAGGGGCGCTGCCCAGCCGTGTCCCGCATAGCTGCGGGCAGGCGTGCCTCCCCCAGTGCCTCAAGGGCCTGGGAGGTGCCCCCAGGCGGCACGGGTGGGCGCAGCGGCACCCTGCAAGTGCCGGTAAGCGTCCCCACCCGTGCCGTACCTGCTCAGTCCACCTCGGCCACCGCCTGCGCGAACTGCGCCTTGTACAGCCGCGCGTACGCCCCGTCGGCCGCCAGCAGCTCGGTGTGCGCGCCCTGTTCGACGATCGAGCCGTTCTCCATCACCAGGATGGTGTCGGCGTCACGGATCGTCGACAGCCGGTGGGCGATGACGAACGACGTGCGCCCGTGGGCCAGCTTGGCCATCGCCTTCTGGATCAGCACCTCGGTGCGGGTGTCGACCGAGGACGTCGCCTCGTCGAGGACCAGGATCGTCGGGTCGGACAGGAACGCCCGCGCGATGGTGATGAGCTGCTTCTCACCCGCGCTGACGCCGGTGCCCTCGTCGTCGATCACGGTGTCGTAGCCCTCGGGGAGGGTACGGACGAACCGGTCGGCGTGGGCCGCCCGCGCCGCCTCCTCGATCTCGCCCCGGGTGACCTCGCGGGAGGCGCCGTACGCGATGTTCTCCGCGATGGAGCCGCCGAACAGCCAGGTGTCCTGGAGCACCATGCCGATCCCGGCCCGGAGTTCGTCCCGGGACATCCGCGTGATGTCGACGCCGTCGAGGGTGATCCGGCCGCCGGAGACGTCGTAGAACCGCATCAGCAGGTTCACCAGGGTGGTCTTGCCGGCGCCGGTCGGGCCGACGATCGCCACCGTGTGGCCAGGTTCCACCGTCAGCGAGAGGTCCTCGATGAGCGGCTTCTCCGGGTCGTACCGGAACGACACGTGCTCCAGGGCCACCCGCCCGCGCAGCTCCGCCGGACGCTCGCCCGGTACCGGGTCGGCCTCCTGCTCCTCCGCGTCGAGGAGTTCGAAGATCCGCTCGGCCGAGGCGACACCCGACTGCACCAGGTTGGCCATCGAGGCGACCTGGGTCAGCGGCATCGAGAACTGCCGGGAGTACTGGACGAACGCCTGGACGTCACCGATCGACAGCGCGCCGGAGGCCACCCGCAGCCCGCCGACGACCGCCACCAGCACGTAGTTCAGGTTCGACACGAACATCATCAGCGGCTGCATCACACCGCTGTTGAACTGCGCCCGGAACCCGGCCTCGTACAGTGCGTCGTTCTGCTCGGCGAACTGCTGCGCCGACTCGTGCTGCCGGCCGAAGACCTTCACCAGGGTGTGCCCGGTGTACATCTCCTCGACATGGGCGTTGAGCTTGCCGGTGGTGCGCCACTGCTGCACGAAGTGCGGCTGCGAGCGCTTGCCGATGCGGGTGGCGACGACGAACGACAGCGGCACGGTGGCCAGGGCCACCAGCGCCAGGATCCAGGACACCCAGAACATCACCGCGAGCACGCCGATGATGGTGAGCAGCGAGTTGATGAGCTGGCCCATCGACTGCTGGAGCGTCTGGCCGATGTTGTCGATGTCGTTGGTCGCCCGGGAGAGCACCTCGCCGCGCTGCCGCTTGTCGAAGTACGACAGCGGGAGCCGGGACAGCTTCCCCTGGACGTCCTCGCGCAGCCGGTACATCGTGCGGTTGACGGACCGGTTGACCAGCCGGGTCGCCACCGCCATCAGCAGGCCGGCGACGACGTAGGTGCAGAGCGCGAGCAGCAGGACGTCGCCGACCTGGCCGAAGTCGATGCCCTTGCCCGGGGTGAAGTCGGTGCTCTTGAGCATGTCGGCGACGGTGCCCTGGCCCCGGTCGTGCATGCCCTGCAGGACCTGGTCCTTGGAGGTCCCGGCCGGCATCTGCTTGCCGATGACACCCGCGAAGACCAGGTCGGTGGCGCGGCCGAGGATCTTGGGGCCGATCACGTTGAGGGTGACGCTCGCGACCACGCAGAACAGCAGCACATAGATGGTGAACCGTTCGGGTTTGAACCGGGCGAGAAGCCGTTTGCCCGAGTTCTTGAAGTCCATCGAGCGCTGGTCGGGGCCGCCCCCGGCCATCATGCGTCCCATGGGCCCGGCCATCAGGCGGCCTCCGCTTCCGTCAGCTGGGAGAGCACGATCTCCCGGTAGGTCTCGTTGCCGGCCATGAGTTCGTGGTGGCGGCCGGTGCCGACCACCCGTCCCTCGTCGAGGACGACGATCCGGTCGGCCTCCCTGATGGTCGCCACCCGCTGGGCGACGATGACGACGGTCGCCTCGGCCGTCTCCTCCGCGAGCGCGGCACGCAGGGCCGCGTCGGTCGCGTAGTCGAGGGCGGAGAAGGAGTCGTCGAAGAGGTAGATCTCCGGGCGCTGCACCAGCGTGCGGGCGATGGCGAGACGCTGCCGCTGGCCGCCCGAGACGTTGGTGCCGCCCTGGGCGATGGGCGCGTTCAGTCCGCCCTCCAGCTTCTCCACGAAGCCCTTGGCCTGCGCCACCTCCAACGCGTGCCACAGCTCCTCGTCGGTGGCGTCCGGGTTGCCGTACCGCAGGTTGGTCGCGACCGTGCCGGCGAACAGGTACGGCTTCTGCGGCACCAGCCCCACCGTCTTGGCGAGCAGCTTCGGATCGAGACCCGAGACGTCCTCCCCGTCCACGAGGACCTGACCGTCCGTGGCGTCGAAGAGCCGCGGCACCAGGCCGAGCAGGGTGGACTTGCCGCTGCCGGTGGAGCCGATCACGGCGGTCACCTCACCGGGCCGGGCCACCAGGTCGACGGCCTTGAGCACCGGCTCCTCGGCACCCGGATAGCGGAAGCCCGCGCCCCGGATCTCCAGGTGCCCGTGCCGGCGCAGCTCGACGACCGGCGCGATCGGCGGCACGACGCTGGACTCGGTGTCCAGGACCTCCTCGATGCGCTCGGCACAGACCTCCGCACGCGGCACCATCATGAACATGAAGGTGGCCATCATCACGGACATCACGATCTGCATCAGGTAGGCGAGGAACGCCGTCAGATCGCCGATCGCCATGTCACCGCTGTCGATGCGGTGGGCGCCGAACCACACCACCGCGATCGAGGAGACGTTCACCGTCGTCATGACGATGGGGAACATCAGCGCGAGCATGTTGCCGGTGGCCAGCTGCATGTCGGTCAGGTCCTTGTTGGACTTCCCGAACCGGCCCTGCTCGTACTCGTCGCGGACGAACGCGCGGATCACCCGGTTGCCGGTGATCTGCTCGCGCAGCACCCGGTTCACCGTGTCGAGGCGTACCTGCATGGCCCGGAACAGCGGACGCAGCCGACGCACGATCAGGGCCACGGAGACGGCCAGCACCGGGACGACGGCGACCAGTACCCCGGACAGCGGAACGTCCAGGCCGAGGGCGAGCACGATGCCGCCGACACACATGATGGGCGCCGACGCCATCAGTGTGAACGCCATCAGGACCAGCATCTGGACCTGCTGTACGTCGTTGGTCGTACGGGTGATGAGCGAGGGCGCACCGAAGTGACCGACCTCACGCGAGGAGAAGGACTGCACCCGGTCGAAGACCGCGGCCCGCACATCCCGGCCGAGCGCGGACGCGGTCCTGGCGCCGTAGTACACGGCACCGACGTTGCACACCACCTGGGCCAGCGAGATGCCGATCATCAGGGCCCCGAAGGACAGGATGTAATCCGTGTCACCCTTCACGACGCCGTTGTCGATGATGTGTGCGTTGAGCGTGGGCAGGTAGAGGGTGGCGCAGGTCTGCAGGAACTGCAGCAGCACCAGGATGGAGATGGGTTTCCTGTAGGGCCTGAGATAGGTCCGCAGAAGTCGTATGAGCACGCTACGTCTCTCGGAGTCGGCGGTGGGGGCGGGGTCGCTTGCCCGAAAGGCGGGATCGCTTGCCCTAGGCCCCTATCGTCCGACACTCCACCCGCGTTACCTCAACTGATTAACCCGACAGCGGACGTACGCCGACGTGGCTTCGCGGTGTTTACGACCGGAACGCCCCCGGATGGGTCTGCTCCCGCACCGAGACGAACTGCTGTCGCACCGCCTGCCCGACGGCCAGCTCGTCCCCGGGATCCAGCACCTGCGCCGCCGCACCCTGCCAGACGGGCGGGGTGCGCGGATCCAGGGCCCCCTGCGAGACCCCGAGCGCCCAGGCCGCCTGCCGGGCCGCCCCGATCGCCGCGTAGTCCGCCGGCTGCGGTACGACGACCTGCGCGCCGAACAGCATCGGCGCCGCCGCCTGTACGGCCGACAGTTCGGCCGCCTGCCCCAGCAGGAAGATCCGCCGCACCTCCACACCCCGGCCGCGCAGCACGTCCAGCGCGTCGGCGAGCCCGCACAGCATGCCCTCGAAGGCGGCCCGCGCGAGGTGCTCGGCCTTCATGGACTCCCGGCGCAGCCCGGCCAGCATCCCGGCGGTGTGCGGCAGGTTCGGCGTCCGCTCACCCTCCAGGTACGGCAGCATGACCAGCCCGTGCGAGCCGGGCGTCGACTTCATCGCCAGGTCGGAGAGGCTCTCCAGGTCCGACAGCCCGAGCAGCTCGGCGGTCCCGCGCAGGGTCCGTACGGCGTTCAGGGTGGTCACGACCGGCAGGTGCATCCCGGTGGCGTCGGCGAGCGAGGTGATCATCCCGGAGGTGTCGGCGAGCGCCTCCGGGTGGATGGCCATCACGGACCCGGACGCGCCCAGGGACACCACGGCGTCCCCGAAGCCAAGCCCCAGCCCGAAGGCGGCGGCCATGGTCTCGCCGGTCCCGGCGGAGATCAGCAGCCCCTCCGGAGTCGTACCGGCGGCGTCCGAGGGGCCGATCACGTCGGGGAGCATGGCCTGATGGCCCAGGGCGAGTTCGACGAGGTCGGACCGGTAGCCGCCGGTGGCGGCCGACCAGTACCCGGTCCCGGAGGCACCCCCGCGGTCGGTGGTCCTTCGCACCGGCCGCCCGAGCAACTGCCACACCAGCCAGTCATGGGCCTGCAGCAGTGCGGCGGTCCGCCGGGCGTTCTCCGGCTCGGCCTTCGCCAGCCAGCGCAGCTTGGTCACCGGCTGCGCGGCCTGCGGCACGCACCCCACCGCCTGCGCCCAGGCCTCCCGGCCGCCGAGCGCGTCGATGAGATCGGCCGCCGCGACCTGGGCGCGCCGGTCGCCGCCGACGATCGCCGGGCGCACGGTGTTGCCCTGGGCGTCCAGCGGGATCAGCGCGTTCTGCTGCGCGGAGACGCCGATGGCCTGCACGCCCTCCAGGAGCCCGCCGCCGGCGGCCTCGCCGAGGGAGAGCAGCCAGGCCTGCGGGTCGACGTCGCTGGGGCGCGGCGCGCCGTCCGGCGTGTCGACCGGGTGCGGTGCGTATCCCTGGCGGAGCACCGCGCCCGTGTCCGTGTCGCAGACCACGATGCGAGTGAAATCCGGTGAGCTGTCCAACCCGGCGACTATCCCCATGCACGAAATTCTGCCGCACGCGCCGCTGTGGTTTGGCCGACGGGCGCCGTTGGGGTGAGGGCCGAGTCGAAGTGCGGGTGCGTCGGGGCTGGTCGCGCCCACGCGGCGGAGCCGCATATGTCACGGCCCCGCGCCCCTGGGAGGTGCGGGGAAGCCGCGCTGACAAGTGGGCGCTACGTGTTACTGGTGCCCCACTCGTCCCCGCCGTCGTTCTGGCTGCGCTCGCGCAGGGAGCGGACCCGGGCGGCCACCGAGTCGGGCATCCGGTCGCCGACCTTTGCGCTGACCGAGTGGAATGCCTTGCCGGCGTAGACCCGGCCCTGCTGGGCGGCGGTCTCGGCGGTGTTGCGGACCGCGGGGTTCTGGGCGACCTGGCGGGCGGACTTCTTCAGCTGCTCGTATCGCTCGCGTCCGGCCCTGGTACCCAGCACGTAACCCAGAGCGAGCCCGGCGACGAACGTGAGCTTGTAGCGCATGGCGGCCACCCTTCCCTCGGGGGGAGTCTTGTCGGAGAGTACCGATTGGCGGAGCACCCCCCTGCTTGCGCTAATGTATGTGTCGCAGCGAGCGGGCGCCCCCTGGCGAATACCCAGGTAGGTACGTTCGATGCAACGAGGCATTCCTCCGTAGCTCAATTGGCAGAGCAGCCGGCTGTTAACCGGCAGGTTACTGGTTCGAGTCCAGTCGGGGGAGCTCGGTCCTCCGTAGCTCAATTGGCAGAGCAGCCGGCTGTTAACCGGCAGGTTACTGGTTCGAGTCCAGTCGGGGGAGCATGCTGAACGAGGACCCCTTCGGGGGTCCTTTTTCATGTCCGTTCCGTGTCCGCGGGAACCGCTGGGCCTGCACCGATGTCCTCAAGGTCGTGAACGTCCGCGGAAGCCGACCATCCGAAGCAGGAGATCGTATGAGCGGCTATGCTGCGGCAGACGGCGCGCACACTTGTACGCGACACGCCGCTATGGGGCGGTAGCTCAGCCGGTTAGAGCAGCGGACTCATAATCCGTCGGCCGTGGGTTCGAGTCCCACCCGCCCCACCTGTGCAGGTCTCTGACCTGCGGAAACATTCGTTTTTGGGTGTCGCAGCGTCAACTTTGCCCGAACGGACTGAATCCGCTGCTCGTGGCTTTGGAGTCCGGCGGTGGTTGGGGGAGCTGCACCCCATCTGACCTGCGGCGGAATCGGTGATCGAGGTTGTCGCTCGGCGTCCGGGCGACTGTCCTGAGGGTCGATGCCAAGGCCCAGGGGCCGTACAGGGGCCGGGACGGCGCGGCCGTGTCCAGGTGACGGTGTCTCAGGGCCGATAGTGGCCCTGGTGTTCAGTGGCAGCAGGTGGCTGCTGAGAGAGCGTCTGGGGATGGCCGAGGGGTCTCAGCTGCTGGTGGTGCTGATGGTGCAGTAGCCGGAGATGCCGAGGCGGGTGAGGACCGACGCGCGCCGGTTGCTGTAGGAGCCGGCCCGGGACCTGGGCTCCGGTGACCCCCCGCGAGGAAGGGGGCGTGGACGCGATGCTCCGCCGCCTCGCACAGACACCGACGGGGCCGCGGCTCCTGATCGGCGTCGAGATCGGGCTCGTTCTCTTCGTGCCTACGCCCGGCCCGTCGGCGCCGCCTGCGAAACGGTGACCCAGGCCGGGGCGGCGAGGTTTCAGCACTTCTTTGCGGGCTACTCGGCGGACGTGTCCAGACGCTACGGCGGCAACCCCGCGGGGACGGCATCCTCCGCATCGCGGACATCACGGAACCATGCTGCCGAGATGCCCGCCCCGGAGCATCTGACAGCGGCCTGGGCACACAGATGACTGATGGACATGCCTGCTTTGCCGGGCGCTGCCCGTGGGAGGGGCCATGAAGCTGGCCGACTGGCTGCTAGCGCCCGGCGAGCGAGGTAACCCCGCGACCCGTCTGGAGAGCCGCCGGCCCGGAGGAACGGCGTGGTCGACGGGTAACCAGGTACGTCCACTCGTCCACGGCGCGGTGTACTTCGGTGAACTGCTCAAGGCCGTCCGCGCCCAACAGCCGGGCGACCTGCTGCTGTTCACCGACTGGCGCGGCGACCCCGACGAACGGCTCGACGGCCCCGGCAGCGAGATCGGACAGGTGCTGTGTGCGGCGGCCGAGCGCGGTGTCATCGTCAAGGGGCTGATCTGGCGTTCTCATCTGGACCGCTTCCAGTTCAGCGAACGCGAGAACCGTCACCTCGGTGAGGAGATCAGAGCGGCAGGCGGAGAGTGCCTGCTCGACATGCGGGTGCGCCCCGGCGGCTCGCACCACCAGAAGTCCGTCGTACTGCGCCACCCGGGACGGCCCGAGCGGGACGTCGCCTTCGTCGGCGGAATCGACCTGTGCCACAGCCGCCGCGACGACACCGCTCATCAGGGCGACCCGCTCAGCCAGCCGTTCGCCGCCGTCTACGGGTCGCGTCCGCCCTGGCACGACGTCCAGCTCGCGATCCACGGCCCCGCCGTCGGTGATGTCGAAGCCCACTTCCGCGAACGCTGGGAGGACCCGGCTCCGCTCAGCCGCAGCCCGCTGGGGCGGCTGCGAGAACTCCTGCGCCATGAGGACACCACAGCGGACACGCTGCCTCCGCAGCTGGACGACCCGGAGCCCTGCGGAACGCACACCGTGCAACTACTGCGCACCTATCCGGCCCGTGTCCACGGCTACGACTTCGCCCCGCACGGCGAGCGCAGCATCGCCCGCGGCTACCAGAAGGTCATGCGCCGGGCCCGCTCGCTGGTCTACCTGGAGGACCAGTACCTGTGGTCCGCCCAGGTCGTCAGGTGCTTCGCCGAGGCACTGGCCGCCCACCCCGGGCTGCGCCTCATCGCGGTCATTCCCGCCGAGCCAGACGAGGACGGCCGGGTGACGCAGGCGATGAACCTCGTCGGGCGGATCAGCGCCCTGAAGTTGCTGCGCCGCGCGGGCGGCGACCGTGTCGCCGTCTACGCGGTGGAGAACCACGCCGGGACTCCCGTGTACGTCCACGCGAAGGTCTGCGTCATCGACGACGTGTGGTCCTCAGTCGGTTCGGACAACGTCAACCGCCGTTCCTGGACGCACGATTCCGAGTTGAGCTGCGCCGTCGTGGACGAGGCGATCGACCCCCGTGAGCCACGCGACCCCGGAGGTCTCGGCGACGGCGCCCGCGCCTACGCCCGCGACCTGCGACTCGAACTGGCCTGCGAGCACCTGGACCGCGCTGACCCGCAGGGACTGTGCGACCCGGTGAAGGCCTTCCGCGCCTTCGCGGAGTCCGCCGCGGCGTTGGACGCGTGGTACGACGGCGGGTGCCAGGGACCCCGGCCTCCCGGCCGCCTGCGGACCTACCGCACCCCGCGTCTGTCGCCCACTACGACGGCCCTGGTCACCCCGCTCTACCGACTGCTCGCCGACCCCGACGGCCGCCCTCTGGCCCTCCGCCGCACCAACGAGTACTGAAGCTCCCTGGGCGGACTCCTTCTGACCAGCCGCCACCCCAACGCGTTCACCGTGCTGGTGCCGGTCCGTCAGGGCGGTCAGCGGTGGACAGCCGTACGTGTAGTGCGCCGAGCCGGACATCGTCTTGGTCAGGCCGGAATTGGACGTGCCGAACAGCCAGGGCCAGGGCTGTCCGTAGACGGGGCGGCCGTGCACGATCTGGTTCGCGGCCTGCACGTCCGCGGCGACGGGCGGGTGGGAGAGCATCGCCCGGGTCCAGGCCGAGCGGGTGCCGATGAACACGCTGATCGTGCCGATCAGCGTCATGCCCCGGTGCTGCTGCTGAGGGCTGCCCGCGTTGCCGGAAGCCGGCGGCCGGTCTGCGGCGGGCGCACGTGTGCAGCGCCGCCGCACTCCCGCATCGGCGGTACGGGCGGCCATATCCACCTTCTCGAGCGTCTCCGTCCTGGGGAAAGCCGGGCCCGCTTGGTGAAGACCCGACCGCTCATTCCGGGCGTGTTCACACATGCGCCGTTTCCGGTACACAAGGCGGGCCTCTGATGGGCCCGGCACCCGCAGCCCGCCCCGAACACCCGGGAGAGACCAGATGTCCAGACGCCACGTCAGGCCCGCAGCCGTCCTCGCCGCCGCCGGAGTCCTGACCGGGGTTACCGCCGCCCAGCCCGCCGCGTTCGCCGCCTCCCACCACCGTGCCGCCGCCCGGCACGTCCTGCTGGTCTCCGTCGACGGGCTGCACCAGTCGGACCTGGCCTGGTACATCGCCAGACACCCGGAGTCCGCGCTGGCCCGGCTGGCCGGCGGCGGCGTGGAGTACACCCACGCCAGGACCACCACGCCGTCCGACTCCTTCCCCGGCATGGTCGCCCAGGCGACCGGCGGCAGCCCCGGCACCACGGGCATCTACTACGACGACACCTACAACGCCGCGCTCCTCCCGGCGGGAACCACCAGTTGCAAGGGCGTCAAGCCCGGAGTCGAGGTGGACCTCACCGAAGACCTGGACAAGAACCAGGCCTCCATCGACGCCGGTCAGGGCCTCGCGGGCCTGCCGGACAGCATCCTGTCGATGACGGGCCACCCGCAGAGCCTGATCAACGCGTCGAAGCTGCCCGTCGACCCGAAGACCTGCAAGCCGGTCTACCCGCACTCGTACCTCAAGGTGAACACGGTCTTCGAGGTGGCCCGCCAGGCGGGTCTGCGTACCGCCTGGTCGGACAAGCACGCCGCCTACGAGATCCTCGACGGCCCCTCGGGCACCGGCGTCCAGGACCTGTTCACCCCGGAGATCAACAGCGACGCCCTCGGCTACGCCGCCGGCAACGACTGGACCACGGACAACAAGGCCACCGAGCAGTACGACGGCTACAAGGTGAAGGCCGTCCTCAACGAGATCGACGGCTACGACCACAGCCGCACCCACAAGGTCGGCACCCCGGCGATCTTCGGCCTCAACTTCCAGTCCGTCTCCACCGCGCAGAAGCTGCCCGCCTCCGACGGCCTCACCGGCGGCTACACCGCCAAGAACGTCCCGGGCCCGCTGCTGGTGAAGAACCTGGACTTCGTCAACACGGAGATCGGCGCCCTGACCGCCGAGATCCGCAAGCGGCACCTGTCCGGCAGCACCGCCGTCATTCTCTCCGCCAAGCACGGCCAGTCGCCCACCGACCCCGCCGCGCTCACCCGCGTCGACGACGGCCCGCTGCTGGACGGCCTCAACGCCGCCTGGAAGAAGCTGCACCCCGGCGCCGCCGACCTGGTGACGCACGCGGTGGACGACGACGCCATGCTGCTCTGGCTCTCCGACCGCTCCGCGGCCGCCACCGCCTTCGCCAAGAGGTACCTGCTCGCACAGAGCGGCACCGGCACCGACATCAACGCCGCGCCCAAGGCCTACACCCACAGCGGGCTCCACAAGGTCTACGCCGGCCAGGCCGCCGCCGACTACTTCCACGTCAAGGCCGGCGACGCCCGGGTCCCTGACCTCCTCGGAGTCGCGCAGTACGGCGTCGTCTACACCGGCGGCACCAAGAAGATCGCCGAGCACGGCGGCAGCCACTCCGACGACCTCGACGTCCCCCTCGTCGTGTCCGGCGCCTCCGTCCCGGGCGGCGTGCGAGACTCCGCGAGCGTGCAGACCAAGCAGATCGCACCGACGATCCTGAGCCTGCTCGGTCTCGACCCGCGCTCCCTCAAGGCCGTGCGCGAGGAGCACACCGCCGTCCTGCCGGTCCGCTGACCTGGTCGTTTACGACTGGCCATGAGGCCGCCCAGGTGATAGTCAGCCGGGCGGCCTCATGCATGGTGCGGGCTCAGCCGTTGGACCCGGCCGGGGTCGTGGTCGTCTTGAAGCCCTCGGTCTTGTTGGCCTGGAGGGCGAAGTCGTTGGTGAACGTCTTGCCGAGGTCCACCGAGCCCTTCACGTTGCCGACGAGTTGCTCCGTGGCCAGGGAGGTCTTGGGACCGCCGGCCGGCATGAGACCGTCCGGGAGGAACTGACCCTTGTCCTCGGTCAGGGCGGTGATGTAGTCGGCCTTGGTCACCAGCTGGTTCGAGACGAACGACGCCGGCAGCTTGTTGGCGATGTCGGCCGCGCTGTGGGTGTTGATCCAGTGCATGGTGGCGACGAGAGCGTCGACGACCTTCTGCACCGTGGCCTTGTGCGAGTTCACCCAGTCGGTGCGGGCGAGCACACTGGCGGCAGGGTAGGCACCGCCCATGGCCGCCGTGGCGCCGTCCGTGGTGGCCAGGTCGATCGCGGACGTACCGACGCCCTTCTTCTGGATCGCGGCGACCGTCGGCTGCGTCGTCATCACGCAGTCGACCTTGCCGTTCTGCAGCGCGGCGATGGCGGTGGAGCCCGCGCCGACCCCGATCCGGTGGAACTGATTGGTCTTGACGCCCTTCTTTGCGGCCAGGAACTGGGTGAGCGTGTCGGTGCCCGAACCCAGGTCGGTGACGCCGAGGGTCTTCCCCTTGAAGTCGGCGGCCGAGTGGACGCCCGACTTGGTGGTGCACATCTCGCGCTCGCCCGGCGCGCCGGAGAGCTGCACGACGTCCTCCACGGCCTTGCCCTTCGCCTGGAACTCGATCGTGTGGTTGTACCAGGCGCCCGCCATGTCCACCTGCCCCGAGGCCATGGCTTCCTCGGCGCCCACGCCACCGTCCTGCTCGGTGCTCAGCTGCACGTTGACGCCGTACTTCTTGTAGAAGCCGAGTTGCTGGGCGAGCTGGTACGGCAGGTAGATCTGCTTGTCGAGGCCGCCGGCCATGAGCTTGACGGTCGGCGTGGAGCCCGAACCGCCGGTCGAGGCCGAGGAGTTGCCCGAACAGGCGCTGGTGGCACCGAGGGCGAGAACGGTGAGCAGAGACGCGGCGACGGCGACGGGTCGTCTGGACATGGCTGACCACATTCCTTTGCTGAGGGGGTTCTGGGGTGAAGTAGGGGGCGCGGGGGAGGGGGCGTCAGATGGTGTTGGCGGCCTCGGACGGGGCCGGCGGGCGCCAGGACAGCAGCCGGTGTTCGAGCTTGCCGATCAGCCACTCGGCGCCGAGCACGATGACCGAGATGACGAGCATCGTGGCGAACACACCGTTGGGGTCGAAGTTGTTCTGCGCGGTCTTGATGACCAGGCCGAGGCCGCTCTGTGCGCCGAGCACCTCGCCGACCAGCGCGCCGACGATGGCGAAGCCGAAGGCGCTGTGCAGGCTGGCGATGATCCAGGTGAGTGCGGAGGGCACGGTGACGTGCCGGATGATCTGCAGCTGCGAGGCGCCCAGGACCTTGGTGTTGGCGAGGATGTTGCGGTCGACCTCGCGGACGCCCTGGAAGGCGTTGAAGAAGACGATGAAGAACACCAGCACCGCGGCGAGCAGGATCTTCGGCAGTACGCCGATGCCGAACGCGACGATGAAGATCGAGCCGAGGACGATACGCGGGATGGCGTTGACCATCTTGATGTAGGGGCCGAGCACGTCGGCGAGGAAGCGGCTCTGGCCGAGCGCGACGCCGAAGATCACTCCGGTCACGGCCCCGAGGGCGAAGCCGACGAGCGCCTCCTGGATTGTGGTCCAGATGTTCGAGTAGAAGGACCCGAACTCGGTGCCCTGCCGGAAGAGGTCGACCAGCCGCTTGGCGATGCCCGACGGCTGCCCGAAGAAGAACGGGTCGACGATCCCCCAGGTGGTGAACGCCTGCCAGCCACCGAGGACGAAGACCGCGAGCCCGATGCGACCCGACCACACCAGCAGGGTGCGCCGCCGGACGGCGCGCTTGGCGGCGGCCCTGGCGGAGACCTGTGAGCCGTCCTTGACCGGGCCGGTGGAAACGATGGACGTCGTACTCATGCCGTACCTCCTGCGGTGCGTGCGTAGGCGCGCTCCACCTCCTCGCGCAGGCAGTCCCAGATCTGGTGCTGGAGTTCGATGAAGCGGGGCTGGAAGCGGATCTCCTGGACCGCGCCGCGTGGGCGCGGCAGGTCGATGTCGAAGACCGCTTTGACCGAGCCGGGGCTGGACGTCATGACGACGACCCGGTCGGCGAGCGCCACGGCCTCGTCGAGGTCGTGGGTGATGAAGATGACCGACGGACGGATCTGCTCCCACAGGCCGAGCAGTTCGGTCGACATGATCGCCTTGGTCTGCACGTCCAGGGCGCCGAACGGCTCGTCCATGATCAGGATCTTGGGTTCGTTGATCAGCGCCGCGGCCATCGCCACGCGCTTGCGCATGCCGCCGGAGAGCTGGTGCGGGTAGCGGTCCTCGAACCCCGTCAGGCCCACCCGGCGCAGCCAGTCGCGTGCCGAGGCCTGGGCCTGCTGTTTGGGCACCTTGCGGAAGACGGGGCCCATCAGGACGTTGCCGAGGACCGTCTTCCAGGGCAGCAGCGCGTCGGTCTGGAACATGAAGCTCACGCCGTCGGTGACGCCCTCCACCTCACGGCCGCCGACTCTGACCGAGCCCTCGCTGGGCCGGTCGAGCCCGGACACCATGCTCAGCGTCGTCGACTTGCCGCAGCCGGTCGGGCCCACCACCGCGCAGAACTGGCCCGGCTCCACGGTGAACGAAACGTCCTGCAGTGCCGTGAACACCTCACCCGCAGGAGTCAGAAATCGTTTGGTGAGTCCTGAAATCTCGACTCGCGCGCTGTCCCGGCCGATCCTCTCGGCGCCGGGGCTGGTCGCGACATCGTTTCGCGAAGCCATCTGAGGCCGTCTCCCTTCCTAACCTCGGAGGTCGAGGAAGGCAGACGCTAAAGGCCTCGTGGTGTTACGTCGTTGTTTCAGACGTATCCCGCGTTAGTAGTGTTGACAGGGGTTCTGCGCATTCTGCTCAGCGGTTCAGGGGGTGGGCAGAATATCCGCGGTGGGACACAATCACGCCACCACGGGTACGGCGAAGGGGCCGGGCCCGGCCGTACGACAAGGGCGAAGGCACCTGTGATGCCCATCCGTATCCGGACCGACCGCGGCGGGAAGGGGAGGCTCTCCGCGCGGATCCTGGCCAACCAGCTGGTCATCCTGGCCCTCACCGGAGCAATCGGCTTCGTACTGCTCGCGTTCGCGCAGCGGAGCGAGATCGACCGGTCCTACGAGCAGCGGGCGCTGTCCATCGCCCAGACCGCGGCCGCCGAGCCGCAGATCCGGCACGCCATGCAGTACGGCGGTGGCGGCGACGTCGTCCAGACCGTCGCCGAACGGATCCGCAAGGCGTCGGGGGCGTCGTACGTGGTCGTGATCGACCTGCACGGTGTCCGCCACTCGCACCCCGACCCGTCGCTGGTCGGCGAGCCGGTGGACGACCCGATCGTGGTCCTGGACGGACACACCCACGTCGGCTCCGACCAGGGCGCCACCGGACGGTCCGCCAACGGCAAGGCCCCGCTGAAGGGGCCCACCGGCACCCTGGTCGGCGAGGTGTCGGCCGGCCTTCCGGAACGCGACGTCCTCAGCGAGTTGTGGCGGGAGCTGCCCACCTTCGGCCTGTACGCCGCGATCGCCGTCGCGCTCGGCTCGGCGGCGGCATTCCTGCTGGCCAGTCGGCTGAAGAGGTCGACCTTTGGGCTGGAACTGGAGGAGATCGCCGGACTGCTCCAGGATCGCGAGGCCATGCTCCACGGCATCCGGGAAGGTGTGATCGCCTTCGATCCCGACGGCCGGATCACTGTGGTCAACGACGAGGCCCGCACTCTGCTCGGCCTCGGTACGGCGCTCGGCAGCAGGCTCGACGAGGTGTTGCCCGACGGGCGGCTGCGCCGCGCCCTGGACGGCACCCTGACCGGCACAGACCTCAGCGTGCTGACCGACGACCACTGCCTGGTGGTCAACCGGATGCCGGTGACGCTGCACGGCCGTGAACTGGGCGCGGTGGTCACCGTACGCGACCGCACCGAGCTGATCGGGCTGCTGCGCGAACTGGACTCGGTGCGCGGGCTGACCGACGCCCTGCGCGCCCAGCAGCACGAGTTCACCAACCGCATGCACACGGTGGCCGGGCTGCTGGATATCGGCGACCACGACGCCGCCTTCGAGTACGCCGTCGAGTCGGCCGGCGCCGACCAGGCGCTGACCGAGTCCGTACGCGAACGGATCGGCAACGCGCTGCTCGTGGGGCTGATCGTCGCCAAGACCACGGTTGCCGCGGAACGCGGGGTACGGATGGTGCTCAGTGACGACTCCGCGCTCGGCGAGGACCCGCCGCATCTGCGCCGGTTGCTGACCATCGTCGGCAACCTCCTGGACAACGCGACCGACGCGGCGTCCGGGGGACCGCCCCCGGCGGGCGGCCGGCAGGTGCTGCTTTCGCTGGTCGAGGCCGTCGGCCTGGTGATGGTGCGGGTCGCGGACAGCGGCCCGGGGATTCCGCCGGGCGCCGCCGAGTCGATCTTCGAGGACGGCTGGTCGACCCGGCCCGACCGGGGCACCGCCCGGCGCGGGCTGGGGCTGGCCCTCGTCCACCGGCTGACCCAGCGGCACGGCGGGACGATCACGGTCAGCGAGGGGCCGGGCGCGGTCTTCACCGTCGTCCTGCCGCTGCCGGACGCCACTCCCGGGCCACGCGACGCACAGTTCACGACGGCCTCGCCGACCGGAGGTGACCGCGGATGATCCGGACCCTGGTGGTGGACGACGACTTCCGGGTCGGTCACATCCACTGCGACTACGCGTCCCGCGTCGAGGACTTCGAGGTGGTCGGCCGGGCGGCGACGGTGGCCGAGACGCTGGACGCGGTGCGCACCCTCCACCCCGACCTGCTGCTGCTCGACGTCTTCCTGCCCGACGGCAGCGGACTCGACGTGCTGCGGCGGCTCAGCTCGGACGAGGGCGGCGCCCGCCCCGACGTCATCATGATCACCGCAGACCGGGACATCACCTCGGTACGGACCGCCATGAAGCTCGGCGCAGTGGGCTACCTGGTCAAGCCGTTCGGCTCCGCCGACCTGGCCGAGCGGCTCACCGCCTACCGCGAACTCCAGCACCGCGTAGCCGCGTTGGGCCTCGCCCCGCGGACCGACCAGGCCGACGTGGACGCCCTCTTCAGCGCCGCCCGGCCACCGGCCGTCCCCCGGGTTCCGGCCAAGGGGCACTCCGCACCGACCCTCGCCCTCCTGCACCAGGTCCTGCGCACCGCCCACGACCCCCTGTCCGCGGCCCAGGCCGCCGAACTCACCGGCGTCTCCCGCGCAACGGCCCAGCGGTACCTCTCGTACCTCGTACGGGAGGGCATGGTCCGGCTCGAACTCCGCTACGGAGCCACCGGCCGCCCCGAACACCGCTACCGGATCGCCCGATGAGCCGGGCGCCGAGCCCCACCCGACAGCAGCTCGCCAGCCCACAGAGAGCAGTTCAGCAACAGGGCGTTCGGAACACGCCCGAAAGGATCAATTCGGACCCCACGGGCTGCGAACCAATCACGCATACCGGCCAGTCGCCGGCCCCAAGCTTGGCCCCTGGATCATGTGTCCTGGATCCCGCCAGGTCCGCCAAGTTCCCTCAAGCCCCCTGGTCCGCCAGTGAAGTTGCTGGTCAGGTCGTTGGAAAGGAAATCCGCTGTGCGAGGATCGCATCCCCTTGGCTGAACTGGGCGGACGCGGCTGCTGTTGTGGGAAGCGTCCAACTCATCGACTCCCAGGGGCCATTGAGGGGCCACAAGGGCAGGAACACGTCGACAAGCACCACACAGGACTGACACTGATCAGTGTGTCTGACCTGGGAAAACATCAAAGATGAGTATTGATCGGCAAGGACCGCCAAGACCCTCAAAGGACTCATAATCCGTCGGCCGTGGGTCCGAGTCCCACCCGCCCCACTGTGCAGGGCTTTGACCTGCGAAAACGTCTCATCTGGGGTGCGGATGCAGGACTTTGGGCTGCGGGGCCGAATCCGCTGCTCGTGAGTTCAACTCTGTGGCCGTCAGTGTGCGTTGGGATCGCTTTGACCTGCGCAGACGTATCTGCCTGCGGCTGGAGGATGGCGTCGTGGGTGGGCTGTGCGAGCGTCTGGACGTCGAATTCTGGACGCTGGCTGGACGCGAGGTTCCGGAAGTGGTGTCGCCCGGTGACCCCTGGGTGTCGGGAGACGGCCCAGGCCACAGCGGACTGACCGCCAGGCGGCCCGGTCGGTCACAAGCTCGGTGCCCGTCGGCACCGCGCGAGCTTTACTGCCTGAGGTCGATCGTGCGGACCGGCTGCCCTGTCGTGCGGGCGATGGTTTCGAAGTCGCGGTCGTAGTGGAGCAGAGTGAGTCCCGCTTCTTCCGCGGCTGCGGCCACCAGGAGGTCCACGGGGCCCGCGCTGCGGTGTTCTCCCTTGGCGGTCAACTGTTCCTGGATGACGCGGGAGCGGCGGTAGACGCCGTCGGGCATGGGGCACCAGGCGTAGTGGGCGTCGAGTGCCGACTTCAAGCGGGCGCGGTCCGTGGCCGAACGGGCCGAGTAGAGGACTTCCAGTTCGGTGAGGTCGCAGATCGCGACGAGGCCGGCGGCGATCCTGTCGTCCCATTCGGCCGTGTTCTGGCGGAGCAGGACGCGGGCGAGGGCGGAGGTGTCGATGAGGTAGTCGGCGACTGTCACTCGTGCGCTCCGGTGTCGCGGTCATCGTCCGCCGCGCCCGCGCTCGTGGGGCGGTATGCGCTCTTGTCCAGCAGTAGGTCGATGTCCAGAGCGCCCTCGGCCACCAGTTCGCGGGCCTCGTCGAGTGCTCGCAAACGCCGGTAGCGGGCCGTGACTTCCCGCAGTGCGGTGTTGATGGTGTCGCGTTTGGTAGAGGTGCCGAGCTCTCTGGCAGCTGCTTCCAGTGCCTCGTCGTCGAGATCAATGACCGTCCGACTCATGGTGGCCTCCTCCGCTTGAGTGTATCAGGCGAAGTGTATCAAGATACAAGATCTTTTGTATATTCCAAGGCGCGGGGCCGCAACCGTTCGCGTGCGCTAGGCACTCCTTTCGCCACGGTGGTGAGGGCGGGGTCGATGCCCGGCGGTGCGCGGTCGAGATGCTGCCAGAGAAGGCGGCGAACGCCGTGATCGTGCTGGAAATTCTGACCAAGATGATCCTGTCCGCCCTCGCCGAGAAGATCGCCGAGGGCGGACAGGGTGCTTTGCCGGCCGAACACGCCGACTTCGGCGATCTGCTGATCGTTCAGCGGCTGCTCGGACACGCCGGCTCTACGATGCGGTCTCTGCGCTACATCCGGCAGACGAACCTGCTGGTTGCGAGGGCGATTGCGGAGTGAAACGACCAGAACAAGACCTACGCCGACAACGCGAGCCGTCTGACAGAACGGCAGGCGGTCTGATGCCCAGACGAGGAGAACGCAGGTCCCGGTAGGCGGCGAGGCCGCGTGAGCGGGGCAGGCAGGTGTCCCGGATCGGGACGCGTGAGCTGATCTACATCAATCCCAAGGGCACAGCCATGCGGCGCGTGATCCCCCCGGAGGACGTGCAGGACGGCTACCCCGCCGACTCACCACGGCCTCACTTGGCGAGTCCTTTCGGCGATCCGTCAACCGTGAACTCGGACGGGAAGTTCGGTGATGCTGAGGGCGAAGTCCAAGTTACCCACCCCGTGGTTGGCGAGGCCCACCGTGACCACGCCCGCTCCTTCCAGCCAGTGCGCCATTTGCAGGCCGCCGACGTCCAGCGGGCGCAGCCCGAGGGTCTCGATGAACGCCTCCACACTCGCCTTGGCCTGCGCATTGTCGCCGGCGATGAAGACGTCGGGCCGCCCCTTCTCCAGGACATGGCGGAAGACGGTGTTGAACGCCTTCACCACGCTGGCGCTTGCCGGGGCGGCCTTGGCGACTTCCTGCGCGATCGAGGTCTCCTCGCGGTGGGCCAGCCCGTCGAACGTGGAGTTGAAGGGATTGCTGATGTCGACGATGACCTTGCCCGCGAGAGCGTCTCCGTACTGGGCGACGGCCGGCACGACGCCGTCGTACAACAGGGCCACGATGACGATGTCCCCGGCCGGGGCGGTGCCCCATTCTCCCGTCGTGGTGCCGCCGCCGAGAGCCTTGGCCAGGTCGGCGGCCTTGGACTGATCGCGGCCCATGACCTCGACGGTGTTGCCGCCCGCTATCGCCCGCGCGCCGATGGTACGGGCCATGTTCCCGGTGCCGATGATGCTGATGCTGCTCATGAGATGTCCTGCCCTGGTTGTGTGTGTCCGGTTCAGATGGCGGTGGTGCCGCCGTCGGCGACGAGTTCCATGCCGTTGACGTAGCTGGAGTCGTCGGAGGCGAGGAAGAGGGCGGCGGTGGCGATCTCGTCGGGGCGGCCCATCTGGCCGCGGGGGATGAGGGACTCGAACTGGCGCTTGGTGGCCTCGTCGAAGAGTTCTTCCTGCTTGGCGGTGGCGACCTGGCCGGGGGTCAGGACGTTGACGCGGATGCGGCGGTCCTTGAGTTCGTTGAGCCAGATGCGGGCCCAGGCCTGCTGGACGGCCTTGCTGCCGGCGTAGACGCTCCAGCCGGGGAAGGCGCCGAGGGAGGCGTTGGAGCCGGTCATGAGGATGGAGCCGCCGTCGTTGAAGAGCGGAAGGGCCTTCTGGACGGTGAACAGGGTGCCGCGGGCGTTGAGCCCGAACCAGGTGTCGAACTGGGCCTCGGTGATCTCGCCGAGCGGGGCGGGCTCGCCGCCGCCGGCGCTGGCCCACAGCACGTCGAGGCTGCCCTTCTCCCGCTTGACGGTGTCGTACAGGCGGTCCAGGTCGTCCAGGTCGGCGGCGTCGCCCTGGACGCCGGTGACGTTGCGGCCGATCTGCTTCACGGCCTCGTCCAGGGCGTCCTGGCGGCGGCCGGTGATGAAGACGTGCGCTCCCTCGTCGACGAACAGCTTCGCGCCGGCCAGCGCCATGCCGGTGGTGCCGCCGGTGATGACCGCTACCTTGCCGTCGAGCTTTCCCATAGTCGTTCCCTTGGGTCGGTGGTGCCGGGTGTACCTGGGGCGACGGCGTTAAGTACACCGTCCTGTGTGCTTACGGTACGGGGCGACCGGCCGGGACGCAAACTATGTACACCGGTCGTTACCCAGCCGGGGTACCATGGGCCCATGACGGAGTTGGAGAAGGGCCCCACGGGCCGCCGCCGCGGCCGGGGCGCCCGCGAGCGCATCCTCGGCGCGTCCCAGCAGCTGTTCCGCGAGCAGGGCATCAACCGCACCGGCATGGACCAGCTGTGCGCGGCGGCGGAGGTGTCCAAGCGCACGGCCTACCAGCACTTCGCCGGCAAGGACGAACTCGTCGCCGAGTACCTGCGCCGGTTCGACCCCTCCGTTCTGTCCGGCGTGTTCGACCGCACCGACCTCACGCCCCGCGAACGGCTCCTCGCCGCCTTCGACGTCCCCCCCACCACCCCCCTGTGCCCCTACATCGCCGCCGCCGTCGAACTCCACGACCCCCAGCACCCCGCATCCCAGTACGCACGCGACTACAAGAAAGCCGTCGCCGCGCGGCTCGCCGAGACCGCCCGCGAAGCCGGCGCCGCCGACCCTGAACGGCTCGGCGAGCAGCTCGCGCTGCTCATCGACGGCGCCGCGGCCCGCACCCGGGTCCTCGACGCCGACGCCTTCCCCACCGCCGCCGCCATCGCCGCCGTCCTCATCGACAACGCCATCCCCGCCACAGCCGGCGATGACCGGCGACGGGAGGAAGTGTCAAGTTGACTTGGCACTCCGCGACCGGGCTCGACGCGCCGCCCCTCGCGCGGCTGCACCCGCAGGTACGCGACACCAGCCGCCCGGCACCTGGACCGGACCTGCTGGCTTTTACCAAACTGGCCGCCGCCTGCTGAAGGCCGCAGCAGAAGCCGCCGGGGAGACCGGCGACCCCCGAAGGCTTCAGGAGCTCGAGGCCGTCATCCCGGCCCAGGGCGCTGACGCGCCGCCGGTTCGAACAGACGGCTGATCACATAAGAAGATGGGGGGGGGGGGCCCCCGGGGCGCGGGGGGGCCGCCCCCCCGCCGCTAGACACACACAACCCCAGAGAGACCCCCCCCCCCACC
>NZ_JBSHAF010000004.1:0-92873 GCF_053611365.1 Streptomyces sp. NPDC054813 | reverse complement strand
TCTCGGCTTGTTACAACTTTTTTTGGGGGGGGGCGCGGGGGGGGGCGCGGGGGCCCCCCCCCGCATCTTCAGAACCTCTACGAGCCGGAGACTTGCCCCCTCATCCACTCCACCGCGGCGCTCTCCTCGCGGGGCGGCACGGCGTCGGCTTCTGGACCACGCTGATCATCAGTGAGCGGCCCGTCTGGGCGGCTGAAACCCGCCGTCGGGTTCTGGGTCCCACGGACCGACTCCCGAGACTAGGAACGGCAGACCGCCGTCGATCAGCCGACTTGAGCCGCGTCCGCAGCACGTACTTGCAGGCGGTCTCGGGTTCTTCGGAGCCCCCTCGGACAACTGCTGGCCGAAGAGCGGAACCGGCCCAGAGGTCAGCCGCGACAGCACCGCTCCGTCAGGCCATTTCACTCTGCAGCGCATGATGAACGGGGGCAGCCGAACTACTCAAGCGTGCCTTGGACGGCATCGCCTCCAAGCTGCCACATCTCATAGTTGCCGCATTCTGCCGTGATCTCGGCCGTCGACTGAGCCGCAGTGACGAAGTCATCCACCACCGGCGAGGTGTGCGATGCCGCCACCGCGAGGCACACCTGGTCGGGCGCCAGTTCCGGGATGGGCACATAGACGACGTCGGGATGCGAGTAGAACACGGACGCCGAACGGGCCAGGAAGGAGATGCCCCGTCCGGCCGCGACATGCTCGAGCGTCTCGTCCACCCCGCGCACCGGGTACCCGGCATTGGGGAGCGGGCGCCTGGTGGGCTGCGTGCTCGGGTCACCGTGCCAGACCAGCGATTCGCCGGCCAGGTCGGCCTCGGTGACCTCCTCCTTGCCGGCCAACCGGTGTCCGGCGGGCAGCACCGCCACCCGCGGCTCGGTGTACAGCGGGGTGACGCGCAGGCCGGCCTCGTCGATGGGCAGCCGCACATAGCCGACGTCGATGCGGCCGTCGAGCAGCATCGCAGCCTGGTCGTCCCCTTCGATCCGCTGCACGTCCACAACCACGTCCGGGTGCCGGTCCTCGAACGCACGGGCCGCCGGGATGACTGCAATGCCGGCCCGGAAACCGACCATCAGCCGCCGCTTGCCGCCGGCGGCCGCGGACACCCGGCGGCGGACCGCGTGGGTTGAGGCGAGCAGCGGACCGGCGTCGGCCAGTAGTTGCCGGCCCGCGTCCGTCAGCTCCACGCCGTGGCGATCCCTGGTGAACAGCGAGGCGCCGAGATCCTGCTCGAGCGCGCGGATCTGCCGGCTGAGCACCGGCTGCGCGATATGGAGCTCATCGGCGGCGCGGCCGAAATGCAGCCGGTCGGCCACGGCGACGAAGTAACGCAGTTTGCGCAGATCCAGATCCAGATCCATGGCACCTCCCGGCCCGGTGATGCCTTCAGGGTATCACCGCGGCTTCAAGAGGTCTTGGACACCCATTCAGACCCGATGGCAGCCTGAAAACAGGCACTTAAGGGCGCTGAAGTGAATTCGACCCAAGAATTCGACACTGGAATTTGACAGCAGGGCCAAAGCCCGGAAAGCAGGAACACCGATGAGCAGCATCAGCATTATCGGACTGGGAAACATGGCCCGCGCTCTGGCCGGCCGGGCGCTCGCCGGCGGTAACGCCGTCGAGATCATCGGCCGCGACCCGGCCAAGGCCAAGGAATTGGCCGCCACGCTCGGCGGCGCCACGGTCGGGACGGCCGGGGCCGCCCCGACCGGGGACACCGTTGTCCTCGCCACGCCGTACGCCGGCGCGGCGGCGGTGGTGAGGGAGTACGGGGACGCACTGCGCGGCAAGATCATCGTCGACATCACCAATCCCGTAGCCCCCGACCTGCGGGGCTTCGTCGTCCCCGACGACAGTTCCGGCGCACAGGAGATCGCCAAGGCGGCTCCCGACGACGCGCATGTCGTCAAGGCGTTCAACACTGTGTTCTCCCACGTTCTGGCGGCCGGCCCGGCTGAGGACCGCCCTCTGGACGTGTTCATCGCCGGCGACGACGCGCAGGCGAAGGCACGCGTGTCGGCGTTCGTCGAGAGCCTGGGGCTGCGCCCCTGGGACGCCGGGGAACTGTCCATGGCGCGAGCACTGGAGAACGTCGGCCTGCTGGAGCTGGGCCTCATGAACCACTCCGTCAAGCACACCAATTTCTCCCTCGGCATCACCCTTCTCGGCTGAGCGCACCCCTACCACCACCTTTCGTGCCGCATTACGCCAGTTCACTTACGGCACGAAAAGACCCTGCACCTACTCTCACAAGGACAATTAGATGCGCGTATTCGTCGCTGGGGGGACCGGCCATTCCGGTTCGTACATCATCCCCGAGCTCATCGCCGCCGGGCACGAGGTCACCGGCCTGGCCCGGTCGGACGCTTCCGCGGCGGTCCTGTCCGCGCTCGGCGCGAAGGTGCGTCGCGGCGACCTCCAGGATCTCGACGGGCTCAAGGAGGCAGCCGCGGACTCCGACGGCGTCATCCACGTCGCGCACAGGCAGGATCTGCTGCCCTCCGGCGGGCTCGACGCCGTGGCCGCCGCGGAGCTCCCGATCATGCTCGCGTACGGCGAGGCACTCGCGGGAACCGGAAAGCCGCTGGTCACGGCGGGAAGCATCGGCTCGCCCGGGAACCTGGAGCGGCCGGCCACCGAGAACGACCCGGCCCTCCCCGCCGGCGAGGAGCACAAGGGCACCCTGCGGGTCCGCAACGTCGTGGAAAGGGCCGTTGTCGACCTCGCCGAGCAGGGGGTGCGGTCTTCGGTCGTGCGGATCGCCAACATCGCGCACAGCACGACCGATCGTGCCGGCTTCCTCCCCACGCTGATCGCGCTCGCGAAGGAAAAGGGGTTCGTCGGCTACCACGGCGACGGCGGGAACCTGTGGAACGCCGTGCACATCCGCGATGCCGCAACCTTGTTCCGCCTGGCGCTCGAGAAGGGGCCGGCCGGCAAATACTGGCACGCGGTCGAGGACGGGGGCATACCGTTCCGCGACATCGCCGAGGCCATCGCCGGCCGCCTGGGCCTGCCCGCCGTGAGCGTTCCCAACGATGCCCTGATGACGCCGGGGTACTTCGGGTTCCTCACGAATATCGTCACGCAGAGCTACCCGGCGTCCAACCTCATCACCCGCCGGACCCTCGGCTGGGAACCCGCCCAGCCCGGCCTTCTCGCCGATCTGGACAACGGCCATTACTTCCCCGCCGGCTGACGGCAGGAACCCGGATCGTAACGAGCCCGGCAACCGGCAAGTTCGGCTCTTCTGAAGGACGTTGAGATTATGACGACTGTGGGATTCATCGGAAGCGGGAGCATCGGCAGGACCATCGCGCAACTCGCTGTCGGGGCCGGGCACCAGGTGGTGCTCAGCAACTCGCGCGGTCCCGAAACGCTCGTGGACACGGCCGAGGAACTGGGGCCGCGGGCGTCCGCGGCGACGAGCGAAGAGGCCGCGGCGGCCGGTGACATTGTCGTGGTCACGGTGCCGGTCAGCGCCTTCCCCCACGTGCCCACCGCGCCGCTGGCCGGGAAGACGGTCATCGACACCTGCAACTACGGCCCCGAGCGTGACGGGCACATCCCCGAGCTCGACAACGAGTCCCTCACCTCGAGCGAGCTGCTTCTGCGGTACGTCCCGGACGCCCTGCTCGTAAAGGCGTTCAACAACATCTTCTTCAAGCACCTGCTGTCACTCGCACGCCCGGCTGGGGCGGCCGACCGCTCCTACCTGCCGATCGCCGGTGACTCCGCACCGGCGAAGGCGGCGGTGACCGAATTCATCGACTCCATCGGCTACAGCGTGGTGGACGCGGGAACGCTGGCCGACAGCTGGCGGCAGGCGACGGGCACGCCGGTGTGGGGAACACCGTACGGGCCGTACTCGAACGAGAAGGGCCAGCCGGCCGGCGAGAACGTCATCCGCGCGGCACTCGCCACCGCAACGCGGTAACCGTCAATAGACGCGGACCGTGATGTGGTCCGACCGTGCCACGCCCCCGCCCGGGGGATGCCGGGCGGGGGCATATTTCGCACGCGAAGGCGTCGAATCCAGCGACGGGTTGCCCCTGCGTCTCGTCGCGCGGAGTCAGGTTCGACGTCGCCGGGTCAGGTCGCGGACTGCTCCCTGGGCGGCCGACTGCCCGCGCAGATTCGTGTTGGCCTCCTTGAGCTGGTGGTTCTCGATCTCCAGGACCTGCACGATCCGGGCCAAGAGCTGCGCCTGGCCACGCAGATCGTCGCGTTCGGCGGATGCGGGTCAGGTCCTGCTGCTGCTTGCCCGCGCGATCTCGCAACGGGGGTGCCAGTAGTCGACGGGGCCCGGTGTCCGACGGTGAGCTGGCGACCGGTAGTTTCGGATCTCGGCATCGAGGTGGCCGCGCCTGTTCAGGCTCGACGTAGTGTGACGACGTTGCTGGGGAGTGAGGACTGTGCTGTCTTGGCGTGCTCCTGGACTACTGCCGGGGCTTCCCTCAGGCCAGAGGTGATCTGTTCCATCAGGTCGGGGGCCCAGCCGCCGGTGAGGGTGGTGAAGGGGTCTGGGGTAGGCCGTTGCACCAGGCCGCGTTCGGCCATGACGGCGAGCAGGCGTGGCCGGGACGCCCTGAACGCCAACACCGATCTCGGCCAGAAGTTGCTGGCAGCACCCTTCGTCAGCTGACGGAGGAGCTCAGGGGTCAGCTGTCCCGGTCGGGCTTACGTACGGTGTTGCCCGCCGGTGCCGTGCGGAGCATGGCCTTGTAGAGGGCGTCGTGCTCGGGCGAGGCGGGCAGGGGGGCTCGGGCCGGGGCCTCGAAGGACTGGATCATCAGCGAGACGACGCGTCGCCAGGCGTCGGGAGCGGCATCGCCGCAGGCGTTGACGACGCCGAGGTTGGCCATGTGCAGCAGTACCAGGTCCGAGGGGTCGAAGTCCTCGCGCAGCCGGCCCGTGGCCTTGGCGCGGCCGATGAGCTCCACCATGCCCTCGTACGCCTCGTTGCGGCGCTTCTCCATGGCCTTGGCGGTGGGGAAGGTCATGGTCAGGACGTCGGCGAAGCCGTGGTCGGCGGCCTGCATCGCGCAGGCGGCCTCGATGTAGCCGGTGAAGCCGTGCCAGGGGTCCGGGTCGTCGAGGGCGGTGGCGACCGCGTCGGCGTAAGCGTCCATGCGGTCAGAGAAGACGGCTGCGACCAGCGCCTCCTTCGTGGGGAAGTGCCGGAAGACGGTGGCGATCCCGACGCCCGTCTCGCGCGCCACGGAGGCCATGGAGGCGCCCAGGCCGTCGCGACCGAACACGGTGCGCGCGGCAGCGAGGATCCTGCCGCGGTTGCGCTCGACGTCACTGCGCACAGGCTGGGCGTCGGGAGCGTCGGGGTGCTGGTCGCCGGGGTTCATGAGGGGCAGTCTAGCAATCGGAAAGCCCTATCCATTTCGCGTGCTACGGTGGTCGCAGTGAACCGGAAAGGGCTATCCGGTCAATGAAACGGATAGCCCTTTCCGTAACGTCCCGTCTTCTTGACGCGTCCGTCTCCTCGACGGCGTTCTACGAAAGGATCGCTGTGACCAGCATCGCCATTGTCGGAGCCGGCCCTCAGTTGGGTCTGGCCATCGCCCGCACCTTCGGCTCGCACGGTTTCGACGTCGCCCTGATCTCCCGCAACCGCACCAAGCTCGACGATCTCGTCGGCACACTCACCGCCGAGGGCATCACCGCCGCCGCGTTCCCCGCGGACGTACTCGACCGCGACGCCCTCACCCAGGCCCTCAAAGACGCCGCCGCACAGTTCGGCGGCATCGACGTCCTGGAGTACTCCCCGGTGGGCACCATGGGCTCCACTGTTCTGACCACGCCGATCGAGACCGAACCTGGCCACGTGCAACACGAGATCGAGTTTCAGCTCTACGGCGCCATCGCCGCCACCAACGCCGTCCTGCCCGCGATGCGCGAGGTCGGCGCCGGCACCCTGCTCTACACCACCGGCGCGGGCTCGATCGACCCCGTCCCGCAGGTCGGCAACGTCAACGCCGCCGCTGCCGCGCTGCGGAACTGGACGCTCAACCTGCACAAGGAACTGGACGGCACCGGCGTGCAGGCCGCCCATGTCGGGATCGACGTGTCGATCGGCATGTCGGTCGTCCCCGGATTCCCGACGGCCCAGCCCGAGGAAATCTCCCCCGTCTACTGGGACCTGCACACCACCAAGCGCGACCAGGCCGAACTCGTCTTCAGCCGCTGAGACCGCGCCTGGTACCTCGTTGAACCCGAACCCGAACCCGATCGCGCTGCGGCGTGCGTGTGCCACAGCGCGATCGAAGAAAAGGGTTCCGCTACGACAACCAATGGGACCCGCGGCGCCTACTTCCATGGGACACGGGATCACCCTGCCTGTTGGCGGAGAAGAACAACCAGCCTTCCCTGCACGACAGTTGAGCCCGCTGCACTGGAGTCATGTCCCCGTTCTGGACTGTTCCCGCGAACGCGCCCGGGCACGCGCGCACCGGGTCATCGAGAACACCGTCCACCGGACCAAGGACGTCACCTTCAGCGAGGGCCCCAGTCAGGTCCGCCACCACAGCCCGGTCGTCGTGAGCGGCTTGGGCGGATGACGTGCTTACGCCCGGTCCGAAGCGGGCCCCGCCCTCCGGGGAATCCGCTGATCACATCGGACGCCCACGCCGCGGCGCCCTGAGGATCTCCCGTGTGCCGTGGCGCTCCCCGCGGATAGGGTGGACGGTGATCGACAGGGACGGGCTGGGCGAGGGCGGCGGACGGCGTGGGCGGTGCCGAGGAGAGCAGGAGCACGGGCACCGGGCGCCCGACGTCACGGGACGTCGCCCGGCTCGCCGGCGTGTCGCACACCGCGGTGTCCTTCGTGTTCAACGGCCGAGCCGAGGGCAACCTCTCGCCCGCCACCCAGGAACGCATCCGGCAGGCCGCGGCCCGGCTGGGCTACCGCCCCGACCCGGTGGCCCGCGGTCTGCGCCGTCGCCGTACGGCCGTGATCGGGCTGGTCACCGATGAGATCGCGTCCTCGCCGTTCGCCGGTCGGCTGCTGCGCGGCGCCATGGAGACCGCCTGGGACAGCGACCATCTCGTCCTCACCGTCGACTCCGGCGGTGACCCGGCCAAGGAGGACGCGGCCGTCGCGGAACTGCTCGACCGGCGCGTGGACGGCATCATCTACGCGGCCATGTCACTGCGCCGGGTCCGCGTCCCCGAGGGCCTGCACCGCACCCACTCCGTGCTGGCCAACTGCCTGCCCGAGGACGACTCCCTGCCCGCCGTGGTCCCCGCCGAGCGCGCCGGTGGCCGTACCGCGGCCCGGCTGCTGCTCGCTGCGGGCCACCGCCGGCTCGCCGTGATCGGCGGTCTGGACGACATCGCCTCGGTGGAACGTACCCGCGGCTTCCGGGACGCGCTGCGCGCCGAGGGCGTCACCGTGCCCGCGGAGTGGATCGTGCGCGGCGGCGGGGAGATCTCCGCGGGGTACGCGGGCGCGCTGCGCCTGTTCGACGGGGTCGAGCCGGGCCGTCGCCCCACCGGCGTCCTGTGCTACAACGACCGGGTCGCGGCGGGTGTCCTGCACGCCGCGACCCGGCTCGGGATCGACGTGCCCGCCGATCTGTCCGTGGTCGGTTACGACGACCAGGAGCACATGGCCGCGTTCCTCACACCGCCGCTCACCTCGGTCGCGCTGCCGCACCGGGAGATGGGCGAGGCGGCGGCCCGGCTGCTCCTGGACGCCATCGACGCCGGCCCCACGCCGCCCGCGACCGTGCGGCGCTTGGCCTGCCCTCTGGTCAGCCGCGCCTCCGTGGGTCCGGCGCCCACCCGGTGACCCGGGCACCCGGCCCGTCGACGACCAGCTCGGCGATGTCGTCGGGGCGCCGGTAGACGCGCTCGGTGACCATGGCCCGGTCCGCGACGAAGAGTTCGAGGAGCGAGCCGTCGACGAGCAGCCGGAGCGCGAGTTCCGGCCCCTTCGGTACGTGCACGGTGATCGGGGCGGAGCCTTCCCTGCCGGTCCGGGGCCAGGCGCTGCGGTCGAGGACGACGGTCCCCGAGGCGGGGTCCGCCCGGACGGTCAGCTCCCGGCCCGCCGCGCCCCGGAGCAGGCTCACCGTGGTCGGTTCGCATGCGGTGACCGTCAGGTCGTACGTGTAGGGAAGCGGAACCCGGCCCGGCGCGGTGACGAACGGCTCGGCCGGGCGCAGCAGGTCGAGTTCCGGGGCCGGACTCACCCGCAGTGAACCGTCGGGGTGGATGTCGACGACCCGTGGCGCGGTGAGTACGCCTGCCCATCCGGCCCGGTGCACCTCCTCTTGCGGGCGGGCCTCCCACGACCAGCCCCACAGCAGTGCGCGGTCCGGCTCCTGGAGCACGGCGGGAGCGTAGAAGTCCCGCCCCTGGTCGAGCCGCCCGCCGGCACGCGGCACAAACCTCAACGCGCGTCGGCCATCGGCCTGCAGACGGCCGGTCAGGTATCCGGTGGAGCAGGGATCTCCGTCCCACAAGGACACCAGGAGCACGTGGTCACCGCCTGATGTCCGGTACAGGTGCGGGCACTCCCAGCCCACCGACTTGTCGCCGAACACGCCCGCGGCCACCGGGTCCTTGCCGTCCAGCAGCACACCGGCGAACTGCCAGTCGGTCAGGTTGTCGCAGTCGTAGAGCAGGACCGACGGCGTGCCGTCGGCGTGCCCGGCCCCGACGAGGGCCCAGCGCCGGTCCGCGTGGCGGAAGACGAACGGGTCGCGGAACATCACCACGTCCAGTCCCGGCGGCGGCCCTGCCACCACCGGCGTCGGCAGCGGCTTCCACTCGGTCAGCAGCTCGTCGTCCGGATCCGCCGCCCGCGCCAGGCAGATGGTGCCGAGTCCGGTGTGGGCACGGTCGACTCCCGTGTACACGGCGGTCGGTGTGCCGGCGTCGTCGATCACGCAGCCCGACCAGCAGCCGGCCTCGTCGGGGCCGCCCGGCGTCGGGGTGAGCGCGATCGGGTGGTGCTCCCAGTGCGCGAGGTCGGTGCTGGAGGCATGACCCCAGTGGACGTTCGCGTGCACCGGTGCGTCGGGGTTGTGCTGGTAGAAGAGGTGGTATCGGTCCCGCCAACGGAACGGCCCATTGGGGTCGTTGATCCAGCCGACGGGCGGACGGACCCTGAAACGCGGCGCGTTGGGGTCATTGCTCAACGGTTGACTCCTGCCGAGGTGATGCCCTCGCGCAGAGGGCGCTGGCCGACGACGAACACGGCGAGGGCGGGGAGCATCGAGAGCACGACCCCGGCCAGGACCACAGAGATCGACCCGGTGCCGAGGTTGCCCTGCAGGGAGACCAGACCCAGCGGAAGCGTGTAGTTCTGGCTGGAGGTCTCCAGGATCAGCGGACGGAAGAACTCGTTCCAGTGGTAGTTGAAGGCCAGTACGCCGACGATCGCCAGGCCGGGTGCGGCCAGCGGCGCGTACACCGAGCGGAAGATCCGCCAGGGCCCCGCGCCGTCCAGCATGGCCGCCTCGCCCAGGTCCTTCGGCATACCGAGGAAGTACTGGCGCATCAGGAAAGTGCCGAAGGCCGTCGGGAAGGCCGGGATGATCAGGCCGAGGAGCGTGTCGGTGAGGCCCATCGACTTCAGCACCAGGAACACCGGCACGATGGTGACCTGCAACGGCACCATCATGGTCGCCAGGACCAGGCCGAAGAGCGGCTTCTTGAGACGGAACTCCAGGCGCGCGAAGGCGTATCCGGCCAGGCCCGCCGTGATCATCTGGCCGACGGCGATCAGTGCCGTCACCAGCGTGGAGTTCAGGGCGAGCAGCCACACGTCGATCTGCTGGAAGACCCCGCGGTAGGCCGCGGTCGTCGGGTGGGTCGGGATGATCTGCGGGGGCAGGTCGAAGGACTGGGCCGGAGTGCGCAGTGAGGTGGCGACGGTCCAGATGACCGGGCCCAGCGTCAGCAGGGCGCACACGGTCAGTCCGGCGATCCGGGCCCAGGGGGTGAGTGAGTGACGTACGCGACTCAGGGTCGGGGTTGCTTGGCTCATGCGGCTCACCGGCTCACTGGTAGTGGACGAAACGCCGGCTGAGCCGGAACTGGAGGGCGGTGACCGCCATGATCAGCACGAAGAGCAGCACGCCCACCGCGGATGCCTCGCCGAAGTCGAGCTGCTCGAAGGCCCTCTCGTAGATCACCATCACCACGGTGCGGGTGGCGTCGCCGGGTCCGCCGTCGGTGAGGACGTAGGGCTGTTCGAAGACCTGCAGGGCATTGATGATGCCGACCACCGACGCGACGAGCAGCGTCGGCGACAGCAGCGGCAGCGTGATGCCGAGGTGCTTGCGCAGGCCGGTCGCGCCGTCGAGGGCGGCGGCCTCGTGGATCTCCTTGGGGATGTTGTTCAGACCGCCGACGAACAGCAGGAACGAGAAACCGAACTGCTGCCAGACGTAGACCAGGATCACCGTGGCCATCGCCGCGTGCTCCGAGGTCAGCCAGGGCACGGGCGCGACGCCGACCAGGCCGATCAGCCAGTTCACCACCCCGAAGTCCTGGTTGAACAGGTACTTCATCACCACCGAGATCGAAGCGGCGGACAGCACCAGCGGGAAGAAGAACGCCGAACGGAACACCGACCGCAGCCACATCGGCATCCGCCCGTTCAGCGCGAGCGCCAGCGACAGCGCGATCAGCAGCTGCAGCGCGACCGCGAGGACCATGAAGAGGAGCGTGTTGCGGAAGGAGACCAGGACGGTCGAGTCCGTGAAGGTCGTACGGTAGTTGGCGCCGCCGGCGAAACGGGGCGGGTCGATCACGTTCCAGTGGAACAGGCTCAGCACGATGGACCCGATGATCGGCACGACGGTGAAGACGACGATGCCGACGACCGTGGGCGCCAGGAACAGCGCGGCCAGCAGCCGGGCGCCGCGGTCGCGGACAGACGACCGCACGGCGACGGCGGGTGGCGTGGCGGGCCGCGGACGTACGGCCGGGACCTGGGTGTTCGTCATACCTCACGCTCCATGGCCTGCTCCAGGTCGCCCTGCATCCGGCGCAGCGCGGGACCCACCGCACGCGGCGAGGCCAGCGCGGTGCCGGTGTACTTGAGCAGGACGTCGGTCACCTCGGCGACCTGCGGTGGCGCGGGGATCGGGCCGGTGTCGGGAAACCGGTCGAGGGTGTCGTAGAAGACCTGCCAGTGTGCCGGGCCGCTCGCGGCGTAGCGTGCGGCGTTCAGCATCGAACGCCGGGCCGGGGTGGTCTGGTTGCTCTGGAACAGCCGGGTCATGGTGTCCTTGCGGGCCGCGTATTTGATGAACTCCCAGGCGGCTTCCTGCTTCTTCGAGGTGCGCAGCAGCGCGTAGCCCGCCGCGCCGAACTGGTGGCGCTGGGTACGCCAGCGCGGGAAGTACTGCACGTCGTAGTCGGCGGCCCGCATGCCGGCCAGCTGCAGGCCGCCCGCCCAGAATCCGCCCGCCGGTGTGACACCGACGCGGCCGGTGGAGAACACGCCGACCAGATTGCTGCCGTTGCCGCCCTCGGGCCGGGTGCACAGGTCCTCCTGGACGAGGGAGGCGAGATAGTCGTACGCCTCCTCGACCCGGCCGGCGGTGGCCTGCGGGGTCGTCCAGCGGAAGCCTCCGCCGCGCCCCTGCCGGTCGGCGGCCGGGTAGAAGGTGTCCCACAGCCAGGAGCCGCCGGGCGCCTTCGACTCCTTCAGCAGGTTCGTGCCGTTCGCGAAGAGCCAGGGCACCACGCCGCCCCACAGCCGGTTGGTCCAGAAGTACGGCGTGAAGTGCGCGTCTCCGGCACGTTTCATCTCCCGCAGCAGCGCGGTGAAGTCGTCGCGGCTCCAGTCGGCCGCCGGGAAACCCGCGCCTGCCCGCTTCAGCACCTGCTTGTTCAGGTACATGTCGGCGGCGTTGAACTCCATCGGCAGCTGGTAGAGGTTCCCCTCGTACATCATCGACTCCACCAGCGAGGGGTGGACGTCGGCGAAGTACTCACGCAGCTGTGCCGCGTCCCGCCGCACCCAGCGGTCCAGGGGCACGCCGAGCCGCCGGGCGAACAACTGCACGCCCTCGGTGGCCACATACACCAGGTCGGGGGCGGTGCCCGCGGCGATCTGGGTGAGGATCTTCGCGAAGAAATCCGACCAGTCGACGGCCTGCACCGCGTTCACCCGCAGCGGGATGTCGGGGTGGAGCCGGTGGAAGCCCTTGGTGAGGGCGTCGACGGTGGCCGGGTCGAAGGCGGAGCCGAGGGTGGCGACGACGAGGGAGCCGTCGTCACGGCCGGGGATGTCGGCTCCCGTGAGCCGGTCCCAGCTCGCGGCGGTCCCGGCCAGGGCGGCTGCTCCGGCCCCGTATGCGCCGTACCGCAGCAGCGTGCGGCGGGGGAGGTGCGAGTCAGTCATCAACGGGCCTAACTCGTGTTAGATCAGGGGTGACGCCCCAGATGATGGGAACCGGGCAGCAGGCCTGTCAAGGGTCGGGAACGCTTGACCTTTAACGAGTTAGGTCTCTTGACCTTTATCGGGTTAGGTCTACAGTCCTCGTTCACATGAGCCGATTTTTCACGCCCTCCGCGTTGTGAGTCGCACTCGCGTGCGTGACGAGCCGCCACGGGCCCTCATGGGCCGCCACGAGAGGAACGATGCGTCATGCCCGGAACATCGGGGATTTCCAGGAGATCACTGTTCGCGGGATCGGCGGCGGGCACCGCCGCCGCGCTGCTGCCCACCGCAGCGGCCACGGCCGCCCCGCAGCCCAAGCCCGGGGCCACGGCCAAGAGCACGACCAAGTCCGCGGCGAGCGGGGCGAGTTACCGCGCCGCGTACCACTTCACGGTCCCCGACCAGTGGAAGAACGACCCGCAGCGGCCCGTCTGGATCGACGGCGAGTACCACTACTACTACCTCTACAACGCCGACTACTTCACGGGTGTCGTCGGCACCGCGTGGCGCCTGGCCACCACCAAGGACCTGGTCTCCTTCGCCGACCGCGGGGTCGCCGTGCCCAAGGACACCACTCCCAACGGGGACCTCTGGTCGGGTTCGGCGGTGGTCGACACCGGCAACACGGCCGGATTCGGTGCGGGCGCGGTCGTCGTCATCGTCACCATGTCCCCCGGTGGCGGCACCGACCACCAGGAGCAGTTCCTGTACTACTCGACCGACGGCGGTCTCACCTTCACCAACTACGGGACCGACCCCGTCCTGCCCAACCCCGGCGTCGCCGACTTCCGCGACCCCAAGGTGATCCGCGACGAGGACCGGGGCCGGTGGGTGATGGCCCTCGCCGAGAACGACAAGATCGGTTTCTACCACTCCGACGACCTCAAGTCCTGGACGTACGTGAACGGTTTCGTCCACGACGGCATCGGCGTCCTGGAGTGCCCCGACCTGTTCCGCATCACCGCCGGCGACGGCACCGTGAAATGGGTGCTCGGCGCGAGCGCCAACGGGAAGGGGTCGGGGCTGCCCAACACGTACGCCTACTGGACGGGTTCCTTCGACGGCAGCGCGTTCACCGCCGAGGCGAGTGACCCGCAGTGGCTCGACCACGGCTGGGACTGGTACGCCGCCGTCACCTTCGAGAAGCGGGACGCGAGCGGCGCGTTGGACGCGGCTGCCCGGTACGCGATCGGATGGGTGAACGACTGGGACTACGCCGGCACCACCCCCACCATCGACTGCGACGGCTTCAACGGCACCGACTCCGTCGTCCGTGAGATCACCCTGAAGAAGGCGTCCGACAACACCTACTACCTCGCCTCCCAGCCCGTCGCCGGCCTCGACTCGCATGTCTCCCGCACCGTGAACCTGGGCGATGTGACCGTGGACGGCACGAAGGTGCTCGACTACACCGGTATCTCCTACGAGGTGACGACCGAGATCACCTGGTCCCGACTCACCGGCGCCGGCCTCCAGCTGAGGCGCTCACCCGACGGCGGTCGGCACATCGACGCCGGGATCTACGCCGACTACGCCTTCCTCAACCGACGCAACACGGTGAACGCCGACACGTCCGGCAAGTGGCAGGAGAGCCACACCCCGTTCGACCCGTCCGCCGGCACGGTGAAGCTGCGCATCCTGGTGGACCGCACGTCGGTGGAGATGTTCGTCGACGACGGCCGCTACGTGCACACCAGCCAGGTGTTCCCGTACCTGCTGGACACCCGGCTCGCGCTGTTCACGATCGGCGGCAGCGCGGTGTTCCGCAACACGGTGATACGCGAGTTCTCGGTGTGAGGCCGGTCAGGGGCGCGGGTGCACACCGTACGCGTGAACCCGATCGGCAACACCGGAACGGGCCGCCCGGTCCCGGAAGGATCCGCGTTCCGCCCCGCTGAGGCGGCGAAGTCGAACGTCTTCCGCGTCCGGGTCGCCACGCCGCGCTGTCAGTCACCGCCGGGCGACCTCCCTGGTCAACGGAGTGTCGACACTGAGGAGTTCGGTGAGCGGGGCAGGGGCGAGCGGAGCCTCGCCGGAGGCTTCGGCCGGCGGCAGGATGCGGTCCTCCCACCAGGACAGGCCCAGCACGGTGGCGAGCAGGACGAAGGGGGTCGAAGCCGGAACGATCAGCGCGTACATGGGTACCGCCTGTCATGAAATGCGTGCGACGCGGCGGGCAGCAGAAGGGTGCCCGCAGGGAGCGCATCCATACCGCGCCAGGATCGAATCGAGTGGCGACGGCGGGTGCCGGAGTCGCCCGTCGGCGACGGGGCGGATTCCGGTACTGATGCACGAGGTACGCCCTCGGAGGAGCGCGAGAGATGATCGACGCTGCCGGGGGCTCGGGCCGCACCACGCACGCTAGCCCTCACCGCACTCCCCGGACAGATGTCAAGTGGCCATCCGGTTCCCACCGGTTCGGGCGGAAGCCGCGAACATGGGTCGCTATCCGTGACCTCCAGGGAGGACTAGGCTGTTCGAACAGGCCCCGGCCCCCGGCACTGATGCGTTGTTCCGCTCCGGGGAGGCCCGCCGTGTTCGTTCTGCTTCTCGTCCTGACCGTGGTCCTGTTCGGCCTCGGCTTTCTCCATCCCTTCTGGTGGGTGGCCGCGGCAGTGTTGATCTTCGGCATCACCCGCTACGGCCGAGATCGCGGGGGAGGCTGGATCCGTGGCGACGGGTCCGATCTCGGCGACTACCGGGATTACCGGGAGCGCCGGGACCGTCAGGACCGCTGGGACCGCCGCTACAGCCGTCAGAACCGGGCGCGCTGGAGGCGCGAGGACCGTCGGGACGAGGAACGCCGCGGGTGACCGGAGAACCGGCCTGGCATCCAGGGTCTCCCGGGCGGCTTTTCGCCACACCGGGCACGCGAAGATCGTGGAGAGGGGGGCTCCGGACGGCGGCTCGCAACACCGATGACCGGTGGACGACGCGCCGCCACGGAGCTTCGCGCTCACCCGACGACTGCCCGGGACCGGGCGGGGATCAGCTGTGGGCGCGGGACGCGTCGGAGTCGAAGTCCGCTCGTGCCGGCCAGTTGTCCCGCCGTTCCCGCGCCACTGCCGCACGACTGCCGATCCGCTCGCCGCCGGAGCCGACCCGTTCTCCGCTCAGCGGCAAGGCGGGTGCGACCGGCTGGACAGGGACGGTCAGTTCGGGCAGTACGGAGCGTGAGCCGCTCCGGCGCGTGAACTCGTCGTCGGTTTCCCTGCTCTGGTGCTCGAAGAAGCGGAGCATCTCCACCGGGAACGGCATGACCAGCGTGCTGTTCTTCTCCGCGGAGACGTCCACCACGGTCTGCAGCAGGCGCAGTTGGAGCGCGCCCGGAGTGTCGGCCATGGTCGCCGCGGCGTCGCTCAGCCGCTGGGACGCCTGGAACTCACCGTCGGCGGCGATGACCCGGGCCCGGCGTTCCCGCTCGGCCTCGGCCTGCTTGGACATGGAGCGCATCATCGACTCCGGAAGGGCGATGTCCTTGATCTCCACGCGTTCGATGCGCAGTCCCCAGGGTTCCTCGGTGGGGGCGTCCATCACCTTCTTGAGCTCCGCGTTGATGTGGTCCCGGTCGGAGAGCAGTGTGTCCAGATCCGCCCTGCCGATGACGGCACGCAGTGAGGTCTGGGCGATCTGGGAGACGGCGCTGGGATAGTCGCGGACGTTCACCAGGGCCTTGACCGGGTCGATGACCTTGAAGTAGACGACCGCGTCGACGGTGAGCGTCACGTTGTCGGCGGTGATGGATCCCTGCGGCGGGATGCCGAGGACCTCGGTCTGGACGGACACCTTCCGCATCCGGTCCCCGATCGGCCGGATGACGCGCAGGCCGGGCCCGCGGATGTCCGGCAGCAGCCGCCCGAAGCGGAACACCACGCCCTTCTCGTACTGCTGGACGTTGCGCAGGCTCAGGGCGAGCAGGACCAGCCCGACCGCGGCGAACACCACCAGCACGGTGATCAGAACACCCATGGTTCTCACATTCCTTACGTCGATGGTGTCCCCGAACCCGAGCGGTCCGGGAAGCACACAGTGCACGGTGCGGGAGGACCCCGGCCTGTTGTCCGTGGTACGGCGGCCGGGGTCCTGGGCTGCGGGTTGCGTGAATCGCCCAGCGGCGGGCGGGTACGTCAGTCCGGCCGGGCCGGAGTGACGCCGGTGGCGGCCAGAATCCGCTCGGCCGAGACGGCGTTGTCGTCCTGTACCGCCATGGCCATCGCGGCGCGTGCGGGCGCGGGAGCCGTCCCCGGAGGGATCACCAGGAACAGGAAGTGGTCCTGGTCGCCCCTGGTGACGATCATCGTGCTGTCCTCGATGGCGGACCAGTCGATACGGACCGGATGTCCCTCCACGACCAGGCGGCCCGGTGCGCTGTCCCACCCGCTGGCGTCGAGGCCGACGCGGGCGATGGGGCCCAGCCGGGCGGTCAACGCGATGAGCAGTCCGGGAAGCTGGCTCTCAGGCTCGCGTGTCCTCGGCCACCAAGCGCCGTCGAACGTCCCCGTGCGACGGGGCGTCGTCTCCATCCGCAGGACAGCGGTGCCGGGGAGTACCGGCTCACCGCTGGTGTCTGCCAGAAGCCTGACGGGTTGCGTGGCGGAGAGCATGGCGACTCACTTCTCTCCTGCCCGAGTCCGGCACTGGGGCCGGATCCGTCCGCGTCCCCCGTCGCGGTGGTCACCGGTGCCGCTCGTACCGGCACGACCGCGACCCTTCTGCCGGGCCGATGGCGCGGGTCCCTGGACGGCGGCCCGGGAGCGGCCGTAGGGGAAAGCGCTGATGCGGTCGTCGTGCTGGTTGTTGAGCAGATGGATCAGGAGCACGCCCACGGCCACCATCGCCAGGAGCACGACCACGGTCACGAAGGTCTCCATGGCCATCACATGCCCCGCGCCGGATTCGGTGTCGGAAGAGCTACTGGCCTGATGCCGAGTACCGGAGCGGTGACGGCCGGGATCCGTGGGCGTGCGATCGGAGCGCGCGCCTCGTGGCCTCCTTCGGCATCCCAGACGGCCTGCACGGCCCGGTCGGTCTCCGCCACGGTGCGCAGGCGTGCCGCCTCCTCCATCAGCCGGCCTGTGGTCGACGTGCGCAGTGGGTCACTCGCGGCGGCCATCAGCCAGGCGGCCGAGACGGGAGTCGCCTCCGGACCACGGGAGCGGGGCCCCCAGGCGTCACGCGGCAGTGCCGGTGTCGAACCGGTGAGAGACGACGACATGCGAAGAGAGGAAGAGGAGGGCCGGTGTCCTAGTGTCGGCGGGTACGAAACGGTCGCAGTCATGATGCGAACCCTGCTCCGGACCGGTCAGAACCGGCCCGGCGTGATCAATCGCCGAAAATGACACGAGCATGGAGGCCGGTGTGCGAAATACCCTCGGTAACCCCAGGTTACTCCTCCGGTCGGCCGTACGGACTCCGCCCAGCGGTCGCGGTGACCCGCCCTCTACGCCGACCTGCTGACGGCCGCAGTCGCGCGGGATGTCGTGCAGGACTGCTACCAGCCGCTCAGCAACGCTCGCATCGCCGCCTGTGTGCCGATCCTCGTAGAGCACAACAGCCGCACCGCGCTACGACGACTCGCCCGGCGTCCCGGTCCCACGACTGCCCTTCGCGAGAAGTCCGACACCTGACCTGCCCGGCATGGACACCGTGCCCGTGGCCGGCACACCGTGCCTGCGGGCCCGTGATCAGCACGACAACGGGTTCTGAGGACGACGCCGACCGCCTGCCCGGCGGGGGGCGGTTTCCGGAGCAGCTCCCAGGGCGGTCGCGGGCCTGCCTCCCGCCCACTCGCCCAGCGTTCCGCGGTCGACCGGATGCGGTTTCCGGGACTTCGCGAGCGGTGCACACCGCCTCGTGGTGGAGCCCGTCGAGCTGGGGGACCTGTACCGCGGCTTCCGCACGTGAGCCACAGACCGCCGGCCCGGCCCGCGACGGCGGCGAGCACGGCGAACAGCCACCAGCCGCCCGGCAGCCACTGGCCCGCGGCGACGCAGAGCCCGACGCCCTGGGCAGCCACTGTGGCGAGCATCAACGGCCGGGGCCCTTGGGGCTTCGTCGGGGTCGGGGCACGCCTCGGAGACTCACGGGTCCCGCGCACCGGCGGTCGGCGACCCACCACTGCTCGTGGCCACGGTCGTCGTCGCACCGCGACGGCGGCCGTCCGGACCGTGAATCCCAGCGTGGGGGCGGTGGTCGGTGGCGCCGAGTGGGTCAGGGCCCCAGTCCGGGGAGGGGTTCGAAGCCGTCGATGAAGGCGCGGGCCACATCGGACAGGAGCCGGTTGTGGGAACGGGCGTAGCCGCGCAGGGTGGTGAAGGCCTGTTCCATGTCGATGCCCTGGCGTTCGGCGAGTTTGCCTTTGGCCTGTTCGATCAGTACGCGGCTGTTGAGCGCGGTCTGCAGCTGTTCGTTGAGGATCGTGCTGCGGTGGGTGGAGCGTTGCTGCAGGAGGCTGATGGTGGCGACGTCGGCCAGGGCCTGGGCGATGAGTGTGCCTGCCGGGTCGAAGGGGCCGGGGGCGGCGCGGAAGAGGTTGAGGGCGCCGACGACCTCGTCCCGCAGGCGCATGGGCAAGGCCTGGACCGCCCCGAACCCGCTGCGGTGGGCCGCTGTGACGAAGCGCGGCCATCGGCCGACCTCCAGGGTCAGGTCGGCGACGATCACGGGTGTGCCGGAGCGGAAGCACTCCAGGCAGGGGCCTTCGTCGCTCTGGAGCTGGAAGAGTTCCAGCAGCCGTACCCGTTCGTCGGAGGCGGCCATCACCCGCAGTTCGCCGTTGTGGTCCGCGAGCAGCACCCCGGCCGCGTCGGCGCCGAGCATCGCCACGCAGCGGTCGGTGAGCAGGCGCAGGAAGTCGATCAGGTCGAAGTCGGCGACCAGGTTGTCCGCCAGTTCGACGAAGGTCTTGGCCAGGAGCTGCTGATTCATCGTGTCACCCTCGATTGAGACTATTCCCCCGGGAGGGGGCGGGAAGTCAGCCAGTTCACCGATCGGCGCCGGTACGTCAGGTTTCCTCGTCGGCCTGGTCGGGCTCCGCGTGCGAGGAGAAGCGAAGCCGGTGGGCCACCACGTCGGCGGCCACGTCCGCGAGTCGGCGCCCCTGCAGGTAGGCGTGGGCGCGCAGCCGTACGAAGGCTTCGTCGATGCCGACGCCGAGCTGGACGGTGAGGATGCCGGTGGCCTGGGCGATTTCCGCCCGGTATCCGATCACTGTGTCCGCGACGCGGTCCGGCGCCGGCCCGTCGGCCGGCTCGCCCGTCTCGTCGATCCGGGCGTCGAGCAGGAGCAGCGTCGTGAGATCGGCGAACGCCAGCGCATCGGCCAGCTCCTCCGTATGCAGCACGGTCGGCACGTCGGCGTACAGGTCCAGGACACCCGGACAGATCGCCCCCATCTGCAGTGGAAACGCGAAGAGGGCGCGTGCCCCGGCTTTCAGGGCCGCATCCGTGAACCCGGCCCAGCGGTCGTGCAGTTCAACGGTCAGCAGATCGGGAGTCAGGACGGCCGAGCCGTGCAGGAAGGCATCCACACAGGGCCCCTCGCCCAGGGTGAGCTGCAGCTCCTCCAACTGCTCGCTGATGCTGTCGGTGCTGCACAGCGGATGGCTCGCCGCGGTGCGGGACATCGCCGACAGCCCGGCCCCGCCGACCGGCAGCGCGGCCACGGCCGCGGTGCAGACGTCCACCACATCGACCCGGGCGCCGCGTCGCGCCGCCTGCTCGGCGACCAGCATCTGGACGCGGGCCGACCGGCTGCCGGACCTCATCCGGGCCACCGCGTCCAGGCATCGTGCGCAGGTCCCTGCAACCGCGCCGTGGCTCGTTCGCCGACGGGAAGCACCAGCACCCGGAGCAGAGTGGCGCCGATCGGCGGCTTCCAGATCTCTCCCACGTCCAGCCACCCCCAGGAACGGAGCGCGGCGAGGGCGGGGAGATCGGCCCCGTCCACCAGGGTGGCGCCGAGCTTCGCCTGATGGTCGGCCAGTAGCCGGTCCTGTAACCGGCGAGCCACGTGCGCGTCCCGCGGATGCGGGCGGACCAGGATGTCGGTGACCGCGAAGACACCGCCGGGCGCGGTGAGTTGCCCGATTCCGCGCGACAGTGCCGCGTCGAACCCGAGCCACAAGAAGCCGTCGCTGCGCACCGGGAAGCCGAATGCGCATCCCACGAGGCCGTTTGTCTCTGCGACCACCATGGCGAAACCCGGCCGCCGGATGTCGGCGGTGAGACGGTTCAGAAAGCGCCGGCGGCTGAGACGTCGGCACGCCTCTGGAGGCGACATGTCGCGGGAATCCACGTACAGATCCGTCAGCATCCCGCTCAGATCCTGCGCCTGGCAGCGGGTGACCCGACGCAACCGGACCGCGTCCATGGAGGACGACTCGCTGTCACGGCGCTTTCGGGGTTGTCCCTGCCCTGCCCGGGCCGTCACCGCGCATCGCCTGGGAGCACAGAGGCAAGCCGATGTGTCCGGTGCGGCGGGATGTGGGCGGCCGGGGCCGGGACACCCCCGGGAGGGGGCGGCAGATGCCCGGACGGAACGCCGAGGAGCAGGAACCCGGAGCCGGTCAGGTCGAGGATCAGGCCCAGTGTCGGTGGCGGGTGGTGCAGTCGCAGGGTTCCGCCGGCCTCCGTGGATTGCTGCGCGGCGTGCAGGAAGGTGTTGAGGCCGCTGCAGTCGCAGAAGGTGACGGGAGTGAGATCGATGTCGATGGTGCGGATACCGTCGCTCAGGCACTGCGCCAGTGCCCTGCGCACCAGCGGGGCGGATTCCAGGTCGATCTCGCCGGCCAGGGTGATGAGTGCCCGATTCCTGCGGTCGTGACGGTAGACGGTGAGCTGGGGGAGGGGCATGACGCCTCGGTTCGGAGGACCGTACGGCAGCGGACGCGGTGGCGCCGGGAAATCCCGGCCTCCTTGGCGCGCTGTCGGCCAGGGCGTGGGTTCGGCGGAGGCGAAGCAACGGATGGGTCCGCGGCCTGTGTTACAGAAGAGCGGATCCACCCGGTTCCTTCCGGTGATGCGCCGGGTGGCGGACGAAGACTCCGCTTCCCGCAGCCATCTGTGTCGATCTACGACAAGCCGCCGGGGTCTGGGACGTCCGTACAGCAGCATAGTCCTCACCCCGGTCCGGCGGCCGGTTCGAAGCCGTCCGCTCCTCGTACCGGGGCGATGCCGGGAGATGCTGCCGCGCGGGTATGTCCCGCCCTGCACGGTACTTGGGCAGGCAGCGCGAAACACGGTGACCGACGGCCGCCTGGATACGACGGTCCGTGCACTGCCCGAGGAAATGGCTTTGCACGTCTCCAGGACCGGGCGGGGCCACGACCGTCAAGCCGACGTCGGGCGCACCGGAAATCCGCCGGCGGCGGGCGGCGACTTCGTCGGGGATGTCGTCTGCGCTCTTCGTTCCACGTCTTGGCCCAGGGGGCCTGAGGAGATCAGCGAACTTCCCATCACTATGGGCGACCTCCTCGGTGACCCGCCGCTTCGGGCGACGGCCGGTAAGGGCTGCGTCGTCGGTCACCTGCTGCAGACGACGGCTGGGGTGCCTGTTCGGCACCGACTGGCCGGCGGCCCCGGAACCCACCGTCGTGCACAACATCGAGAACCTCACGGGCTTCGACGGTTTCACCGAGGACGACCTCCGGGGTGTGGAACGCGACAACGCGCTCAGGCTGTTCCCGAGGTTCGCCTGAGCCCAGGCGGCGAGGTGCCGCGGGTCCCGGGCGGAGCCTCTGTGCGGTGGAAGGCGAATCCGCTGCGGGGTTGTGTGCACGGAAGAAGGCCCCCGCCTCGCGGCGGGGGCCTTCGACCTGTGTTGAACGCCTGGCTCACCGAGCCGTGCTGAACCGGCGGCCCGTGGAGGCGGTGCGGGTCAGTGCAGGGCGCTGACCTCGGTCGCCGAGAGTGTCCGCGGGTAGACGTGGACGTCGGCGACGGAGCCGGGGAAGGCCAGGTACGGGGTGGTGGCGGAGGCGCTGTTGACGCAGCCGCCGACGGTCAGGGGCAGGGAGGAGTCGTACTGGGGGCTGAGGTTGGTTGCGGTCCCCACCAGGGTGCCGTTCTGGTAGAGGGCCATGTTGCCGGTGGTGGATTCCCCCGGGACCGGTGCCCGGAAGGTGGCGACCAGGTGGGTCCAGGTGCCGACCGGGCCGGAGTTGTTGTCCCCTTCCGCGGTGGGGAAGTCGGAGTTGTCGTCGTTGGTGGTCGTGGTCTGGAACATCCAGGCGGCGCTGGGTTTGTCGTAGGAGAGGTAGAAGGACTGGTGCTGGGTGGTGCCCTGGCAGACGGCGGCGGTCCCGAGGGCCGAGTTGATCTTCACCCAGGCGGAGACGGAGTAGTCGCCGAGGGTGTTGACCGCGCTCTGCTTGCTCTTGAGGAAGCCGGTGCTGCCGTCGAAGGCGACGCTGCCGGACAGTCCGCTCGGCGCGTCGCTGCCGTAGGTGGCGCTGCCGGTGGCGGTGACCGGGTTGAGGGAGGCGGTGTCGGTGCCGTTCGATCCGAGCTTCCACTCGTCCTCGGGCATGCCGTTGTCCCAGCCGGCCGGCACGATCACGCTGGCCGCGCCGGCCTGGCTCGCCGCCATCGCGTACGGGTAGACCTGCACGTCCGAGACGGAGCCGGGGAACGCGTTGTACGGCGAGGTCGCGGCGGCGTCGTTGATGCAGCCGCCGACGGTCAGGGGCATCGACGAGTCGTACTGCGGGGTGAGGTTGGTGGCGGTCCCCATCAGGGTGCCGTTCTGGTAGATCGACATCACCCCGCTGCTGTCGTCGCCGTCCACGGGTGCGGTGTAGGTGACCAGGAGGTGGGTCCAGGTGCCCACGGCGCCGGTGTTGGTGTCTCCTTCCGCGGTGGGGAAGTCGGCGCTGTCGTCATTGGTGGTCGTGGTCTGGAACATCCAGCCCTGGTTGCCCCGGTCGTAGCCGATGTAGAACGCCTGGTGCTGACTGGTGCCCTCACAGATGGCGGTGGCCGGGTTGTCCGTGGAGTCGAGCTTCACCCACGCGGAGACGGTGTAGTCGGCGAGGGTGTTGACCGCGGTGTGGTCGCTCTCCAGGAAGCCGGTGCTGCCGTCGAAGGAGGTGGCGGTGGCCGGGGCGTTGACCGCGTCCGGTCCGGTCGAGCCGAAGGTCGCCCCGCCGACCGCGGTGAACGGGTTGTCCCCGCGTGCGTCGGTGCCGTCGGCGGCCATCTCCCACTCGTTGTCGGGGGTGTCGCCGCCGGTGGCCTCCGGGACGATCAGGTTCGGCGCGATGCCGACGACCTGGGTGTTGGTGTCGTTGAGGTAGCGGGCGGCGAGGTCGTCGTAGTACGTGTTCGACGGGTTGCCGCTAGAGAGGTCCGCCGCCTTCACGGTCGACGAGGTGGCCGTGCCGTCCGTGGAGACCGCCGCGGCGAAGTCGATGACCTGGCTGGGGAAGTTGTCGAGCAGGTACTGGTTCACCAGCTCACGTGCGGACTCCTGGGTCGCCGTGCCGGGGTGGGCGGCGGTGAACGGCGTGATGGTGGTGAGGTAGACGGTGATGTTGGAGTTCTGGGTGACCGGCTGCCCGTTGATGTAGGCCTGTCCGTCGTCGGTGTAGTACGAGTTCAGCTCGCTGTTGATCGCGGCGAGTCCCTGCTCGACACCGGTGGCGCAGGCGTCGGCGGTGCCGGTGCAGTTGAGCAGGTCGGTGGCACCGGTGGAGACGAGCACGGTCCGCACGTTGCCCTGCGCCAGCACGTTGCGGTCCAGCGGGTTGAGCGAGTTGATCGGGGTGTCGCTGTACGTGCCCTGGGGCAGCAGGTTGTTGCTCAGGCTGTTGCTGTTGGTACCGGCGTTGAGCACGCCGTAGTCCACCGTGGAGTCGCCGTTGGGGTCGCCCACGATGGCGCCGGTGATGGCGTCGCTCAGGTGGTGCCGGCCGTCGCCGCTCGCGGTGTCGCCGTTGACGCTCTGGTCGCCGTAGAGGACCAGGGAGCCGGTGGGGGCGGAGGTGGGCGTGGTGACGTCGAGGCCGGCCAGGTACGGCAGACCGGTGTACGTGGTCTGCGTGAACTTGGTGGCCGCGGTGTCACCGGTGCGGTTGGCCGCGTCGCTGACCCAGACCGGGGTCTGGGCCGCCGCGTGGCCCGGCAACGCGGACACCGAGCCGTGCACCTGCAGGCTGACCAGGACCGTCGCCTGCTGGTCGACGTGCAGGGTCACCGGGTCGCTGGTGACGTCGCCGCCCGCCGGGATCGTGACGGTGCCGGCGCCGCCGAAGGCCAGCGGTACCGGTGCCGCGCCCGCCGTGGCACCGCCCGCGGTGGCGTCCTGCAGGGCGACGGAGGCCGCGTCGAAGGTCACGGGAGCGGTGCCCATGGCGTTGGACAGGTGAACGCGGACGCCGTTGCCGTCGTCGGTGCCGATGCTGACGTGGGCCGGGATGCGCAGCGTCTGCCCGTTGACGGTGGCCGCGCTGCCGCCGGACTGCGTCACCTTGGCGGTGTCCTGGACGGAGGACCAGGTGCCGACCCAGTGCTGGGTGCCGTTGCCGGTGACGGTCAGCGGCCGTACGCCCATGCCCAGGATGTGCAGGGTCGGCTGGCCGGCCTGGACGCCGTTGGTGAACAGCGGCAGGGAGATGTTGCTGATGACCGAGCCGGGGCAGGTCAGCGGGACGCTGACGGCGTAGATCTTCGGGCCGGGGCTGGGGCTGGTCTGGGTGTTGTTGCTGTGGTTCTGGTGGACGAGGGTCAGCGTGGCCGCGGAGGCGGGGCCGCTCAGCCAGTCGGGCACCGTGTCCAGGGTGTACGACTGGTCGGCGGGGGCGCCGTTCGGGTCCAGGCAGTTGTTCTTGGCGTAGGTGATGGTGCCGGTGGCGCCCTTGGCCGCGCCGCCGGTGGCGAAGGCCAGGAAGACCACGGCGTCACCGGTGTTCACCACGCCGCTGCCCGGCACGGTGACGGTCTGCCCGGAGGCCAGCATGTTGTCGTAGGTGCCGGTGCCGAACTTCGGCAGCGCGATGCTCGTACCGTCGACGGTCACCGACTTGCCGCTCTGCCAGCCGGAAGTGCCGGTCAGGTCGGCGGAGTTGATGCTGTTGCCGGAGCCGTCGGCGTCGGCCGTGCTGGTCGTGGTGGTGAAGGTGCTGGTCGCGGTGTTGTTCAGGCAACTGCCGGTGCTGTTCATCGCGCAGGTCAGCGCGGGCGCGAGGCGCAGCACGTCGAGGCCGGCCTGATAGCCGGTGGAGCTGGGGTTCTTGCCGGTCAGGGTGAGGGTCAGGGTGTGCGCGCCCTGCTTGAGGGTGAGCAGTTGACCGCTGGCGTCCTTGGGGATGCCGAGGTTGACGAACCGCGTGGTGACGTAGGAGTTGTAGGCGTCGAAGCCGCTGAGCAGGGTGGCCTGGGTGGGCTTGCCCGCGTCCAGGACCAGGTTGTAGATGCCGTAGTCCTTGGCCTTGGTCAGGTTGACCCCGAAGCTCCAGGGACCGTCCTTGGGGATGTCGAAGCCGAACGTCGCGCTGTCACCGCTGACCACCTTCGAGGTGGTGCTCTTGTTGGCCAGCATGGCCTGGTAGCCGTCGGCGAACTCGTAGCCGCTGCCCGCCGCCTGGCTGATCAGCTGGCCGCCCTTGGACGTGGTGGTCGCCTTGGGCACGACGGTGGTCGTGCCGTCGGTGTTGGTCGCCGTCCAGCCGGCGATCATCTTGTCGCCGTAGGCGTACGTCGGGGTGCTGGTGCCGGCGTAGAAGGCGTAGCTCGTCTGGGAGATGGACGTCGAGCCCGCCTGGTCCACGGCCTTGGCGTACAGCGTGTGCGGTCCCGCCTTGGCGGGGGCGAAAGCCGGGGAGGCGCTGCCGTTGAGGACCACGGTGCCGGTGCCGGGGCCGTTGTCCGAGGTGGCGTAGTAGACGTGGCCCGGCACGATCGTCGTGCTCGTGGTCCAGTGGGTGACGCTGCTGGTGTAGACCGTGTTGCCGAGCGTGGCGTCCAGGGCGAACAGATAGCCGGTGATGTTGTTGGTGTGGTTGTTGCTGAGCGTGAAGGTGCCCTTGTCGCCGAAGGCGGCACCGATCTGCTTGGCCGGGAACTGACTCGAGGTCACCGTGGGCGCGGGGGGCGCGCTGGTGTCCACCGTGAACGTCTGCGTCTTGGTCCAGATGCCCGAGCCGGGGCCCACCCAGTAGCCGGCCGCGTTCTGTGCGGTGGCCTTCCAGGTGTAGGTGCCGTCCGGCAGGCTCGACGTGGTCCAGTCACTGCCGTTGGTGTTGTACCGGGCGCGTTTCTTCGAGTCCGTGCTGGGGCCGAAGCCCTGGTGGATCAGGGTGCCGGAGGAGTTGTAGACGTTGTACTCGATGCGCACCAGTTCGCTGCCGCCCGCCAGGTCGGGGTCGACCGCGCGCGCGGACAGCGTCGGCGTGTGGGTGGTGGTCATCGTCTTGCCCAGGCTCACGATGGACGGCTTGATGGCCGGGGTGCCGGTGCCGTTCTTGAGCTTGGGGCGGTAGCTGTAGGTGACCGACATGGTGGCGCCGCCGCCGTAGGCGAGCTGCTTCCACTGGGTCGCGTCGTTCATGTCGGGCGACTGGACCATCAGCGTCATGCTCTTCCAGCCGCCGGCCGCCGCGCTCTGGGCCCGGGAGGTCACGTCGAACTCCAGTGACGGCGGGCTGACCCAGGAGTTGGCACCGTCGGTGACCGGGCAGGTGCCGGCCTCGTGGCTCTTGGGGTTGGTGCCCAGCGAGCCGGTGCGCCCGCCGGGCTCATGGCCCCAGTACAGCGACGAGGAACTCCAGCCTGCGGGGCGGTCGGTGCCGTAGACGGCGGCCGGGGTGTCCGCGCAGGAGGCGGCGGAGAGCTGCTTCACGTACAGCGAGGCATGTGTGACCACGGCGCCTTTGATGCCGCTCGTGTTCATCTGGTAGTAGGTGCGGGCCCGTTCACCGTTGCCGGGGGAGGAGTTGTCCCACCCCTCACGGGCGTTGGTCGCCCCCGAGGTGGACGTCGAGTTGTAGACGTTCCACCCGTTGTCGGAGATCCGCGCCCAGTCCAGCTGGGAGGGCCTGCCGCTCCACTCGGGGTCGATGTAGACCGGGTAGGCGGTGCTCTTGGCGGTGAGCAACTTCTGGTCCAGGCCCAGCAGTTGCCTGCCGTGCTGCAGACTCACCCGGACCTGCGCGCGGTGTTTGCCGACCTTGGCGGCCGCCTTCTGCTCGGCACGGGCCAAGGAGACGGTCGCCGTGCGGGCCGAGGACACGCCGGAGGCCTTCTTGCCGGCGCTGTCCCACATCAGTGCGGTGTCACTGTGGAACACCGTCTCGCCGGTGCGCTTGTCGGTGGCCCGGGCCCCGCCGTCGCGCGTGGGAGTCACCTCGACATGGGACGAGGTGGTGTTCAGCGCGAGGTTGCGCAGGCGCGGATCGGCCGCCGCCTTACGGGACTTGACCACGAGGATCGATGAGTAGCCGGAGGCGTCCGCGGTCAGCTGCAGGTCCACCTGCGGCAGTACGTCGGGGTAGGTGGCGGTGTTCCCGGAGATCACCGGCTCGGGCAGCTTGCCCGGCCAGGAGAAGCCCAGCCTGGCACTGCCGCTGCGCATCGTGACCAGCGCACCCGAACCGCCGTCGGAGAACGCCACGTCGGTGACCGCGGCCCTGGGCGCCCAGGTTCCGTTCGCCTGCCGCACCAGCTTCGTGTCGATCGGCACCCACTTCCCGTGCCGCAGTGTGCGCTGCGGCATCGAGGAGTCGGTGCGGGTGAAGGTGCCGTTCGGGTTGGCCACCACCAGCGTTCCGGTGTCGGTGAGTTGGTCGATCGTCACCGGCTTCCCGGTGGCCTTCGCCCGTGCGGACGCCGCCTCCGTGGGGTTGAGACGCCGGGAGGCGGACGAGGAGCCGCCGCTCTTCGGCTTGGCCGGGTGGGAGGCGTCGGGCGCGGCGTGCGCGGGTGCCGCTGCGGCCAGCGAAGCCGCCGTCAGGGCCGTGACGACGGCGGTGGCGATCGGTCTCGACAGCCGGCGTCTGGACTTGCGCAAGGGACTGCTATGGACGGACATGAAGGTTGGGGTCCTCCGCTTTTCAGGCGGTTCCCCCCGCGGGCCCCGCGCCGGAGTGCATTCTGTGGGGCCGATGTGAGGCGGGTCCATCGTTGATTGATCACTTGGTGACCGAACGGGGTCCGTTTTTGACGTATGACAGTCAAATTGAGTTCAAGGCTAGGGGATTCCTTTGCATCCCGTGTGCATGCGCTTTGCAAGCCGTGTTGATCTCAGGCCCTAGCGTGAAGCTTTCGTGAGGGGCTTGATCAACTTGCCTCTCCTTTGGCGTGCGCTCAACCGGCCGGTAACGAAGGCCGCTTGGGTGCCCACAGCAACACCCGGGGGCGGCTTCCGTGTGCCCTGGGCCGGGAACGGGGGAAGGCTCACGATGACGCGAACAGCCGGGTTGAGGAGACGGATACGACGGGGCGCCAGATGGCTCCGTGGCCTCAGCCTCCCGACCACAGGTGTCCTCCTGGTGAGCATGCTCATCCCCGCCGCGGACGCGATGGCGTCGCCGGATTCGCACCGGCACGTCCCCACCCCCGCGGTGGCCAAGGACAAGCGGATCCCCTTCACCCACGCGAAGCCGAAGGCGGCTGCGGCGTCGAAGAGATTCACACGGTTCGATCCCGCGGGACACGCGTCGCTGCCGGGTGGCGGTAGCTCGACGGTGTCGCTGACCGTTCCGCCCACCGGTGGGCGTCCCGCGCACGCGTCGGCGGGCTCGGCATCCTCCCGGCGGGCGGTGTCGCGAGTGCGGGCGGGATCGTCACCGGTGCTGCTGTCGGCGGTGCGTTCGGGTACCACCGCGCGCCGGGTCCAGGTGAAAACGGTCGACCAGAAGACCGCACGGGCCGCCGGTGTACACGGCGTGCTGTTCACCCTGCGGAGCGCGGGTGGCTCCGGCAGCGTCGGGGTCGACGTGGACGACTCGGCCTTCCGCAACGCCTTCGGCGGCGACTACGCCGCACGGTTGCACCTGGTGCGGCTGCCGGCCTGCGTACTGACGACCCCTCGACTGCCACGGTGTCAGTCGCAGACGCCGCTGCGCACCAGGGCCGGCGCGCCGTTGTCGGCCCAGGTCTCGCTGCCGGCGACGACGTCCAAGACCCTGTCCGCACACACCGCCGAGGCCTCCGCCGGCATGGTCGCGCTGGCCGCGACCTCGGGCACCAGCGGCTCGTCCGGCGACTACACGGCGACCACGCTGTCGTCCGGTGGCACGTGGTCCACCTCGGGCAACTCCGGGGCCTTCACCTACAACTACCCCATCTCCGTGCCCGGAGCCATCGGCGGTTCGGCACCCACGCTGACCCTGAACTACAACTCGGCGACCCAGGACTCGCGTACCGAGGGGACCAACAACCAGTCCTCGTGGCTGGGCGACGGCTGGTCGACCTCGGACAACTACATCGAGCGGACCTACAAGTCCTGCAAGGACGACTCGTCGTCGGATGCGCCCAAGAACGACGGCGACGAATGCTGGGCGGGCCAGGTCCTGACCCTGTCGCTGGACGGGAAGTCCACGGCGATCGTCTACGACGAGAGCACCAAGACGTTCCACGCCGCGCAGGACGACTCGACCACGAAGATCGAGGACCTGACCGGCGCGACCAACGGCACCGACAACGGCGAGTACTTCAAGGTCACCGAGAACGGCATCCAGTACTACTTCGGCTGGAACCGCCTGCCGGGCTGGAGTTCGGGCAAGGAGGAGACCAAGTCGGCCTGGACGATGCCGGTCTACAAGGCGCACAGCGGGGTCTCGGACTGCCCTGCGGGCACTGACTTCGCGTCCAGCTCCTGCACCCTGGGCTACCGGTTCAACCTGGACTACGTCGTGGACCGCCACAGCAACGCGATGGCGTACTACTACGCGCCGGAGACGGGTTACTACGGCCCGGACATGAAGAACACCGCGGTGGCCTACACCCGCGGCGGGACGCTGAAGCGCATCGACTACGGCATGACCTCGTCCACGGTCTACTCGGGTACCGCGCCGGAGCAGATCCTGTTCGACGCGACGGCGGAGCGTTGCATCTCGGGCACGCCCGCGGGCAACACGTGCTCGGACTCCCAGTTCACCAAGTCCAACCCGGAGTACTGGCCGGATGTGCCGATCGACCTGAACTGCGCCAAGGACGCGACGGACTGCACCAACCACGGTCCCAGTTTCTGGTCGCGCAAGCGTCTGACCTCGATCACCACGCAGGTGCAGGTCGGCGGGGCGACCAAGCAGGTGGACCGCTACGACTTCACCCAGTCCTTCCCCGACGGCGGGGACCACGCCCCGACCCTGTGGCTGGACAGCATCAAGCACACCGGCCTGGACCTGCTCGGCGGGGCCTCCGCGAGCACCTCCACCCCGTCGGTGAGCTTCGATCCGCCGCTGCAGCTGGCGAACCGGGTCGGGACGATCCCGCAGATGCCGTTGATGTACCACGACCGGATCCAGACGGTCACCACGGAGACCGGTGCGCAGACCACGGTGGTCTACGACACCCCGGACTGCTCCAGCGCCCCGGCAAGTGACCCGTCCGACCCGACGGACGCGGCGGCGAAGGGGTTCGCCTCGACGAACAAACTGCGGTGCTTCCCGGTGTACTGGACGCCGGAGGGACAGCCCGCGCCGATGCTGGACTGGTTCTCTCTGCACCCGGTCAGATCGGTGTCCACGATCGACCCGCACAACAGCTACCAGGACGGCACCGAGCCGGAGTTGCTGACGGAGTACTCCTACAAGGGGAACCCGGGCTGGCACTACGACGACAACGAGACGGTCAAGAGCAAGAACCGCACCTGGGGCCAGTTCCGCGGATTCCCGGAAGTGGACGTCACCACCGGTGACCCGAACGTCTTCCACTACACCGACGGGACCAAGGTCTACGACCAGAAGACCCTCACCAAGACCTACTACTTCCTGGGCATGGACGGCGACACCATGCCGTCGGGGACACGCAGCGTGCCCGCGCTCACCAGCCAGGACGGCAGTGTCAGCGTCGCCGACGACAACGCGCTGGCCGGGCAGGTCTTCGAGACCGACACCTACACCGGTGTCAACGGCGGCATCGACAAGGCCGTCGTCAACGTTCCCAAAATCATCGGCCCGACCGCCACGCGGTCCCGGACCGGACTCGCGGACCTGACGGCGAACATGGTCAGGCCCGCCAAGAAGCTGACCCGTCAGGCCGTCTCCTACGGTTGGCGAAAGACCGAGACCGACACCTTCTACAACACGACCCTGGGCCAGACCACCACTGGCATGGCCGTCCAGAGCGACGACCGCGGTGAGGCGGGTGCCACCGGCAACACCGCCAAGTGCACCTTCACCCGCTACCTCGACGGCACCCGCGCGACCGTGGTGGTCACCGCCGAGAGCATCGTCACCGACCAGGACTGCAACAGCTCCGGGGCCACCCCCTCCGGAAACCTGGTCTCCGACACCCGCACGTCGTTCGACGGGCACGCCTTCGCCTACAACGGCGACGGTCAGTCCGACCCGGACCAGCCGAGCACGGGCGACGCCACTCTCGTCCAGAAGGCGTCGGCGTCCAGCGGGGCGACCGCCACCAAGTTCGTCGACCAGACCCAGAGCACGTACGACTCCTACGGCCGAGTGGTACTGGCCACCCGGACGCCGCATTCCACCGCCCCGGACGGCAGCAGCCTGGCCCAGACCGTGGCGACCTCGTACACGCCGGCCGGCGGCGCGCTGCCCACCAGCACCACCACCGCCACGCAGATCACCCCGGGCACGGCCTGCACACCGGCCACCACCTCGTCCAAGGACTGCCAGGTGGCGTCCTCCGGGCTGGATGCCGCCCGTGGCGTGCCCCTCACCAAGACCGATGTCGCCGGTCTGGTCACGTCGCTGTCCTACGACGCGCTCGGCCGGCTGACCGGTGTCTGGCTGCCCAACGAGAACAAGGGCGCCGGCGCCGCCGCCAGCATGACCTACAGCTACGCGCTGTCCGCCACCGCTCCTTCGGTGGTGTCCACGGGCACCCTGCTGGACAACGGCAGCTACAGCGTCAACGAGACGCTGTACGACGCCATGCTGCGCACCCTGCAGACCCAGGTGACGGCGGAGAACGGCAGCACCACGGTCTCGGACACCCAGTACGACTCGCACGGCTGGACCGTGGTCACCGACAACAGCTACGCGATCGACGGCGACCCGCGCTCCAGTCTGGTGTCGGTCTCCCAGGTGAGCATCCCCGCCACCACCGTCACCGACCACGACGCGATGGGACGTACCACCCGGAGCACCGAAGAGCACGACGGGGTCCAGACCTGGAACACCCGCACCGCCTACACGGGTGACAAGACCACCGTCATCCCGCCCACCGGTGCGGTCGCCACCACCACGGTGGCCGACGCTCGCGGTCAGAACACCGAGCTCGACCAGTTCACCGTGGCACCGACCGTGAGCGGCAACGCGACCGACGGCTTCACCGTCACCGGTGGGACGTCCCACGCCACTCGTTACGGCTACAACGCGGCCGGCCAGCAGAACAAGGTGACCGGCCCCGACAACGCGGTGTGGGCCTTCGGCTACGACCTGCTGGGCCGCAAGACCTCGCAGGCGGACCCGGACGCCGGCGCCAGCCACTACGGCTTCGACGACGCCGGGAACCTCGTCTCCACCACCGACTCACGCAGCAACGAGCTGGACTTCACCTATGACCTGCTCGGCCGCAAGCTGACCGAGACGGACAAGGCGAAGAACTTCAAGGTCGCCTCCTGGCTGTACGACACCTCGCGGATCGGCCAGCTGACCTCGTCCACCAGCTATGTGCAGGGCGTGACGGGCGGATACACGGTCGCGACGACCGGCTACACCACACTGGGCAAGTCGACCGGCACGAAGATCACGCTGCCCGCGAGCGAGGCACCGCTGCCGACCAGCTACCAGACCACCTACACCTACACCCCCAAGGCGCAGCTGCTGGCCTCGCAGGTCGACCCGCGCACCCAGGGCCTGATCGGCGAGACCATCACCTACGGGCACGACGTGCTCGGCAACCCGACCACGACCGCGAGCAGCGCCCAGACCTACGTCGGCGGCACCGTCTACACCAACTACGGCCAGCCCTCGCAGCTCACTCTGGGGGCGTCCAGCAACCCCGCCTGGATCACCTACTCCTACGACGACCAGACCCGCAAACCCACCGGGCGCCTCATCTCGCGCACGCAGGCCCCCGGGCCGCAGGTGGACGACACCACGTACTCCTACGACGCCGCCGGCAACCCGCTGACCACCGCCGACCAGCAGTCCGAGACCGGCAACACGGTCACGGACACCCAGTGCTACCAGTACGACGCACTGGCCCGGCTGTCCGAGGCATGGACCGCGAAGGCCGCCTGCCCGGCGCAGGGTACTGACCCCACCGCCGCGACCGTCGCCGGCACCGCCGGGTCGTACTGGCAGTCCTACAGCTACAACGCCATCGGTGACCGCACCCAGGTGGTCGATCACTCCACCACCGGTGGGGCGGACGTCACCACCGGCTACGTCGAGGGCTGCGCCACCGGTTGCAATGCCACCGGCGCCCAGCCGCACACCCTCACCAAGACCACCGGCGGAAGCAACCCGGCCGACTTCGTCTACGACGCGGCGGGCAACCTGCTCACTCGCACCCCCACCGGCAGCGGCGTGGGCCAGAGTCTGACCTGGGACGACGAAGGCCATCTGGCCCAGGTCGACACCACCGGAAGCAGCCCCACCACCACCAAATACGTCTACGACGCCGACGGCAACCAGCTGATCCGCCGCGACCCCGGGAAGACCACGCTGTTCGCGGGCGACACCGAGATCGTCGTCAACACCGGAGTCACCCCGAACGTCCTGCTCGGCGCCGTGCGCACCTACTCGCACGGCGGTGCGGGCAGCGCGGTGGCGGTCCGTTCCAGCCTGCCCGGCGGAGGCACCGACTACCTCTTCGACGACCCGCACGGCACCGGCACCATGGCCATGGACACCACCACGCAGAAGGTGTCCCGTCAGCAGTACACGCCGTACGGGCAGCAGCGGTCCAACGCCAACGACACCGCGTGGCCCGACCCCACCCACTCGTTCCTCGGCAAGTCCCAGGACACCGCCACCGGTTACACCGACGTCGGTGTCCGCAAGTACGACCCTGCACTGGGACGCTTCATCAGCGTCGACCCCAAGTTCGAGGCCACCGACCCGCAGGAGCTCGGCGGCTACGCCTACGCCGGTGACAACCCCGTCACCAACGCCGACCCGAGCGGCCAGATGTACCCGGCGGACATGGGCCCCGGGCCGGGCTACCGCCCGCCGACGGACGCGACGGACTGGCTCTTCCGCGGCTCCACCGTGGACTTCGGCGGTTCGGAGAACATCCAGTCCAGCGGGTGGACGCCGACCTCGTCGGACCCGGGTGTCTCCACCCACTTCGCCACCCAGGCCGCGAACGACTGGCATGCGCAGGGCGTAGTGCACATCCTGAACCGGCAGGACCTCACCGACCTGGAGATGATGGACGACTACTACCTCTCGCTCCCGCACGAGAGCGAGGTGCCGGTCAGGGCGTCCGCCAGCACGCTCGCCAGCCGGGCCCGGGTGACGATCCCGGTCGAGCAGGCGCGGAGCATCCTCTCCAAGATGGGGATCGACGTCGATCCGTCCACCCGGCTCGACGACCTGAACAGCAACCTCAAGTCGACCCCCAAGCTGACCCCCGCTCAGATCGAGGAGTTCGCCGAGACCGCAGGGGCCACCGGCGGTTCGGGCAGCAGTGCCGCCTCGACCGCGAGCAAGCTGGCGGACTCGGCGGGCGGCGACGCGGGCTTCATCACGGTCGGCGGCGCGCTCAAGGGCAGCCTCTTCGTCGGCGCGGTGGCGCTCTCCGCCTACGACGTCGCCAAGGCACCGCCGGCCCAGCGGCTCCACACCGCCACGCGGGACGCCGCGGGCCTCGCGGGCGGCCTCGCGGGCGCCGCCTACGGCGCGGAGGTGGGCGCCTCGATCGGCTCGGCCATACCCGGAGCGGGTACCGTCGTCGGCGGTGTCGTCGGGGGTGTCGTCGGAGGCATCATCGGCAGCGGTGTGGCGTCCGACGTGGCCGACAAGGTGATGAATTGGTTCTGACCACGGATGGAGGCATCCGCAGCATGAGCAGCACCGAGGCGGTGGGACTACTACAGGTGGCGATCGTGTACGAGCGGCCCTCGGCGAACAGGGTGAGCTGCCACGCCCGCTGCGTCAGTGCGGGGCGGAGCATCTTCCCCGGCGATGCGGTGCTCCCCGTGGACAGCCCACCGGATGCCGGGGCTCCCCCGGCCCGGGTGCTCCGGATACACCGGCAGCCGTACGGTGAGTTCACCGAACTGACCCCCGGTTGGAGCGCCGTCGTCGAACTCGAGGGCATGGACCTGTCCTGGGTACAGCCCGATGCGAACCTCCGAGTGGTCCCGCCGACGACCGGAACGGAGCAGGGGCAGGCGGGCTGAGCAGCGCCTTCGGCGGCAGCCGGCCGGAACCAGCGCCGCAGTGACCGGGCCGGGGCCGAGGATCTCCCTTCCGAGATCCTCGGCCCCGGCCCGCAGGCATCGGCCCAGCCCGACCGCCGGTCGGTCGAGATGCCGGCGCCGGATCCCGGTGAGGGCGAGGCCGCGTCAGCGTGACGCCGGTCGATCCAGGGTCCACGCGCGGTTGTCAGCAGGCGCGCTAGCCTGTTTACGACGGGAAGGCGCCGGGGCTGGGCGACCGGTGCCAGGGTGTCGGGCGCGGATAGCAAGGCGGTCCTTGGACGGTGCCTCCAGCAGCTCCCCGGCTGATCGACCGGGACGATCTCGTCGCTGCCCTGGATCGCGCGGCGGCGGGCAAGGTGACGGTGATCTCGGCTCCGGCCGGCAGCGGGAAGACGACATTGCTGCGCGCCTGGGCCGACCGGCCCGGCCGGTCACGTCGGCTCGCCTTCGTGCAGGTGCCGCGCGGTCAGCAGGACGCCCAGCAGTTCTGGCTGGCTCTGCTCGGTGCGGTTCGCCACGCCACCGACGCGGACGGCGGTGCGGCACTGCCGGCAGCGACACCCGACTTCAACGCGTCGGCGATGGTCGACCGGGTGTTGTCGGAGATGGCCGACGCCCACGGCGGCGTCACACTGGTCATCGATGATCTCCACGAGCTGCTCTCGCCGGAGGCCCCCGCTCAGCTCACCCGGCTGCTGACCAGCCTTCCCCCGCAGGCGCACGCGATACTGACAATGCGCCACGACGTCCGGTTGCGGCTGCACCGGCTGCGCCTGACGGGCGAGCTCGACGAGATCCGCGCGGCGGACCTGCGTTTCTCCGAGCGCGAGACCCGCGAACTGCTCGACGCCTCGGGCATCGCGCTCTCCGACTCCGGAGCGGCGCTGCTGCACCGGCGGACCGAAGGGTGGGCCGCGGGCCTGCGGCTGGCGATGCTCTCCCTGGTCGGCCATCCTGACCCCGAGCGGTTCGTCGCGGAGTTCTCCGGCAGCGACCGCACGGTCGCCGAGTACCTGATCGCCGAGATGCTCGAACGCCGGCCGCCCGACGTCCAGGATCTGCTGCTGCGCACCTCCCTGCTGGACCGGGTCAACGGCGAGCTGGCCGACCTGCTGACCGGCCGCCCGAGCTCGGAACAGATCCTGCTGGGTCTCGAGGACGCGAACGCGTTCGTCGAATCGCTCGACCCTGAGCGCACCTGGTTCCGTTACCACCACCTGTTCGCGGATCTCCTGCGACTGGAGTTGCGCCGGACGCTGCCCGAGGAGGTACCCGCGCTGCACCGGCGCGCCGCCGGATGGTTCACCTCGCGGGGCCAGGTGGCCGAGGCCGTCCGGCACACCCAGGCGGCCGGCGACTGGGCTGACGCGGCCCGGCTGCTGGCCGACCATGCCTTCAGCCTGGCGCTCGACGGTCAGGCGCAGACCATGCAGGCGCTGGTGCGGGCCTTCCCGCCGGGCGAGGACCGCCCCGAGCTGGCCCTTGTGCGCGCAATGGGTGACCTGGGCGAGGGCCGCCTGGACCAGGCGGCCGCGCACCTGGCGGTCGCCGAGACGTACGCCGCCACGACGACGCCGGAGCGCCGGCGCCGGCTGGGGACGGCGGTCGCGTCGCTGCGGCTGTCACTGGCCAGACGGCGAGGTCACCTGGCCGGCGTCGTCGAGCAGGTCAGGTTCCTCGGCTCCCCGGTGTCCGGGCGGTCCGACGAGGACATCGCCCTGGACAGCGATCTGCGCGCGATGGCGCTGATGAATCTGGGGACGGCCGAGGCGTGGTCGCTGGGGCTGCCGGACGCCGTACACCACCTCCGGGAGGGCGCTGTGCTGGCCCGGGAGACCGGCCGCCCGTACCTGGAGGTCGGCTGCCTCGCGCAGCTCGGTTTCGCGCATATCTTCCATGGCGCCGACATGCCGAAGACCGGTGCGTTCACCACGACCCAGCGCCAGTGCCGCGAGGCGATAGAGCTCGCCGAACGCCATGGCTGGGGCACGGAACCGGTGATCGCACCCGCGCTGGTGACGCTCGTCGGCACGATGGCGTGGCTGGGCGAGTTCGACGAGGGCGAGCGGTGGTTGCGACGCGCCGAACGGGCCCTGCGAACGGACACCGGGCCGGACATCAGGCTGCTGCTGCACCAGACGGCCGCGATGCTGCACGCCGGTCGCGGCCGCCGCCGCGAGGCGCTCGAGGAGTTCGGCGCGGCCGAACACCTGGCATCACGGCTGGAGGGATCGCAGGCGCTGGCGAGCCAGATGACCGGCTGGCTGCTCGCCACGCAAGCCCGCCTCGGGCTCCCCGGCGAAGCCCGCGCCGCCCTCGCGGCGCTGGATGACGAGCGGGCCGGCTCCGGTGAGATCCGCAACGCCCGCGCGGCGATCTGCCTGGCGGAGGGCGATCCGGCCGGAGCCCTGGATGCGTTGCACGAGGTTCTCGGTGGCACGGCACCGGTTCTCGGCTACGTCACGGTCATCGAGGCGCACCTGCTCGCCGGGCTCGCCCATGGTGAACTCGGTGACCAGGGCGCGGCGAACCAGGCGGCGGAACAGGCGCTGGCCCTGGCGGAGCCCGACCGGCTGGTCCTTCCGTTCGCGATGACGGGCTCCCAGGAGTTGCTGGAGGCACTACCCCGGCACCGGACGGCACACGGCGCGCTGCTCGCCGACATCCTGGATGTCCTGTACGACTCATCTCCGGCGGCCGAAGAGCAGCCGTCACCACCGCCGACGACGAAGCTCAGCCCGGGCGAGCTCAGGGTGCTCCGGTATCTCCCGACGAACCTGTCCCGGCCCGAGATCGCCGGCGAACTGTCCGTCTCGCTGAACACCGTCAGCACGCACCTGCGCAGCATTTACACGAAGCTCCAGGTTCGTGACCGGTCCTCGGCCGTGCGGCGCGCCCGGGAGCTGCGGCTGCTGGCCGCTCGCCACCGGCCCTAGCCCTGCTGGACGGCGCTCGCTCCGCCCGCCGGCGCGGGGAGGGCGCCTTGATCCGGCTGCGAATCACCTTGATCCGGTGATGTTGCCTCACCTGCCTGGTGGCGATGCTCGCACCAGCCCTGATGCTCGCACCAGCCCACCTCCCAGACAGGAGTCCGACATGACCGAGGCGCTCGACTGGAACGCGAAGACCGTCGCGGAGTTCCGAGCGAACGACGGCAGGGTCGGCGGGGTCTTCGAGGGTGCTCCGTTGGTCCTGGTGCATCACCGAGGCCGCAAGAGCGGGCGGGAGTACGTCACCCCGATGATGTACCTCCCGCACGACACCGAGCCGGACATCATCTACGTCTTCGCGACCAAGGGCGGAGCGCCCACCAACCCGGACTGGCATCGCAACCTGGCGGCCGCCGGTGTCGGCGACGTCGAACGCGGAACCGAGACATATCCGGTGACCGTCCGTGAACTGTCCGGCACCGAACGCGACCGCATCTACGCCGAGCAGGCTCGGCGCTGCCCGGGATTCGCCGAATACGCGGACAAAACCGCTGGAGTGCGCACCATTCCTGTGCTCGAACTCCGACGGGCGTAGCCCGCGCCCCAGCTCAGCCCGTTCACCGGGGCCAGGACCCCGACGAGTCGCGAAGGAGAGAGAGCATGTCAAAGGCGGTCAGGTACGACGAGTTCGGCGGGATCGACGTGTTGCGGGTCGACGAGGTGGAACGCCCGGTACCCGGGGGCGGGCAGGTCCTCGTACGCGTGAAGGCGGCCGGCATCAACCCCAGTGAGGCGGCCATCCGCACGGGGGCGGTGGCGGACCTGTTCCCGTCGACGTTCCCGTCCGGGCAGGGCAGCGACCTCGCCGGGGTCGTCGAGGAGGTCGGCGCCGGGGTCGCCGAATTCTCGCCCGGCGAGCAGGTGATCGGATTCACGCACAAACGGGCCTCCCAGGCCGAGCTGGTCCTGGTCGAGGCCGGTGACCTCACGCGTAAGCCGGAGAAGGTCTCCTGGGAGGTGGCCGGCAGCCTGTACGTCGCCGGCGCAACCGCGTGGGGGGCCGTACACGCCGTCCACCCCGAGGAGGGCGAGACCGTGGTCGTCTCCGGGGCGGCCGGAGGGGTCGGCTCGCTCGCCGTCCAGCTCGCGTGCCGTACCGGAGCCACGGTCATCGGCCTGGCGAGCGAGAGCAACCACGAATGGCTGAAGAGCCACGGCGTGACTCCGGTCGCGTACGGTGACGGCGTCGCGGACCGGATCAGGGCCGCCGCGCCCGGCGGCGTGGACGCCTTCATCGACACCCACGGCACCGGATACGTCGAGCTGGCCCTCGACCTGGGCGTCCCGGCCGAACGGATCGACACCATCGCCGACTTCGAGGCCGCCAGGAAGCACGGGGTGAAGACCGACGGGGGGAGCGCGGCCGGGCCGGGCGCCAAGGTGCTCGCCGAGCTTGCCGGCCTGATCGCCGACGGACACCTCGAGGTGCCGATCGCGAACGTCTACCCGCTGGCGCTGGTCCGCGACGCCTACACCGAGCTCGAACGCCGCCACACCCACGGCAAGATCGTCCTCGTGCCCTAGGCCGGAGTCGGTAGGGCCAGTAGGGGTGGCGATGGCACAAAACGAGCTGATCGTCAGTTCCGGCACTTTCTCCGGCATGAAGCGTCCACTTATTGACGCGCCATCAAATACGGTCGCAAGAAGGGTCGTTGGCGGTCGTATGGCGATATCGAAAGAACGTACGCGCTCCATTCCTGCGGTGTAGCTTCTACCCGTCAGTAGAGGCTTGAGCAAGGGGGGACGTGTGGTTGCCTCTCCGCAGACCGACAAGTTCGCCGCCCACCTGCGGATGCTGAAGGACCGCAGCGGCCGGGGTTACGACCGCCTCGGCAAGGAGGCGGGCGTCAGTGGTTCCAGCCTGCATCGGTACTGCTCCGGCCTCAGCGTTCCGACGGACTACCGGGTCGTGCACGCCTTTGCCAAGGTGTGCGGCGCCAGTGCGGAGGAGCTCCGCGAACTGCACCGGCTGTGGGCGCTGGCGGACACCGACCGGGACGTACCGGCCACGACCGCCAAGGAGAACCCGGAACCGGAACCGCAGGCTGAGGCGGAGGTGGCTGAGCCTGCCGTGCCCGTGCTGACGAGCCCCGCACCCGGTGATGTCACCCCGTCGGAGATCATCCCCGAGGAGACCACCAAGCCGCGGCGGTCCCGGTTGCCCGAGAGGCTTTCCTCGCGTTCCGCGATCCTGGCCGCCGTGGTCGCGGTGGTGCTGGTGGCCGGCTTCGTGTGGCTGCCCGTCGGAAGCTCCGCCGGTGACGCGCCGGCGACCGGCGGCGAGCTGCTGTACTCACCCGCGTGCAAGTCGGTGAGCATGGGACAGCACGACGAGTGCGTACGCGAGGTCCAGACCCTGTTGACGCGGGCGAAGGGCACGCTGGCCGTCGACGGGGACTTCGGGCCGGAGACCCTGCGCAGGCTGACCGCGTTCCAGGTGCTGGCGGGCCTGCCGGCCACCAACGTGGTCGACGACGCCACCAAGGAGGCGCTCTACGGGCAGAAGGTGAGCATGACGACCTGGCCGCCGGCGAAGGTGGCGAAGCGGATCCGCGAGGTGTTCGTCGAGGATCCCGGCACCGCCGTCGCCGTGGCCCGCTGCGCGTCGTTCCTCGACCCGCTGTACGTACTGCCCAACACCAACGGCAGCCGCAACTGGGGCGTGTTCCAGATCTCCGACGCCCGCCTGCAGGACCTCCAAGGCACCCCGCTGCGGGCGTTCGACCCGGACTGGAACATCAGGGCGGCCCACCGTCTGTGGAGCGTCCGGCACGACTTCCACGACTGGCCCTCCTGCGAGGCGGCACTGAAGAGCACGCCGAACAACACGCCGAAGAGCAAGCCGAAGAGCAAGCGCTGAGGCGCTGAAGCCCGGAGCTCCGGGTACCGAAGCGGCGGTACCCGGAGCTCCGCTCCCCCGAGAGCGGCGTCAGACCGTGCCGTTCTCCCACCACCAGGCGCGGCCGAGGTCGGCCCTGCTGTCGACGTGCTGGTGGTCGACGGTGTACGTCTCCAGGCCGGAGAACCCGCAGGTCTCCGCCTTCTGGTAGACGGTCTTGGTGGCCACGCCGGGCACGTCGAGGTCGGCGGCCGTGCCGTACAGGTGCATGCTGTCGCTGGCCCCGCCGATCTCGGCGTTGTGCGCGATGCTGCGGAAGCCGGAGTTGACCGTGATCGGCTTGTCGCCCAGCTTCTTGCGCAGCGCCTCCAGCTTGTACATGCAGCGGCGGACGTTCTCCTTCACCTGCGACGCGCTCAGCTTGCCGCCGTTGAAGGTGCCGTCCGACTGGTTGACGAACTCGCTGAAGTTGAAGTGGAGCGTGGAACCGTCCGACTGCTCCAGCGAGTTGAGCTTCGCCTGGGTGTTGGGACCGACCTCGGCATCGACGCTGAGACCGTACGCCGCCTGGAACCGGCGTACGGCGGCCGCCGTACCGGGGCCGAAGTCCCCGTCTATGCCGACCCGGCTCTGGCTGGCGCTGTCCGCCGCCCAGCCCGCGATCCGGATCTGCAGTTCGGTCACGTCGGCACCCGTCGCGCCCTGGGTCAGGGTGCGCGACCACGAGTAGGCCTGCGCGACGCCCGAGAACAGCAGCTGGCCGAAGGCGACGCCTGCGCCGGCGGCCAGCGTGCCGCGCAGCATGGTGCGGCGGTCGATGGGACGGAAGGAGGAAGTCATGGTCGTCCTTTCGGGAAGAAGAGGTCAGTAGGCGATCTGGAAGGTCACGTTCTGTGCGTCGATGTCGTAGGCGTGCACGCGCAGGATGAAGTGGGTGCCGTCCAGGACGTCCGTGGCGACGGTCCCCCACTCGGTACCGTGGGTGGTGTAAGCGTCGCCGTTGTTGCACTTGGTGGTGTGGTCGGTGAACACCACACAGGCGTCCAGGTACACGCCCGGCGCGTCCGTGATGAGCCGCATGTTGATGTCGTTGCACCGCGAGGACGTGGTGTAGGTGCCGTACTCCTTGACGGCCGCCTGGTAGTGGTACGTCAGGGTCTTCGCGCCGCCGTAGCAGCTGGTGGCGGCGGCCGAGGTCTGTGCGGAGGCGGGCGCGACGCCCACTCCCAGCAGGGCGGCCGCGGTGATCAGAGCCGCGGGCAGGATCCTGCTCCGGATCATGGTGGTCTCCGTTCCGTGTGAGGGGAGAGAGGCGAGGGGGAGGGGAGAGGGGCTCAGAAGGCGATCTGCATGACGGCGTCGTCGCCCTCCAGGGGCACGCCGTTGGGCACCGTGAACTTGGTGCCGTCCAGGACGTCGGTGGCGATGGTCGTCCAGCTGCGGCCGACCTTGGTCCAGCGGTTGCAGACGCCGGTCTTCGCGAACTTCACGCAGGCGTTCACGTAGTCCGCGGTTCCGCCGGTGACCCGCATGTTGATGTCGATGCAGCGGCTGGTGGTCCAGTAGGGGCCGAAGTCGAGCACGTCCCCGTAGCGCACGGTGACGGCCCCGCCGTAGCAGCTCGTGGCGGTGGCGGTGGCGGTGGCGGCGGCCGAGGCTGCGGGTGCGGGAGCGGTGAGGCCCAGGGTGACGAGCAGCGCGACGAGGGACGCGCGAGCGAACCGGGTGGTCATGGGGGTCCTCCTTGGTACGGCGGTACGGCCGGGATCAGCGGTTGGCCAGCCGGTCGAGGTCGGCCTGGGTGCCGTTGAACACGTCCGCGGTCGCCGGTGCCTTGATGCCCGGGAACAGCGCGGCGTCGGTGTACTGCCACATCGCCCAGGTCGTCGAGCCGTTCGGCACCGGCGGCTGGGTGATCGACTGCCGGTAGTCCGCGAGTTGCAGCGGATACCGGGCGAAGGCGGTGGTCGAACCCAGGCAGTCGTCCAGGAAGGACTTCTGCGTGTAGATGATCGGGGTGCGGCCGAAGGCAGCCTCCACCTTGTCGAGCCAGGCCTTGGCGTCGGCCACCGTGCCGTAGGTGGGGCAGCGTCCGGTGCCGTCGTCCATGCGCTCCAGGTCGAACACCGGCGGCAGGTCGCCCGCCCGCTGCCCGGTGTAGCCGGTGGCCCGCACGGCGGCGATGAACCGGTCGGCCTGTGCGGCTCCGGTGTCGGCCGCGGTGCCCGTGTAGAAGTGGTAGGGCGCGACGGCCAGTCCCGCCGCCCTGGCCGCCGGCAGGTCGGTGGCGAGGTATTCGTCGGTGACGTTCAGGCCCCGGGTGGCCTTGACCGTCGCGAACTCGACACCCGAGGCCCGTACGGCCTTCCAGTCGATCGGCGCGCCGCCGGGGTGCTGGTACTTGGCGGTGTCCAGTCCGTCGATCGGGTAGCCGGCGGGGCGCGGCGGCGTGCAGTACGTGTTGCGGCCGGCCCAGTCCACCAGCTTCGCCCAGGTGTTGGGGCCCACGACGCCGTCCGCACCGAGGTTGGCGCAGTGCTGGAACTCGATGACCCGGCCCTCGGTGCCGCCCCCGAAGTCGCCGTCGATCGTCAGCGGCGGGTAGTGGAAGGGCTCCATGGCCAGGTTCAGCCGGCACTGCACCTCCTCGACCTCGGTGCCCTTCGCGCCCTTCTGCAGGGTCGGCCGCGTGTCGGTGTGGCCGCACACGGCCGTCTGCGCCGTGCTCGACGTGCCCTGGGTCGCGCAGGTGTGCGGCTGGGCGGCCCAGGTGTTCAGCGCCGCCCAGGTCTGCGGGCCGAGCACTCCGTCCGCGTCCAGCCCGGCGCACCGCTGGAACTCCTTGACCCGCGTCTCCGTCGCCGGCCCGAACGAGCCGTCCGCCGCGATCGGTGTGTACCGGCTCGGCTTCGTCGCCAGATTGAGCTCGCACTGCGCCTCGACCGCCGGGTCCCCCGTCGATCCCCGCTGCAGCGTGGGTTGTGCGCTCGTATGCCCGCAGACCGCGACCGCGGCGGCCGCGGCGGACTGCGCCGCCTGTACCGCCTGTACCGCCGTCGGCCCGTACAGAGGCAGGACCGCTGCCACGGCGAGGGTCAGACCCCGCAGAAGCGTCCTCTGTCCCATCTGGTGTTCCCCCTCAGGTTGGTAGCCGGGAGGTCCCGGCACGGATCAGGCTGGCAGGGCTCGTCCCGAAGCGGATCGGCTTCTCCCCGGCCGGGACGCCGGGACAGTCGCACGCCTGTGATCTGCGGGGACGGATCACCGCTGGGATGCACGTGGGACACGGCGGCTCGGACGGGGCTCCCGGGGCGGACACCGCGGTCCGCCGCGGCCGGACCGGAGAAAGGGGGGCAACCGGGACCGGCCCTCACGTGTCTAGTCGGCATGACCCGTCGTCAGGCCCCGCCGTGCTGAGCCGGTGAGGTCGCCGATCCCGAGGGAGGAAATCCATGCGCATGCGTGCGGTCGTCGTCCTGTTGTCTCTTGCCGCCTGCTCTTCCGCGTCGGTGGTTCCGGCATCCGCCCGGGCTGCGGACCGGGCCGCGTCCGGCGGCACCACGTTCTCGGACGTCGTCGTCAACGGCGGCAAGGACGTCGTACTCGGCCTGACCACCAGAAAGACCGTGACGATCAGCTGGACGGCCGAGGACCCGGACGGCGTCGCCGCGTCCTGGGCCTACCTGTGGCACGGTCCGAACACCGACGACGCCGACGGCATCCTGCCGCAGTACCCGCCGGCGGGTGCGTGCACCGCGGCCTCCGCCGACCGCACCGCCGTCACCTGCAAAGTGAGCTTCGGCGTCGACGCCGCACGGGACTTCGGCCACAACGGCCTCGCCGGCACCTGGAAGGTGCTCGCCGCGGCGCAGGACACCGGCGACGACTGGACGGAGACCGACGTCGCCGGCACGGCCCGGTTCCAGCGGTCGGCCAAGGTGACGGTCAACGCCTCGCCCGAGCCGGTGAAGAAGGGCAGGACCGTCACGGTCACCGGCAGGCTCACCCGCGCCGACTGGGAGAGCGGCGGCTACACCGGCTACCAGGGGCAGTCGGTACGGCTGCAGTTCCGCAAGAAGGGCAGCTCCGCGTACACCACCCTGAAGAACGTCACCAGCGGCAGCGGCGGCACGCTGAGGACCACCACCAAGGCGAAGGCGGACGGCTACTTCCGCTTCCTCTTCACCGGCACCGCCACCACCGGCCCGGCCACCGTCGCGGGCGACTTCGTCGACGTCAGGTGACGACCCGCCGCCGAACCACGGGGTCGAGAGGCCCGGGGCGGTGTCGAGAGGCCCCACGGGGTCGAGAGGCCCAGCAGACCCGGAAGGCCCGGCACCCGAAAGGCCCGGCCCCGGGTCCGAAGGCAGGACTCGGGGCCGGGGCCGGGCCGGACGCGTCCGGCGGTGCGGGAGGTGGGGTCAGCCGAGGAGCTTCGTGGCCAGGGTCGAGGCGTTGTACGAACCCCAGCCGGTGGTGAAGTCCCAGCCGGAGGCCGCCGAGTAGGCGCCGTTGCTGCCGCTGGTGATGTCGTGGAAGCCGGTGCCGCTCGCCGAGTAGAGCGCGGGGTTGGCGAAGCCGAGGTTGGCCTTGCCGGCCGCCGCGGCCCGCTGGTTGTAGAGGGCCGCGAACGCCGCCCACTCGGGGGCCGCCGCGCTGGTGCCGCCGACCGAGGACCAGGAACCCTGCGAGTAGATGGAGACGCCGGGGCTGGGGTTGGCGTGCGCCGAGACGTCCGGGACCTGCCGGTAGCCGCCGCCCGCGCTCTTCTGGACGGCCGTCTGCCAGCTCGGGATCTTGAAGACGGAGGACTTGCCGCCACCGCCGCCCGACCAGGCCACCTCCTTGCTGAAGGCGTTGGCGGAGGTGACGGTCAGCTTGGTGCCGCCGACGCCCGTGACGTACGGGTCGCTGGCCGGGTAGTCGACGGCGGTGGTGCCGTCGCCCGCGTCGTCGGAGCCGTCGTCACCGGAGGCCGCGTAGAAGCCGAGGCCCTCGGCGGCGCCCGCCTTGAAGACGGCGTCCACCGCGTTGATGTTGGCGGTGGTGCGGGCGCTCTCGGCGGCGCCCCAGCTGATCGAGGTGGTGGGGATGCCGCTGTCGACGATGGCCTGGTAGGTGTCGACCTCGCCGGCGTCGGAGTTGGGGCCCTCGAACACGGTCACGTTCGCCTTCGGGGCGATCGCGTGCAGGACCTCGATGTCCAGCTCGACCTCGACCTGGCCGTCGCCGAGCGAGCCGGAGCCGCCGTCCACCTTGGACACGGTCGGGGTGGGCGAACCCAGGCTGTAGTTGGTGTCGTACTTGGTGATGTTGGACTGCTGGAAGCCGTCGAACTCCAGCAGCGCGATCTTCTGGCCGCTGCCGGTGTACGTGCTGGAGACGTTGTAGCCGCCCTTGAGCTGGGCCGGGGTGTAGCCGCCGCCGGGGCCGTCGTGCGGGGAGACGGTGTGCGGGGTCGCCTGGTGGTGCAGCTGCACGCGGTTGTTGAGGCCCGCCACGTCGCTGACCAGGGAGGCGAGGGAGGACGGCAGCGTCGGCGCGCTGTCGTTGGCGTAGAAGGAGCGGCCCGAGGCGGCGTCCTTCCAGGTCGACAGCTCGGTGCCGAAGGCCTTCTGCAGCTGGGCGGCGGTGCCGCTGGCGTCGACCAGCAGGTTGCCCGAGTGCACCTTGCCGACGGTGACCCCCTGCGAGCGCAGGTAGTCCCGGAGCTTCTTCACCTCGGCGTCGGTCCGGCCGAACCGGGCCGCGAACTGCTGCTTCGTCAGGTAGTGGCCGTACGAGGCCGAGTGCGGGTCGCTGACCTCGGCCACGAAGGTGTCAAGGGCCTTACCGCCGCGCGGAGTCAGGCTGATCGCCACCGATATCCGCTTGCCGGCGGCGACCTTGCCGGTGCGGGACGCGTTGTGCTTGAGGCCGGGCAGGACGTCCCCGGCGACGGCGGCGCGGGCCGTGTGGGGGGCGTCGGACGCGTAGGCGGCGGGGACGACCGCCGTGACCAGGGCCGGCGCGGCGACCAGACCGAGCAGTTTCAGGCGTGACTTCACCGAAGTCCTCCGGAGGGGGGTGGGGGGTGGGGAGTGTGCCCCGTAAGCGGAATCCCGCGAGCGGAACGGGATCACCGTAGGAACTGCGGCCCTGCCCCCATAAGCGGGGTAACCCTTGCGTTGCGTGTTAATTGCGGGTGTCGAACGTGCGGGGGACGCGCACGCGGGCCGACTGACTGATCGTCACGTCCATTGCCGGGGGCCCGGGTTGGTCGTCGTCGATGACGTCCACGGCCGCTCCGGACGCGAGGACGGCGACCGCCATCGCGTGCGCCAGCGCGGTGCGCGAGCGGACGCCGAACTTGCGGTAGACCCGCGACAGCGCCCCTTCCACCGTCTTGACGCTGATGAACAGCTCCGCGGCGACCTCCCTGTTGGTCGCCCCGCCGCCGACCAGTTCGGCGATCCTGGCCTCGGCGGGCGTGAGTTCGGGCCCGCCGGCGCCCGCCTCGCCGCCGCGCTCCCCGGCCGCCAGCCGGGCGAGCTCCTCCCGGGCCCGGGACGCGAGCGGTGCCGCGCCGATCCGGGTCGCCGTCTCCAGGGCCTCGGCGAGCGCCTCGCGGGCCGCGTTCCGGCGGCGGGCCCGGCGCTCGACCGCCCCGAGCGCGATCAGGGTGCGTACCAGGTCGACGGGGAGCGGGAGGTGACGGAGGCGTTCGACGGCGCCGTGCAGCCGTACCGCCCCCTCCTTTGCCCGGCCGAGGCCCGCCTCGCGCAGGCCCGCCGCCCGCTCCAGCGCCGCCAGCACGCTGCCGGGCGCCGCGTCCGGCAGCCGCGCGTGGGCGTCGTGGAGCACGGCGCCGGCCGCGTCGGTCTCGCCCAGGACGACCAGCGCCTCGGCCAGGTCGGCGTACCAGTGCAGCAGGGGCGGGTCGGCGGCGCACATGGCCTCGCCCAGCTCCTTGACGCGCTGCAGCGCCTCGACCGCGGCCGCCGCCCCGCGCGGATCGCCGCCGAGCAGTTCGGCCTGCCCGAGCACCGCCAACGCGCGCATCAGGAACAGCCGGTCGCCGTCGGCCTCCGAGGCCTGGACCGCCCGGGCGGCCAGCTGCCGGGCCTCGTCGGCGGCGCCGCCGGTGGTCGCGGCGAGGGCCGCCGCGTACAGCGCCGGGGCCGCCTGGCCCGTGGCGCGCGAGCAGCGGGCCGCGGTGCGCAGCGCCTCCCGGCAGTGTCCGGCGCGGACCTGGATGCGGGTCAGCGCCACCAGGGTCGCCACCGTCTCCTCGGCCCCGGCCGACCCGCCGGTCTCCGCGAGGAGCCGGACGACCTGGTCGCGGGCCTCGGTCACCTGGTCGGAGTCCAGGGCGAGGATCGCCCGCATCCGGATCAGCCGCCGGCTCTCCGGGCCGCCGTCGGCGCCGCCGACGAGGGCGAGCGCCTCCTTGAGCGCGGCGTCGGCGGCGACCGGCTCCCCGGCCAGGGACCGCACCCGGGCGAGGGTGGCGAGGGCCCCGATCCTGGTCTCCGTGTCGCCGGCCGCGGCCGCCTGCCGGGCCTGCCGGGCCGCCTCCGTCAACTCCCCGCACAGCAGCCCCCGTACGGCGGCCCAGTGGTGCAGCCGGGCCTCGGAGCGCGGGTCGCCGGCGGCGTCCCGGAGGCCTTCCGCGATCAGGTCCCCGGCGCTCTCCAGCGCCTGCCCGGCACCGAGCAGCAGGACCAGGCGGGCCCGCACCCGCTGGGCGGCGGAGCCCGACCGGGCGAGGACCGCGCCGGCGGCCTCGCCCGCCTCCTCGGGCCGTCCGGCGTCGCACGCGTACTCGGCCGCGGCCAGCAGCCGTTCGGCTTGCTCCGCCGGGCGGTCGGCGGGGGTGCGGCGGGCGGCGAGGGCGGCCAGTTCGAAGGCGGCGCCGGGGGAGCCGTCGCCGCGAGCGGACCCGGCCGCGGACATCAGGGTGCGGGCGGTGGCCTCGTCCTCGTACGGGTGGGCGAGCGCGAGGTGGCGGGCCCGCTGCACGGGCTCGGCCGCCGCGTGGGCCAGCCGCGCGTGTGCCTGCCGCCGGCCGTGCTCGGGGGCGTCCGCGTGCACGGCCGCCCGCAGTACGGGGTGCCCGAACCGTACGATCCCCTCGGCGTCGGCCGTCGCGATGCCGAGCCGTTCGGCCTCCGCGAGGTCCGCGGCCGGGTCGGGGATTCCCGCGGCACGCAGCAGGGTCAGGGTGGGGCGGGCGGCGGCGCTCGCGACGAGGAGGGTGTGCCGCACCGCCTCCGGCAGCGAACGGGTCCGCGCCAGAAGGAGGTTGCGCAGCCTCGGGGGCACGGGCGGGGGCGAGCCGAAGTCGAGCGGCACCGGGGCGTGCCGGGCCGCCCGCCCCAACTCCTGTGCGTACAAGGGGTTTCCGGCGGCGGTTTCCTGGACCGCCCGCAGCAGTGCCGGGGGCAGGTCGGCACCGAGCTCGGCGCGCACGAGGCGGGCCGTCTCGCCGTCCGTCAGGGGCGGCACGGGGAGTTCGACGGTGCCGGGCGGGCAGCAGCGCAACCGTTCGGGCTGTCCGCCGTCGGCCACCCGCTCGGTGGCGAGCATCCCGATGCCGGGACCTTCGAGACGGCGTACGGCGAACGCGAGGACCTCGGCGGTCGGCTCGTCCAGCCACTGCAGACCGTCGACGACCAGCAGGACGGGGCCGGTGGCGGCCAGGGCGCGCAACGCGTCGAGGACGGCGACGCGCACCGCGAGACGGCCCCGGTCGTCCGCCGGTTCCGGGCCGCGCAACAGGGCCGCCCGCAGCGCTGTCCGGGGCTCGGGCGGCAGGGTCTCCAGGCAGCTCTCCGGGACCCGTGCGAACAGGCCGACCAGACCCGCGAAGGGGAGCCGCGTCTCCTCCTCGGCGGGCGCGCAGTGCAGTACGGTGCCGGCCGGGGCGTCGGCGGCCAGGGTCGCGGCGAGCGCCGTCACGAGCGTGGACTTGCCGATGCCGGCGGGTCCGTGGAGGAGCACTCCGGGGCGTGCCGCCGCCTGGACTCGGGCGGCGTCGAGCAGCGCACGGCGCCCGGTCGGAAACATGTGTTCATGACAACCTTCGGTGATCGGCTTGTCAATGACATCGATCACCATGCGACATAAAGGAACAGGCAATGTCTTTTGCCTGAATCCCTCGTTACGGAACGGGAAAGGCTCTTCCGCCCTCCTCCTGTGCGTAGGTAATACGCACGGGCAGGGAAGTCAGGGACTGAACGACATGGGTTTGACCAGTCGAACGACCGTATATGCGACGGTGGTGCTCGCCGCCCTGTGCGTGGCGCTGCTGGTCTGGCTGTGGCCGCGCTTCGCCAGGCCGGGGCTGTGGCAGGTACTCGGACGGCTGGCGGCCGTCGGCGTCACCCAGGTCACGATCGTCGCGGCGTTCGCGTGCGCACTGAACTCGTCGTACCAGTTCTTCGGTTCCTGGGGCGAACTGTTCGGCGACGTCGACACCGCTCCCGTCGGCGTCACGCAGGCGGCCGGCGGCACCGGCGACGGCTCGGTGAACGGCATAAGCAGTGTCCACGGCGGGCTCGTCCAGCCCGCGGGCGACCAGCAGCTGAACCGGGTCAGCGGGCTGCCGGACGGGCCGGCCGCGGCCGTCGGCCGGGTGGAGTCCGTCAAGATCGTCGGCAGGCGCACCGGCGTGGTCGACCCGGCCTTCGTCTATCTGCCGCCGCAGTACTTCCAGAAGGCGTACCACCGCATGCGGTTCCCGGTGATCGTCGCGCTCAGCGGCTACCCGGGCAGCATCTTCAACCTCGCCCAGCATCTGCGGGTCTCGCAGACCGCCGGCGAGCTGCAGGGCAAGGGCCAGATGCAGCCGACGATCATGGTGATGATCCGGCCCACGATCGCCCCGCCGCGCGACACCGAGTGCGTGGACGTCCCCGGCGGACCGCAGACCGAGACGTTCCTGGCCAAGGACCTGCCGGAGGCGATCAGGTCCGGCTACCGGGCCGGTCACGACGCCAGTTCCTGGGGCGTCATGGGGTACTCCTCGGGCGGCAGTTGCGCCCTCCAGCTCACGATGCGCGACCCGGGCGTCTACACCACGGCCGCCGCCCTGTCCCCGGACTACAAGGTCAAGGACGACCCCACCACCGGCAACCTCTTCGGCAGCGGTCCGGGCCGCCAGGCGCGGGTCGACGGCCACGACCTGATGTGGCGGCTGAAGCACCTGCCCGTCCCCCAGGTCTCGGTCCTGGTCGCCAACAGCAAGCACGGCGAGAAGGGCTACGCGGAGACCGAGGCCTTCATCAGGGCCGTCAGGGCGCCCATGCGGGTCGTCTCGATCCTCCCCGAGAACGGCAGCCACAACTTCCCCACCTGGGTACGGGAGATGCCCGCCGCCCTGAAGTGGATGAACGGCCAGCTGACCTTCCCGCAGGACGTCGTACCCCGGCACCACGCGAAGCGGACGACCGAGGCCGAGGGCACACCCCGGCCCACCCCCACCCCCGGCCACGGCTCGCTCCGCGCGGAGGGCACGGAACCCAGCTCCACCGCCACGGCACGCCGGTGACGGACGGCCGGGTCACGGGGGAAAGCCGTTCGGCCGGAGCAGAATCCAGCCATGCTTGCCGCTTACATCGAAGAGCTCGGTCCGCCGGACCTCATCCGGGTCGGTGAACTGCCCGCTCCGCAGCCCGGACCCGGCGACGTGCTCGTCGACGTCGAGGTGACCGCCGTCAACCACGTCGACACCTACGTACGTTCCGGGGCCTGGCGGACGCCGCTGTCCTTCCCCTTCGTCGTCGGGCGCGACCTGGTGGGCACGGTCGTGTCGGCCGGCCCCGCCGCACCCGGCTTCGGGCCCGGCGACCGTGTGTGGTGCAGCAGCCTCGGGCACGCCGGGCGGCAGGGCGCCGCCGCCGAGCGGGCCGTGGTGCCGTACGACCGGCTGTACCGGCTGCCGGCCGGCGTCGACGCGGTGGACGCGGTGGCGCTCGCCCACCCGGCGTCCACGGCCTACCTCGCGCTGTTCACCCACGGGCGGCTGCGGGCGGGGGAGACGGTGCTGGTCCTCGGCGCCGCCGGGAACGTCGGCAGCGCCGCCCTGCTGATGGCCGCCCGGGCCGGGGCCGGGGTGGTGGCCGTCGCCGCCGCCCGGGACCTGGACCACTGCCGTACGCTCGGCGCCCGGCAGGCGGTCGACTACCGGGACCCCGAGCCGGCCCGGCGGATCCGGGAGGCCGCACCCGACGGGGTCGACCTGTGTGTCGACACCTCCGGGCGCAACGACCTGGAGACGGCGCTCGACCTGCTCGCGCCGCGCGGACGCGTCGTCGTCATGGCCGGGCTGCGGACCCGGCCCGTCCTGCCGGCCGCGGCGCTGTACCCGCAGGACCGGTCGGTGCACGGTTTCGCCATCTCCCGGGCCCGCACCGACGAACTCGCCGAGGCCGCCGCCCATGTCGGCCGGCTGCTGGCCGACGGGCTGCTGCGCCCGCGTGCCACCGAGGTACTGCCGCTGACCGCGGCGGCCGAGGCCCACGCCAGGCTGGAGGCGGGGGAGGCCCGCGCGAAGCAGGTGCTCCGGGTCCGACCGCTCCGACGAAGCTGACGGCTGCCAAGTCCCTTGTTGTTGCCTGCGGATGACGCCGCATTACGGGTGTGTCAAACGACGGGCACGGCAGCACCGGAGTTTCCGAACGGGGTGATGGGGAGGGGAAGGGTGGTTTGCCAACTCGCGGCGCTCATGAGGCTTGGAGGTACCGGTCGCGGGGCATGGCCCTCCTACCGGACGGCAGGCCCGGTCAGGGCTCGGCAAGAGGAGGGCGTCATGGACGGTCGGATCCGCGTACGCGTTGTTCGTCGGCCCGCTCCCCGGGGACAGGAGATCGACCGCAGGACGCCTTCCGGGCGGATCCTGCCGTACTAGGCGTATATCGATCGGCGGTCAACGCGCCTCCTGCGCGCGGGCCTTGCTTCGGACCGACCGTCAATTACAGATTGACGGTCGAGGATCGTCAATTTAAGATTGACGCATGAGTCCACTCGACATCAGCCTCGCCGACCTGATCGCCCGACTCGACGAGGAACTTCCCGAAGCCGACGCACTCGCCCGTGTCAGCGAGGCCCGACTGCGTTCCCAGACCCTGTCCGACCTCGGTGACCAGCTCATCGACCACTACGTCAGCAAGGCCAAGCAGACCGGCGCGTCATGGACCGAGATCGGCGACGCCATCGGGGTGACCAAACAGGCCGCCCAGCAACGCCACACGTCCAACCCGTTCGAGCGGTTCACCAACCTGAACCGGCACGGCATCGTGCTGGCCCAGGAGGCCGCCCGAACCCACCGGCACGACTCCATCGGCACCGAACACCTCCTGCTCGGCCTCCTCGGCGAACCACGCGGCCTGGCGTACGAGGTGCTGGTCGCGAGGACCGAGTCGGAGCAACGCATCCGCGACGCGATCGAGGAAGCGATGCCGCCGGCCGGGCAGAAGGTGCTGCGGGGGCACATCCCCTTCCGCCCGGAGAGCAAGGAGGTCATCGAGCAGGCACTCCGCGCGTCCGCCGACCTCGGCCACGACTGGGTCGGCACGGAACACATGCTCCTGGGCCTGATCCGCGTGGACGAGAGCCTGGCCGCGCAGATCCTGCGCAACCTCGGCTTCACGTCGGACGAGCTGCACGAGACGGTCGAGGCCGAGATCGCCCAACGGCCGGCCGCGCGCGGCGGGCAGTGACGAAACGACCGTCCGGCACCGTCAGCAGGCCAGGTGCCGCCGGAGGAACTCCAGTTGGTGCCCGAGCAGCCGGGCGAACGTGTCGTCGGCCGGCGCCGAGTGTGTCATCCCGCTCAGCGGCAGCACCTCGTGCGGCCGCCCCGCGGCCAGCAGAGCGCGGGACAGCTGCAACGTGTTGGCCACGAACGCGTTGTCGTCCGCCAGCCCGTGCGTCAGCAGCAGCGGGCGGCTGAGCTTCGGAGCGTCGGCGAGCAGCGACGACAGCTCATAGTGCTCCGGGTACCGGTCGGGCGGACCGAGGAAGCGTTCCTTCCAACAGGCGTCGTAGAGGCGCTGGTCGGTGAGGGGGGCGCCCGCCACCGCGGCGTGGAAGACGTCGGGCCGGCGCAGCACCGCGGCGGCGGCCAGCGTCCCGCCGAACGACCAGCCGCGGATACCGACCCGGCCGAGGTCCAGCTCCGGGTGGCGCTCGGCCGTCGCGTGCAGTGCGGCGACCTGGTCGTCCAGGGTCGGACCGATCAGGTCGCCGAAGATCTCCTTCTCCCAGCGGGGCCCGCGTCCGGGCGTGCCCGCTCCGTCCGTCACCAGCACCGCGAAGCCCTGTTCGGCGAACCACTGCGAGACGAAGGCGTGACCGGCCTGCTCGGCCAGCACCTTCTGCATCGCGGGGCCGCCGTAGGGGTCGACCAGCACCGGCAGCGGGGCATCACCGGTCCGGTGCCAGGACGGCAGGAAGAGGCGCGTGCGCAGTTCGCGCGGACCGACGGCGGCGGACTCGAAGCGTACGTCCAGCAGCGGCCGTTGGGCGTGCGAGGTGATCTCGACGGGCGCGGGGCCGGCCGGCTCCGGTCGCCCGTCCCCGGTCAGCCGGTACACGGTGGTGTACGAGCCCGGCCGCTCCGGGGTGCGCGTGGTGAGAACCAGCGTGCCGCCACCGTGAGCGCCGGTGTGCACGCCCGGCTGCTCGGTCAACCGGCGTACGCCCTCGCCCCGGCGGTATGTCCACACATGGCGCTCGGCGGGTTCCGCGGAGGCCACGAAGAGCACCGTCTCGCCGTCCACCGCGAGCACCTCGTGCAGTTGCAGGCCGTCCGGCGTGACCGGCGTGCCGTCGATGCCCAGATGCCGGGTCTCGTCCCGGTCGAGGTAGTCGACCAGCAGGCCGGAGGCGGTCCGCGCGGGCACCCCGGGCACCAGCAGCTCCACCCAGCGCTCGTCGTGCCGCTCGGCCAGCGGGCTCGTCGCGCCGTCCGCCGGGTCGACGGCCAGTACCTGGAGCGTGCGCTGGTCGCGGCTGAGCACGGCGGCGAACGGACCGTGCCCGTCCCATCCGGCCACCGGCAGGTACTCGAAGCCGGCCCGGTCCCAGCGGACCTCGGTGCGGTCGCCCGCCAGGTCGGCGATCCAGAGCGTGACCTCGGCGTTGGCGGTGCCGACCCGCGGATAGCGCATGGAGCGCGGCGGCTTGGCGGGGTCGGCCGGGTCGGTGATGTACCAGAGCCCGACCTCCCGGTTGTCCACCCGGGTGGTCAGCAGCCGCTCCCCGTCCGGCGCCCACCAGTACGCCCGGTGGCGGCCCATCGACTCGCTCGCCACATGCTCCGGCAGGCCGAAGAAGACGTCCGGACCCTCCGCCGGTTCGGGCGCGGCCACCGCCCGGTCGCCGCTGCCGTCGGCTCCGATCACCCGGAGCGCGCCGTGCGAGACGTAGGCGATGTACCGGCCGTCCGGGGAGGGGCGCGGGTCCACCACCGGCTGCAGGGCGGGCAGCCGCCGGACGGCGCCGGAGCCCGTGTCCGCCGCCCACAGCTGCCCGGAGAGCGCGAACGCGGCAAGCCGGGTGGCCGCGTCGGTGGCGTAGTCGGTGATCCCGGAGGCCGCCTGCCGGGCGCGCTCGCGTCGGACGCGTTCCTCCTCCGGCACCTCGTCGGCCGCGTCGCCGAGCAGCCCGGCGGGGTCGGCCAGCAGGTGCTCCGCACCGGTTGCCGGGTCGAGCGACCACAGGCACCCGACCGGATCGTCTCCGGCCCGGCTCCGCAGGAACAGGACCCGGGCACCGTCCGGCGCCACGGTGACGCGGGCGGGCGCGCCGAGGGTGAAGCGGCGGGTGCGGGCGAGCTGTCGCAGAAGCGGGGAGGTCACCATGCCCGACAGGGTGTCACCCGTCCGATGCGGCGGCATGGGAATATCGGGGACGGCCGGGACGACGATCACAGGCCCGGTACGACGGGAAGTCGACGCCGGCCCACCGGTCGGGGTCAGGCGGCCAGCGGGTTCAGCACCAGCGGCTCGATGCGGCCCTCCAGCATCGCGCCGATGCCCTGCACGACGCACACGTCCGGCCGTTCCGCGATGTGCACGGGCATACCGGTGGCCTGCCGCAGCAACTGGTCGAAACCGGGGAGCAGCGCCGAGCCGCCGACCATCATGATCCCGCGGTCGGCGAGATCGGCGACCAGATCGGGCGGGCAGTCCCGCAGCACCTTGCCGATCCCGTCCAGCACCCCGGTGAGCGGCGTCTGGATGGCATCGCGTACGGCGGCGGTGTCGACTCGCACGCTGCGGGCGAGGCCGGTGGCCACGTCCCGCCCGTGGATCTCGGTGGAGGCCGGGCCGTGCGGGGTGAGGCCGTTCCCGGACAGGGCGAGCTGCAGGGGCCGTACCGACTGGCTCGGCAGCATCAGCTCGTGCTCGTGCCGCAGATGCTGCACGATCGCGCGGTCCACGGCCTCGCCGCCGACCGGCAGCCGCTCGGCGCACACGATCGACCCGAGGGAGAGCACCGCGACCTGCGTCGCCGCGGCCCCGCAGACCATGATCATGGTCGCCTCGGGCCGCTCCACAGGCATCCCGCACCCCACGGCGGCGGCGATCAGCGTGTCGACCAGCTCCACCCGCCGCGCCCCCAGCCCCGCCAGCGTCTCGATGGTCGCCCGCTGGGCCAGCGGATCGGCGTCGTGCGGGGTGCAGGCCGCCGCGCGCAGCCGGGGCTTGCGGCGCAGGGAACGGCGGATCTTGTCGCCGAGCAGATGACGCAGCATCCGCTGGGCGATCTCGATGTCGACGACGGTACCGCCCGAGATGGGGCGTACGACGCGGATGTAGTCGGGTGTCCGGCCGGTCATCTTCTCCGCGAACTCGCCGACGGCGATCAGGGCGCCGGTCCGGGTGTTCACGGCGGCCACGGAAGGCTGGTCGACGACCAGGCCCATGCCCTTCACGTACACCCGGGTGCGGGCGGCCCCCAGATCGACGGCGAAATGGCAGCGGCGCAACTGCTCCAGACTGACGGTCACGGCAGATCCTCCCGAGTGCGCGGGCCGTACGGGGTGGCACCGCCGGTCGGCGGCCTGCTTCGCATCCTCCGGGGGATTTTGACGGCGCGCCTTCGGGAGGGGGCCGGGCGGGGCGCGGCTGAACGGGGGGTTTCCCGGCTACAGGGTGCGGGCGGCCTCGAGGAGGGGACGCGGGCCGGGTTCGCCGCCGACACGGAAGAAGGGGACGTCGGCCTGCCGGGCGCCTCCCGCTCGGCTTCGGCCCGCGCCGGCGCAGGTACGCGGGCGCCGTGCGGGGATCGCGGTCGGTGACGACCGCCGAACGCCGGACGCGACACCCCTGTCCCGGCGCCGTGGCGGAAACCCGCCCGGGCGCCTTCCCGCCAGCACCGCTCAACTCCCTTGCCACACCGGCACCGTGACACTCTTCCCAGCACTCGACGCACCTGATCGCATCCCTCGAGAAGAGGCGTGGATGAGAAGACGACGAACCATCGGGCGTGGGACGACCCTGCTGTCCGCGGGCCTCGTGATCGGCCTGCTCCCGACAACGGCGACAACGGCGACAGCGCCGGCGGCCGCCGCCGGCTCGCCCGCGAGCGACACCACCGTCACCCTGGTCACCGGCGACAAGGTCACCGTCACCGACGTGGGGCAGGGCAAGAAGACGGTCACCGTCCAGCGGCCGCCCGGCGCCACCGGTGCCGTCCGTACCCAGGTGGACGACGGCGACATCACCGTCGTACCCGACGAAGCCCTGCCCTATCTGCGCGAAGGCACCCTGGACCGGCGGCTGTTCGACGTCAGCGGGCTGATCCGGCAGGGGCTCGCGGATGCCAGGAGCGATGCCCTGCCGCTGATCGTGACCTACCGCAAGGGGGCCACCGCCGTGCGTGGCGCCGAGCGGACCCGGGCGCTGCCCAGTCTGCGCGGGGCCGCCGTCGACGCCGGCCGGGGGCGCACCTTCTGGCGGACCTTCACGGCACGCAAGAGCCTCGGCAAGGTCTGGCTCGACGGCCGGGTCAAGGCCACCATGGCCGACAGCAACGCACAGATCGGCACGGCCGCCGCCTGGGACGCCGGCTACACGGGGAAGGGCGTCACCGTCGCCGTCCTCGACACCGGCGCCGACCTCACCCACCCCGACCTGGCCGGCCGGACCGGCGCCACCAGGAGCTTCATCGACGGCGAGGACGTCGCCGACCGCAACGGCCACGGCACCCACACCACCTCCACCGTCGGCGGCAGCGGAGCCGCCTCCGACGGCAAGGAGCAGGGTGTCGCGCCCGGGGCCACCCTCGCCGTCGGCAAGGTGCTCAGCGACCAGGGATCGGGCAGCGAGTCCCAGATCATCGCCGGCATGGAGTGGGCCGCCCGGGACGTGCACGCCAGGGTGATCTCCATGAGCCTCGGCTCGACCGAGCCCAGCGACGGCACCGACCCGATGGCCCAGGCGGTGAACACCCTGTCCGCCGAGACCGGCGCGCTGTTCGTCGTCGCCGCGGGCAACACCGGAGCCCCCTCCTCCATCGGCTCGCCCGGCGCCGCCGACGCGGCCCTCACCGTCGGCGCGGTGGACGCGGACGACCAGGCGGCCTACTTCACCAGCGCGGGCCCCCGGTACGGCGACAACGCCCTGAAGCCCGACCTCTCCGCCCCCGGCGTCGACATCCTCGCCGCCCGCTCCCAGCTCACCTCCGGCAGCGGCTACTACACGACCATGAGCGGTACGTCGATGGCGACCCCGCACATCGCGGGGGCGGCCGCGCTGCTCGCCGAGGAGCACCCCGACTGGACGGGCGCGCAGCTCAAGGACGCCCTGATGTCCACGTCGAAGCAGCTCGACGCCTCCGCCTACCTGCTGGGCGCGGGGCGGGTCGACGTCGCCGGTGCGGTGAGCGCGCAGGTCACCGCGACCGGCAGCGCCGACCTCGGCTTCTACGGCTGGCCGTACGACGCGGACCAGCCGGTGACCAGGACGCTGACCTACACCAACACCTCCGACGACGACGTGCGGCTGAACCTGACGGCGCAGGGCGCCCCGGACGGCGTCGTCACCCTCGCCGACGACACCCTCACCGTCCCGGCGCACGGCACCGCCACCACCACCGTGACCGGGAACGGCGCCGACGCGGCCGTCGGGAACACCAGCGGGCAGATCGTGGCTGCCCTCGCCGGAACGGGGACCCCCGTCGCGCACACCGTCTTCGGGCTGGTCAAGGAGGAGGAGCGGTACACCCTCACCGTGCACGTCAAGGACCGGGACGGCGCCGCCACCGCCGCCGACCTCGTCGTACAGCGGCTGGCCGAGGGGTCCGACGCCGAGCCCGCCCGCGTCGGCGACTCCGGCACCCTCAGGCTCCGCCTCCAGCCGGGCACCTACAGCCTCACCTCCTTCCTCGACGTGCACGGCAGCCACGGCGCCGACTCCCTCGGCCTCGGCTTCCTCGCGGCCCCCGGGATCACCCTGGACCGCGACCGCGAAGTCACCCTGGACGGACGGCAGTTGCGGGAGATCAAGGCCGTCACCGAACGGCGCACCGAGACCGACCAGCTCCTCATGGAGTACGACCGGAACGCGAACGGCACCGACCTCTTCGGCGCGGTCCAGGTGCCGCTCACCTACGACAGCGTCTTCGCCGCGCCGACCGCGAACGTCACCCGGGGCACCTTCGAGTACCGGACCGTGTGGCGGCTCGCGAAGCCGCTGCTGGCGGTGAAGGGGATCGGCGAGGCGACCGTGCAGTCCGGCGGGACGCTCCTCGAGGGGCGCACCCGGCTGCCGCTCGTCGACGTCGGAGACGGCCCCTTCACCGGTGTGACGGGCAAGGCGGTCCTGGCCCGTCTCGCCGCCGGCGCCGACCCCACCGCCCTCGCCCGGGCCGCGCAGGAAGCGGGCGCCAGGGCGCTGTTCGTCACCGATGACACGCCGGGCCGGCTGATGGCCTGGTGGGGCACCGACGACAACACCGACCGGCCGCTCCAGATAGCCACGGTCGACGCCGCAGACGCGGCCCGACTGCGGGCGGCCGGCCGGGTGGACATGACCGGCACCCGCAACTCGCCCTATGTGTACGACCTTTCGGAGGGCCACCGGGGTGCGATACCGGACCGTAACCTGACCTACGCCCCCACCCGCCGCCAACTCGCCGCCGTGGACGTGAAGTTCCACGCCGCGCGGCCGGTCGGCGGCGGCGAGTTCCGGTACTCGATCACCGACGCCTTCCCGGTCGGCCTCGGCTTCCAGCAGCGGGTCGACTTCCCGGCCGAGCGCACCGACTACGTCTCCACCGGACCCGGCCAGCGCTGGCACGAGTCGGTGACCGTCGGCGACGGCACGCTGGAGGAGCGCAGTGGACTGGTGACGTACACCGGCGGATCACGGCCGGCGCTGAACTGGTTCCGTCCGGTGTGGCATCCCTGGCTCGGCACCGGACTCGGCTGGGGCCAGCAACGTGCCGGCAACCAGCTGGAGTTCAACACCCCCGGCTGGGGCGACTCCGGGCCCGACCACACCGGCTTCGGCGACGTGTGGAGCGAGGACAGCGGGATGACCCAGCAGACCTCGGTCTACCAGGACGGCACCCTGGTCGACCGGCGCACCGGCTCCGGGGCGTACGTGTGGGACGCGCCGGCCGACGAGCACACCTACCGGGTGGTCACCGACACCGCCCTGGACGCCGGCAGGTGGCCGCTCGCCACCCGGGGTCACGCCGAGTGGACCTTCCGGTCGGCGGCCACCCCGGACGACCACTGGAGCTACCTTCCGCTGATCAACCTCGCCTTCGACGTCGACACCGACCTCGCGGGGGACGTCAGGGGCGGCCACCGGGTCCCGGTCGGGATCGGCGTCTCGTACGTGGCCGGGGCGACCGGCACCGGCACCCTCGGCGGCCCGCGCCTCGCGGTGTCGTACGACGACGGCGCCTCCTGGCGGAACGTCCCCCTCACCCGTGCCGGGCGGGGCGTGCTCGCGGTGCCGCGCGACGCCGGGTACGTCTCGCTGCGCGCCTCGGCGAGCGACGACCGGGGCGGCTCGGTCACCCAGGAGATCGTCCGGGCGGTGGGAGTGAGGTGACTCAGCGCCGGGGGTGACCGGTGATGCCCCGGATCACCCCCAGCTCCACCAGGTCCTGCGGCCGGATCCGCAGCTGGCTGGCGGTGGCCTCGACCTCCTCCGGAGGCCGTTTGAGGATCGCCGCCGCCAGCTCCGGGGCGATGACCGAGAAGTAACTGTCGGGCGTGGCCCAGGTGTTGCCGGGCGCGGCCAGCGCCAGCGCCCCGCCCGAGCCGCCCTCGCCGATGACGAGGGTGGTGATCGGCGTCCGGGCTGCCGCCACCGCGCCGAACAGCTCCGCGATCGCCGCGCCCGCGCCCTGCCGTTCCGCCTCGGCGTCGTTGGCGGCGCCCGGGGTGTCGACGAGGGTCAGCACGGGGATCCCGAGCCGGTCGGCGAGCCGTATCAGGCGGGTGGCGGTCCGGTATCCGGCGGGCCGGGTCGCCGTGCCCGTCTGCGCGGCGAAGGCGACGGTACGGCCGTCCCGCTCGCCGAACCCGCACAGCATCCCGCCCGGATCCGCGCCGCCGCACCGGTCGCCGACGAGGGCGGCCCGGCGGTCACCGAAGCAGGCGTCCAGGTACGCCTGGGCGCGTGGCCGTCGCGGAGACCGGGCCCGCTGGACGGCCTGCCATCCGGTGGCGGGCAGGCCGGTGTCACCCAGGGCGTCCGGCGGGTCGGCGGGGGCCGTGGCCGGGTTGGTGAGCAGCCGCAGCCACAGCCCGAGCGCCGCCTTCAGCTCTTCCAGCGGTACCACCGCGTCCGCCGACCCGGCCGCGAGCTGCGCGTGGGCGGTGTACGCCGCCGGGTCCGCGTCCGGCGGCCGGACCCGGGAGCCCGCGAAGCCCACCTGTGCCCCGGGCAGCGCCAGGACGACATCGGCGCCGGCGCCCAGGGTGGCCCAGCCACCGCCGGTCGTCGGATCGCGCAGCACGGCGATCTGCGGCAGCCCCGCCTCCCGGGTCAGCGCCGACTGCCGTGCCACCCGCTGGAGTTGGGACAGCGCGAGCATGCCCTCCTGCATCCGGCTGCCGCCGGTGGCGACCAGCGGGACCACCGGGAGCCGGTGCCCGCGGGCATGCGCGTACGCCGCCTCCAGCCGGTCCCCGGTCCGCTCGCCCAGCGAGCCGCCGAGGAACCCGAACTCGAACACGATCAGCACGGCCGCCGTGCCCTCGACCCGCGCGGTGCCGACGACGACGGACTCCTCCTCGCCGGTGCGCCCGGCGGCGCGGGCGCGCGAGGCGTCGTAACCCTGCCAGCCGAGAGGGCCGTCGGGCCGGGACTCCCGTGCCGGGTGCGGGAGTTCGGCGAAGGTGCCGGGGTCGGCGACGAGGTCGAGGAACTGCCGGGCGGAGAGCCGGACCGGCCGGTTGTCAGACACCCAGGGCCCGCTTCATGATCTTCCCCATGTCGTTGCGGGGGAGGGCGTCCAGGTAGCGGACGACACGCGGGCGCTTGTGCGGGGCGAGCCGGCCGGCGACATGGTCCGCCAACTCCCGTTCCCCGGGCGGGGACTGCGGATCCGCCGGGACGATCCAGGCGACGATCCGCTCGCCCAGATCCGCGTCCGGCTCCCCGGTGACGGCGGCCTCCCGCACCCCCGGATACTCCAGGAGCGCGTTCTCGATCTCACCCGCCCCGATCTTGTAACCGCCGCTCTTGATCAGGTCGGTGGCCTTGCGGCCGACGATCCGCACATAGCCGTCCGGCTCGCGCACGGCCATGTCGCCGGTGCGGAACCAGCCGTCGGCGGTGAAGGCGGCGGCGGTGGCGTCGGGCCGGTTGAGGTACTCGGTGAACAGGTTCGCACCGCGTACCTGGATCTCCCCGACGGTCTCCCCGTCGAACGTGGCGAGCGCCGTCCCGTCCTCCTCAACCAGCCGCAGCTCCACACCCGGCAGCGGCACCCCGACGGTCCCCGCCCGGGCCTCCCCGTCCGCACGCACACTCGTGTTCATCAGCGTCTCCGTCATGCCGTACCGCTCGACGACCCGGCGCCCGGTCGCGGCCGCGATCCGCTCATGGTCGTGGACGGGCAGCGCGGCCGACCCGGAGACCAGCAGCCGGGCCCGGCCGAGGGCCTTCGCCAGCGCGGGGTCCGCGGGCAGCGCCTCGGCGATCCGGTGGTACATGGTGGGGACGCCGAACAGCATGGTGGCGCCGTCGTTCAGCTCGCGGGTCACGCCGTCGGTGTCGAACCGCCCGAGGTGCCGCACGGAACCACCGCGCCGCAACGGCCCGAGAATCCCCAGCACCAGCCCGTGCACATGGAACAACGGCAGCCCGTGCACCAGCACGTCGTCCCCGGTCCACTGCCAGGCGTCGGCGAGCGCGTCCAGGGTGCTGGCGAGCGCCCGGCGCGGGAGGACGGCGCCCTTGGGCGGGCCGGTGGTGCCGGAGGTGTAGACGACGAGGGCGGGGTCGGCCTCGGTGGTGCGGTCCTCGGGGACCGGGCCGGCGGCCCGCACGTCGACGTCGATACGCGGCAGGCCCGCCACGGCCGCGGGGAGTTCGGTCCCCGGGGCGGTCAGCACCGCGGCCGGCGCGCTGTCGGAGAGGATGTGTGCGAGTTCCTTGTCGCCGGACTTGGGGTTGAGCGGTACGGCGGCTCTGCCGGCCAGCAGGGTGCCGACGACGGCGACGGCCGTCTCCAGCTCCGGAGTCGCCCAGACGGCGACCCGGTCGGCGTCCCGGACGCGGCCCGCGACGGCGCCCGCGGCGGCGGCGAGCTGCCCGTACGTCAGCGACCGTGCGCCGAACCGCAGAGCGACCCTCTCCCGGACTTCGGCCGGGGGGACCCCCGTCTCGCTGCGCTCGCCCGGACCGTCCACCAGGGCCGGAAACAGAAAGGACACGCGACGACTCCTCACCCGTCGGAACCTCGACAGCCCCTTCCTACACCAGCCACCGCCCTCCGGGGCCGCCCCACCCCACACTCCGCCGACCGACCTTGATCACAGCGGGTGGGTGCGAGGTACGACGTCGGCGACGACCGCGCTCACGTTGTCGTCCCCGCCCGCAGCGTTGGCCGCCTCGACCAGCGCCCGCACCGCGTCCGCCGGGCCGCCCCCGCTCAGCAACTCCCGGATCCGCTGATCGGAGACCAACCTGGTCAGCCCGTCCGAGCACAGCAGGTACCGGTCGCCGTCCCGGGCCTCGTGCAGTTTCAGGTCCGGCACCGCCGGCTCGCTCCCCGCCAGCGCCCTGGCCAGCAGCATCCGCTGTGGATGGGTGGCGGCCTCCGCCGGGGTCAGCCGTCCCTCGTCGATCAGCGACTGCACCACACTGTGGTCGTGGGTGATCCGGAACAGCTTCCCGCCCCGCAGCAGGTACGCCCGCGAGTCCCCGATGTGTACCAGGGCCAGCCGGGACCCGGTCCACAGCAGCGCGGTGAGCGTCGTACCGGCATCCGTGTTCCCCTCCGTCACGTCCCGCACCGCCTCGTCCGCCGAACGCACCGCGTCCTCCAGCAGGTTCAGTACGTTCCCTGCCGACAACTCGGCGTCCTCCAGGAACTTCAGCGCGTCCACGGCGGCGGCACTGGCCCGGGCCCCGGTCGCCCCGCAGCCGTCGGCGACGGCCAGCAGCCGGCGCCCCGCGTACACGGTGTCCTGGTTGGCCGGCCGGACATGCCCCCGGTCCGAGTGGGCGGCGTAACGCAACTCCAGCATCGTGGTCGTTTCCCTTCTCGATTCTCCCGACAGGTGGTCGACGAGGAACGCGGCCAGGTCAGCCCGTACGGCGGTCTCCGCCTCGACCCGGGCCCAGTACGCCCGGACCTCCTGAGCGGCCCGGCCGGCAGGCAACCCGCACACCTCGCGGATCCGCGCCAACGGCATCCCCAGCCGCCGCAGCCAGGCCACCAGCCGGGCGCGTTCGAGCTGCTCGACGGCGTAGTACCGGTAGCCGGTGTCCGGGTCGACCCGGGCGGGCCGCAGCAGATCCAGCTCGTCGTACAGCCGCAGTGCCTTCGGCGACAGCCGGCAGGCCTTCGCGAAGGCGCCGATGGTCAGCCAATTCATGCCGTACCTCGTGTTCCTCGACGTCTGCCACCGATGCTGGGGCTTCACCGAAGGTGAAGGTCAACGGGGCGGCCGCGGTTGCGGTACGGCGGGCAGGAGTGGTTAGCCTGCGACGGACCGGAACACCCGCCGCCACCAGGACAAGGGAGCCCCCGCCGTGCCCCGAATAGCCCTCGCCACCTACGACCCCGGCGCGGAGCCGAGCAAGGACCAGGACCTGCCGGTGCTGCTGCGCGCGCTGACCGCCGCGGGGGCGGACGCCGTCGCCCGTCCCTGGGACGATCCCGACGTGGAGTGGGGCGGCTTCGACCTGGTCGTCATCCGCTCCACCTGGGACTACAGCTGGCGTACGGAGGAGTTCCTGCCGTGGGTGGAGCGGGTGGGGAAGGCGACCCGGATCGCGAATCCGGCCGCCGTGGTCCGCTGGAACAGCGACAAGCGGTATCTCGGTGATCTCGCGGCGGCCGGTGTGCCCGTCGTGCCGACCCGGTATCTCGCGCCGGGCGACCCGGTCGAGCTGCCGTCCGACCGCGACTTCGTCGTCAAGCCCACCTTCGGCGCCGGCGCCCGGTTCGCCGCCCGCTACACGCCCGACGAGCAAGGGACGGCCGTACGGCACCTGGCCCGGATGCACGACGAGGGGCTGACCGCGGTGGTCCAGCCGTACGTGGCCGGGATCGACGTCAGCGGTGAGCGGGCGCTGCAGTTCTTCGGCGGGCGGCTGCTGCACGCCAGCCGCAAGCGGGCGGTCCTCACCCCGGGCACGGCGTACGACGCGGACAAGGTCGCCCACCCCGACCTGGCGCGGTGGGACCCGACCCCGGACGAACTCGCCGTCGCGGAGCGCGCGTTGGCCGCCGTACCGGAGGGGCCCGAGCTGCTGTACGCCCGGGTGGACCTGGTCGACGGGGCGGACGGACAGCCACAGGTGATGGAGCTGGAGCTGGTCGAGCCGAACCTGTTCCTGTTCCTGCACCCCGGATCGGTGGACGGGGTGGCGGAGGCGATCCTCAGCGCGGCTCGTCGATGACCGCGGTGCGCTGCAGCAGGCCCCAGGTGAACTCCGCGACCACCTGACGGCCGTCCGGGACCCTGAAGGTGAGGCCCCAGCGGGTGGGGGCCGTGCCCTCCAGGGGGCGGGCGGGGGCGAAGGCGCGGGCGGCCTCGTCGACCGTGCAGGACCACGGGGTGAGGTCGTCGAGGGTCTCCAGCTTCGGGGCGGGGGCGCCGGGGGCGCGGACCAGCCATTCGTTCCAGACGGCGCCGCCGGGGCCGGCCATGACCTCGAAGCGGAGCGTGGGCCACAGGGGGAGGGGCCACTGCCAGGCCATGCACTCCAGGTCACCGACGGTGCGTTTGGTCTCGGAGTCGGGCGGGCCGAGGACCGAGCGGTAGCGGGCGGCCGCCGAGCGGGACCGGGGCGAGCGGGCCATCGCCTGCCACCGCTTGTTGGCCTCCCGCATGTCCGCGATCGACGCGCCCAGCGCGCGCCGGGCGTCCTCGACCAGGTCCGGGTTGTGGTCGGCCATACGGCGCAGCAGCACCAGCTGGAAGTCCAGTTGCATGCCACCCATGGTGCACATACCCGTCCCCGGCTGGTTCCCGGCCATTGCCCGGGCAATCCTCGATGGCTAGCCTGTGTTCGTCATGCCGATCGCCTGTTGATATCTCGAACGGCTCCCGCAGCTTCCGACGATATCCGGCGCCTAGACCCAAGGGAGGGGGCCGGACGTGGGACGCCTCGTGCCTGCCGTGACCCGGGCTCTCGACATTCTTGAGCTCTTCCTCGACGGGGACGGGACTCTCTCCGCCCCCGACATAGTGCGCAGACTCCAGCTGCCGCGCACCACCGTGCACGAGCTGGTGACCACGCTCTCCGCCCGGTCGTACATCGTGTCCGTACCGGGACAGCCCGGACGATACCGGCTCGGCGTCCGCCCGTACCAGCTCGGCAGCCGGTACGCCGAGCAGCTCGACCTCGCCGCCGAGGGCCAGCAGGTCGCCCGGTCCGTCGCCGAGACCTGTGACGAGACCGTCCATGTGGCGATCCTCGAAGGGACCGACGTCATCTACATCGCCAAGGTCGACTCCACGCACGCGGTCCGCATGGTCTCCGCCGCCGGCCGCCGGCTCCCCGCGCACTGCACCTCGGTCGGCAAGATGCTGCTGGCCTCGCTGCCGGAGCCGGAGCTGACCGCGCGCATCCCGGACGACGCCGACCTCGTCGCGATGACCCCGAACAGCATCACCGAGCCGGGCGCGCTGCGCGAGGCCCTCACCGAGATCAGGGCGCGGGGCGTCGCCGTGGAGAGCCGGGAGTCCAACCCGGACGTCTCCTGTGTCGCCGCGCCGGTCCGCGACCGTACCGGCCAGGTCGTCGCGGCGCTGTCCGTCTCCGTCCCGATGATCCGCTGGAGCGACGAGCGCCGCGTCGAGCTGGAGCAGCTCGCGGCCAAGGGCGCCGCCGAACTCTCCGAGCGCCTCGGCCACCGGAGCGTGGCATGACGACGGGGCGCACGGCATACACGGCGTACGAGGTCGCGGTGGCGGCGGAGGCGACGCTGGGCGAGGGCCCGACGTGGGACGCGGCGACCGGCCGGCTCATCTGGATCGACGTCCTGGGCGCGCGGATCCACACGTACGACCCGGCCACCGGCCGCCGGACGATCCGTACCGCGGAGCAGCACATCGGCGCGGTCAAGCCCCGCGCGAACGGCGGCCTGGTCCTCAACCTCCGCGACGGCGTCGGCCTCCTCGACCCCGACGACACGTTCCGCTGGCTGCACCGCGAGCCGGTCCCCGGCCGCCGTGCCAACGACGCGGCTGTGGCGCCGGACGGCTCCCTGTGGGCGGGCACCATGCGCTACGACGAGACGGTGGGCGGCGGCACGCTGTCCCGGGTGACCGGTGACGGCTCGGTCACCACCCTGCTGCCCGATGTCACGGTCAGCAACGGGACGGGCTGGAGCCCGGACGGCAGCCGCGTGTACTACGTCGACACGCCGACGCGCCGGGTGGACGTCTTCGACTACGACGGCGAACTCCCCTTCGACCGCCGCCCGTTGGTGACCATCGAGGAGGATGCCGGGTTCCCCGACGGGCTGACGGTGGACGCGGAGGGCTGTGTGTGGGTGGCGCTGTGGGGCGGGGGAGCGGTGCACCGCTACACGCCTGACGGCGAGCTGGACCGGGTGATCAGCCTGCCGACACCGCTGACGACGGCCTGTGCGTTCGGCGGCGCCGACCTGACCGACCTGTACGTCACGTCGGCGCGGGTGGGGTTGGAGCGGCCGCATCCGACGGCGGGTTCCCTGCTGGTGATTCCGGGCGCCGGGAAGGGAGTTGCCCAACCGGCGTTCCAGGGGTAGCGGTTGGGGAGGCGGGGGGCACTCTGCCGCCCCGCCTACAGGACCCCCGCCGCCTTCAGTTCCTCCGTGGTCAGTGGGGGGCGGGTCAGTTGGGGTCTCAGCGGGCCCACCAGCGCGCCCAGCACCACACCCGGTGTCATCAGCACCTCCGTGCCCCGCTCCAGCGACGTCACGTCCGTCACCCGGCGGGCGATCCGGCTGTTCCCGGTCGCCGTGTACAGGAGCCGGTCCACGTACGCCTGTGCCAGCCGGTCCCGCAGTGTCGGGCCGTTCTCCGTCGCGCCGGGGTAGAACACGTCCGCCCCCGTCGACAGCTCCCAGGCCGCCCGCGCCGGCCGGCTCACCGCCCTCTGGAGGGACCGCGCGAGCCCGGGGGAGCCCCAACCCTGACGCCGTATCACGTCCCGCATCGCGAGCGCCCCTTGTGCCGCCACCGACATCCCGTGCCCGTACACGGGGTTGAGCGCGCACACCGCGTCGCCGAGGACGGCCAGGTTCTCCGGCCAGGCCTGGGCCCGTTCGTAGAAGTGGCGCCGGTTGGCCGTCGTACGGGTCACCGACACGTCGGTCAACGGCTCGGCGTTCGCCAGGAGTTCGGCGATGACGGGGTGGGCCAGTTCCTGCCGGGCGTAGCGCAGGAAGTCGCCGGCGTCGGCGCCCGGTTCGCCGCCGCGGCTGCCGTAGAGGGTGACCAGCCACCGGCCGTTCTCGATCGGCATCAGGACACCCCCGCGTCCGGGGCCGCCGCCCCGCGGACTCGCCTGGAGGTGGACGATCGGGAAGCCGGTGCGGACCGCCTCCGCCGGGGCCCGGAACATCCGGCTGGCGTAGGCGATGCCGGAGTCGACCTCGCGGAACTCCGGTGCGGGCAGGCCGAGTCCGGCCAGCCAGGCGGGTGTGCGGGAGCCCCGGCCGGTCGCGTCGACTACCAGTCCCGCGGTGCGCACGTGCTCCGCGCCGGAGTCGAGGGCCCGCAGCCGTACGCCCGTGACGGCGAGCTCCGTGCCGAGCAGGCCCACCGCCTCGGTCCGCGGCAGCAGTTCGATCCGGTCGTCGGCGAGGACCCGTTCCCGTACCACCCAGTCCAGCAGGTCCCGGCTGCCCGGCAGCACGAACGCCGACTCCGCCCAGCGCCGGTACCAGCCCTGCGGGGACAGCGCCACCATGTCCGTGGTCACCGGCAGCCGCCGTACGCCCGCCGACCGCAGCCGTCCGATGGTGCCGGGGAGCAGTTCCTCCAGGGCGCGGGCGCCGCCGGACCACAGGTGGTGGACGTGCCGGGCCTGCGGGAGCCCCTTGCGCGGTTCCGGTCCGGCGGGCAGCGCGTCCCGTTCCACGACCACGACCCGGTCCGTGAAGGGGGTGAGCGCCCGGGCCGCGAGCAGGCCGGCGAGGGAGCCGCCGAGGACGACGGCGGTACGGTCAGTCATGAAGGGCAACGCTCTCTGCTGGGGCGGTCGCACGTTCCCGTACCGCCTCGATCCGGTCGGGGTGGCGCAGCGCCCGGGACACCGCTCCGATCTCCCGGAGGAGGTGGGTGGCGTCCGGGCCGCCGGCCGCGTCGGCGGGCTCGGGGGTACGGCCCCGGGTGCCGACGGCGTTCAGGATGCTGACCGCGGAGGCCAGTGCCCGGGCCCGCTCGGGCGGGTGGCCGAGGCCGAGCGCGGCGTCGTAGGAGCGCCGGTCGAGGTCGGCGTCGATGCGCCGGGTCAGGGGCAGCAGGACGTCCCGGATGAAGGTCTCGCGCCGGGTCAGCCGCAGCTCGGGCGTGGCGCGCAGCACGAAGGGGACGCCGTCGCCGTGCACGGTCCGGGTCAGCTGGTACAGCGGCCGCAGCTCGTGGTGGGCGAGCCGGACCCGCCAGCGGTCGTGGAGGTACTGGCCGGCGTGCGGCAGGATGAAGCCGACGGCGATGTTGATCGCGGACAGGGCGGCGACCGGCGGGGCCAGGCTGGTGCTGAGCCAGTCCAGGTCCGAGCCGCACCAGCGGGCGGTGACCGCGACCAGCTTGCAGACGTCGAAGATCAGGTTCAGGACGTAGCCGACGCCGAGCAGTTTCAGTCCCCAGCGCAGCCAGGCGTCGAGGCCCTCGGTGCGCACCCAGTTCCAGATCAGCCGCGAGGTGATGAGACAGGCCACGCAGTGGGCGACGAGGTAGAGCAGGATCTCCTCGCGCATGAAGGGGGTGGTGGCGTAGTACGTGTCCAGGTCCCGGAGCCGTTCCACCGGTACGTCGGCGAGCGCGAACAGCAGCCACAGGGCGGCGATCACCGAGGAGTAGCCGGCGATCACCCAGCGCATCGCGCGCCGGGTGGCGGCCGAGCGGTCGGCGAGCCCGTTGCGCCAGGCGATGATCAGCAGCAGGCAGGAGCCGCCGAACGCGGTGATGAGCGAATAGCACCAGGGCGCGGAGATGTTGGGGACGCCGGTCCACCGGTTGACGGCGGCGATCGTCGACGGCGTGCAGAACACGAACACCGCGCAGGCGAGCAGCAGCAGTCCGCCGACCGCGCGCAGCAGCGGGTCGCGCCACAGCCGGATGATGGTGGGCAGCTTGATCACCAGGGCGGTGGTCAGCACCGCCGTGGGGATCCAGAAGGAGATGTAGAGCTCGCTGAGCAGCCCCGAGGGGGTCCGTGCCGACAAGGGGGTGGTCACCGAGCCGCTCCGCCGCGTCCGCGGTAGCCGAGGGTGCGCTGGACGGGGTCGGACGGAGGGCGGCGCGGGTGCTCGATGTAGGGCCGGAAGGCGGTCGCCAGCCGGTACCCGAAGTCGTCGGCCTCGGCCTCGTCGGTCTCCCGGGAGCCGTTGCGCGCGGCCACCGTCAGCGCCATGTCCCGCCAGCCGGGTTGGCCGGCCAGCGCGCGGGCCGCCTCCGGACCGACCTCGTGCGGATGCCGGCGGCCGGTGTGCAGGTGCCACAACTCGTGCCCGAGGATGACCAGTTGCTGCACGGCCTCGGCCCGCTCCTCGACGATGACCAGGTCGAAGTCCTGGAACTCCACCCAGACTCCGGTGACCTCGATCTCGTCCGGGAACCGCTCGAACCGCAGCTCCACCGGCCGCCCGGCGCGCAGGGCGGTCATCTCCTCGCACAGCGCCCGGCACAACTCGCCCACCCCGGCGGGCTGTCGGGGCCGGGCGCGGACGGCGGCGGTGAGGTCGGCGGCGAGGACGCGCATCTGCGCGCCCGGACCGGAGCGCCGCAGCCTCGCGGCGGTCCGGGCCCACCGGTGCCGCGCGCCGGCCAAGTCCATCGCTCCCCCTTCGCCCCGCCCCACGGCGGTCGCCGTGCTGCGTCGGCCCGTCCGAGATTACGCGTCCGGATGTGTCCGCGTCATGCGATCCGGCGACGGTGGTTCAGCCCGGAACGACCGCCGGCGCAGGAAAGTCCCGCCGGACCCATTGACGCGCAAGCGCTTCGATTTTACGGTCCCGTTCGAAGTTACGGGCATGAGTCGAAATATCGAACAAGTGATACGAGTAAGTGATACGGGCAAGTTCCTCGAAGGTAAGGGCAGGCAATGGGACGACCTGGCCTCAGTCGCAGGCACCTACTGGGCACGGCGGGCGGATTGGCGGCGGCGGCGAGCTTCGGCTTCGCGGCCCTCGGCACCGGAGCCGACGCGCTCGCCTCCACCGCGCGCACCCGCGTCCGCTACTGGAACCTCTTCAGCGGCGGCGACGGCTACAACATGATCGCGATGCTGGACGCCTTCCGTAAGGCGCACCCGGACATCGCGGTCAAGGATTCCACCCTCCAGTGGGGCAATCCCTTCTACACCAAGCTCGCCATGGCGGCCGCCGGCAACCGCGCACCGGACCTCGGCGTCATGCACATCGGCCGGGTCGCCGGCTTCGCGCCGGGCCGCCTCCTGGACGCCTGGGACGTCGACCTGCTCGCCGAGTACGGCCTGCGGCAACAGGACTACAACCCCGGGCTGTGGCAGCGCGGCCTCATCGACGGCAAGCTCTACGCCCTGCCGCTCGACGTCCACGTCCAGCTCTGCTTCTACCGCAAGGACGTGCTGAAGAAGGCGGGCCTGCTCGGATCCGACGACCGGATCGTGCCCATCACGTCCACCGACGACTGGTTCGGTGTGCTCAAGGAGGCCAAGAAGGCGACCAGGAAGGGCCTGCAGACCATCGGCCTGTGGATCAACGACCAGAACTTCCAGTGGTGGTTCTTCGTCGCCTTCTACACCCAGCTCGGCGGCACCTGGTTCAACGACGCCGACACCGAGGTCACCTTCGACACCGACAGGGCCACCCAGGTCCTGGAGTTCCTGCGCCGGCACGTCACCGACGGCTACGCCGACCCGGCCATGGGCTCCGTCGGCGCCGAACAGTTCATCAACGGCGCCCCGTTCGCCTGGGAGGGCAACTGGTCGGTGCCGGTCTACAACGCGGCGAAGCTCGACTACGGCGCGATCCCGCTGCCGCCCGTCTTCGGCAGACAGGCCACCCACGCCGAGTCCCACTCCTTCGTCCTGCCGCACCAGTCCGACCGCGGCGGCGCCACCGACGAGGCGGCCCACCGGCTCGCCGCCTACGTCGTCACCCACGCCCGGCAGTGGGCGGCCGGCGGCCACATCCCGGCGTACACGCCGACCCTGACGACCGCCGCGTACAAGAAGCTGTACCCGCAGAACGAGTACGTGTCGGCCATGGACCACCAGGCCAACGAGCCCAAGGTGTGGTTCGCGGGCTCCACCGGCATCCTCGCCCAGCGCGTCGGTCCGATCGTCGTCTCCTCGACGCTCGGCTCCGCCAGGCCCGACGCCGCGGCCGGCCGGATGAAGAGCGAACTCGCCAAGCTGCTCGCGATGAAGAACCCCATGGACGGCAGGACCGCCGCGCAGGGAGGTACGGCCGCATGACGACCGCCGAGACCGTTCTCGCCCCGGCACGGGCCAGGACCGCCGCCGACAGCGCCACCGTCCGCCGCAGGCCGGGTTTCCAGCACGGCGGCTGGTTCGTGGCGCCCTTCCTCCTCCTCTTCGCCCTCTTCGTGATCTGGCCGCTGCTGCGCGGCATCTACCTCAGCCTCACGGACGCCAACATCACCGGCGCGGGCGAGAGCTTCATCGGCCTCGACAACTACCGCGAGGCCCTCAAGGACCCGCTGATGTGGGACGCCCTCGGCCACAGCGCGTACTTCACGCTGCTGGTCGTCCCCTGCATCACGGTCCTCGCCTTCCTCCTCGCGATGCTCGCCCACCACATCGAGCGCGGGAAATGGCTGTGGCGGCTGTGCTTCTTCGTGCCCTTCCTTCTCCCCTCCACCGTCGCCGGCAACCTCTGGCAGTGGCTGTTCAACCCTGGCACGGGAATGATCAACCACGTGTTCGGCATCGACACACCGTGGCTCACCGACAAGTCGTACGCGATGCTCGCCATCGTCGTCGAGACCCTGTGGTGGACGGCCGGCTTCAGCTTCCTGCTCTACCTGGCCGCGCTCCAGTCCATCCCCGCCCACCTCTACGAGGCCGCGAAGCTGGACGGCGCGAACGCCTGGCACCGCGCGGTCCACATCACGCTCCCCATGCTGCGCAACATCACCGGCCTGGTCGTCGCCCTGCAGATCCTCGCCTCGCTCCAGGTCTTCGACCAGGCCGTGGTCATGATGGACTTCGGCCCCGGACCGGAGAACTCGACCCGCACCTTCGTGCAGTACACCCTCGAAGAGGGCTTCACCAGCTACCGCGTGGGCTACGCCTCCGCGATCTCCGTCATCTTCTTCGTGATCATCGCCGCCGTCGCCCTCGCGAGGATGTGGCTGCTGCGCAACCGCACCGAGGAGGCCACCCGATGACCACGGCCGTACCGCACCGCAAGTCCACCTGGACGCCCAGCCAGATCGTCCTCACCCTCCTCGGCGCGGCCGTCTCCGTCGTCTTCCTCGCCCCGCTCGCCTGGGGGCTGTTCACCTCCCTCAAGTCGGAGACCGAGGCCGTTGAGGTGCCGCCGCACTGGCTGCCCGAGCACTGGACGGGCCAGGCGTGGCGGGCGCTCTTCGACACCGGCAACATCACCGACTGGTTCGTGAACTCCCTGGTCGTCTCGGTCTGCGTGACGTCGATCGTCCTGCTGGTGAGCGCGCTCGCCGGATACGGCTTCGCCCGCACCGAGTTCCGCGGCAAGGGCCCGCTGCTCGCCCTGGTCATGTCCGGCCTCATGGTCTCCCCGGCCGTCCTCGGTGTCCCCCTGTTCACCACCGTCCAGCAGATGGGCATGGTCGACACCTACTGGGGCATGATCCTGCCCCAGTGCGCGCCCGCCGCCATGGTCTACATCCTCTACAAGTTCTTCCAGGGCGTCCCGCGAGAACTGGAGGAGGCGGCCTTCATCGACGGCGCGGGCCGCTGGCGGGTCTTCTTCACGATCGTCCTCCCGCTCTCCCGTCCCTCCCTCGCCGCGGTCGGCATCTTCACCTTCATCGCCTCGTGGAACAACTTCCTGTGGCCCTACATGGTGACCAACAACCCCGACCTGATGACGATGCCGAACGGCATCGCGACCGTCATGAACTCCTACGGCATCCAGTGGGCCCAGCTCATGGCCGGCGGTCTCATGGCGGGCCTGCCGCTGATCGTCGTCTTCGTCTTCTTCCAGCGCCAGATCGTGGCGGGCGTCGCCCACACGGGCCTGGCCGGCCAGTGAGGAGCCCGAGTTGAAGCGCTTCCCCAGAGTCGCCGCCCTGCTCGCGGCGGCGACGATCGCCCTCCTCCCCGCCACCGCCTCCGCCGACGTCACCTACCCCGACCCCCTTCCCCTGACCGGCCGGCAGATCGTCCACGACCCCACGGTCCACCAGCTCGGCGACGGCCGGTACGTCGCCTACTCCACCGGCGGCATCATCGGCGCCCGCCTCTCCACGAACCTCCACGACTGGACCGACGCGGGCAACGCCTTCACCGCACCGCCGGGTTGGTGGTACGACTACAACTCCACCGCCGACCCCTGGGCCCCCGACCTCTCCTACCGCTACGGCCAGTACTGGCTCTACTACGCCGTCTCCTCCTGGGGCACCAACCACTCCGCGATCGGCGTGGCCACCTCCCCGTCCGGCCTCCCCGGCACCTGGACCGACCACGGCAAGGCGTTCTCGTCGGAGACGACGGACTCCTGGAACGCCATCGACCCGGCGGTCGTCCGGGCCGACGGCAAGCTGTGGATGGCGTTCGGCTCGTACTGGACGGGCATCCGCATGGTGGAGCTGAACCCGCGCACGGGGAAGGCGATCCCCGGCGCCGCCGTCGCCCACCTCGCCACCCGCCCCGACGCCCCCTACGCCGTCGAGGGCGCCTCGATCCTCCACCACGGCCGCTACTACTACCTTTTCGCGTCCTACGACGCCTGCTGCGCCGGAGTGAACTCCACCTACAAGATCAGGGTGGGCCGCTCGACGTCGGTGACGGGCCCGTACACCGACAGCACGGGCACACCGATGCTGAACGGCGGGGGCGACCTGCTGCTGGCGAGCCACGGCAGGTACATAGGCCCGGGCGGCGAATCAACGTTCAGCGTCCACGGCGGAACATGGCTGGCGTACCACTACTACGACGCGGCCGACAACGGCACCCCGAAGCTGGGGCTCAACCCCTTGGGCTGGACAAAGGACGGCTGGCCCAGAGTCTTTTAGGGGCGCGGGGCTGTGTCCGTTTGCGGCTCCGCCGCGTGGGCGCGGCCAGCCACGAACCACCCCCACTCGCCCACGATTCAGAAACAACCCACCCCGAAAGGCGAACATTGCGCACCGCCCGCTTCACCCTCGACCCCGCCTTCACCATCGGCGAAGTCAACCCCCGCCTCTTCGGCTCCTTCGTCGAGCACCTGGGCCGCTGCGTCTACACCGGCATCTTCGAGCCGTCCCACCCCGCGGCCGATGCCGAAGGCCTCCGCACGGACGTCCTCGACCTGGTCCGCGAACTCGGCGTCACCACCCTCCGCTACCCCGGTGGCAACTTCGTCTCCGGTTACAAGTGGGAGGACTCGGTCGGCCCGGTGGAGGAGCGCCCGCGCCGCCTCGACCTCGCCTGGCGGTCGACGGAGACCAACCGCTTCGGACTCGGCGAGTACATCGCCTTCCTGAAGAAGGTGGGCCCGCAGGCCGAGCCCATGATGGCGATCAACCTCGGCACGCGCGGCGTGGCGGAGGCCCTGGAACTCCAGGAGTACGCCAACCAGCCCTCCGGAACCGCCCTGTCGGACCTCCGCGCCGCCCACGGCGACAAGGACCCCTTCGGTATCAAGCTCTGGTGTCTGGGCAACGAGATGGACGGCCCCTGGCAGACCGGCCACAAGACCGCCGGGGAGTACGGCCGCATCGCCGCCGAGACCGCCCGCGCCATGCGCCAGATGGACCCGTCCGTGGAACTGGTCGCCTGCGGTTCCTCCAGCCAGTCCATGCCGACCTTCGCCGAGTGGGAGGCGACGGTCCTCGCGGAGACATACGACCTGGTCGACTACATCTCCCTGCACGCCTACTACGAGCCCCAGGACGGCGACGTCGACTCCTTCCTGGCCTCCGCCGTCGACATGGAGTCCTTCATCGAGAACGTGGTCGCCACCTGTGACCACGTGGGCGCCAGGCTGAAGTCCAAGAAGAAGATCAACCTCTCCTTCGACGAGTGGAACGTCTGGTACACCTCGAAGTGGCATGCGATCGAGAACTCCGCCGCGCGGGACTGGCCCGAGGCCCCCCGCCTCCTGGAGGACAACTACAGCGTCACGGACGCCGTCGTCTTCGGCTCCCTCCTCATCGCCCTGCTCCGCCACGCCGACCGCGTCACGGTGGCCTGCCTGGCCCAGCTGGTCAACGTCATCGCCCCGATCATGACGGAGCCCGGCGGCCCGGCCTGGCGCCAGACGACGTTCTTCCCGTTCGCCCAGGCGTCCCGGTACGGCCGGGGCCAGGTCCTGGACGTGCGAGCCGACTCACCGACGTACGAGACGAAGAAGTACGGCGAGACGAGCCTGCTGCACGCGACGGCGGTCAGGGCCGACGACGGCACGGTCACCGTCTTCGCCGTGAACCGAAGCCGGACGGAGGCGCTGCCGCTCGAAGTAACCCTTGGCGGGCTGGGCCTGACGTCGGTGACGGAACACAGCGTCCTGTCGGACCAGGACCCCGACGCCCGCAACACGTTGGAGGAGCCGGAGCGCGTGACCCCCCACCCGGCCGAGGGCACATCGCTGAACGACGGCACGCTCAAGGCCACTCTGGAGCCCTTGTCCTGGAACGTGATCCGACTGACGTAGGGGCCGGCGCCCCTTGCTTTTAGGGGCGCGGGGAACTGCGCGAGCAACCACACACAACCCGCACTCAACGGCCGGGGGAGTCCACCCCCACAACCCGCACTCCTCCGGCCGCACTCCCCAGCAACTCCAGCCGCACAACCCCCGGCCCGAACTCGCCCGTCCCGTCCGAAAGCACGGCCAACGCCAACGTATTGGCCCCCTTGGTCCGCAGAATCCCGTTCGGCAGCACGAACGTGTGCTGCGGTCCCACATCGTTGATGTACTGCCCGAGGTTCCAGCCGTTCAGGAAGATCTGGGCCCGGTACGCCCGCGCCGGATCGTCCTCAAGGACCAGCCCCACCGACGCGTCGACCCCGTCCGGCACGGCCAGCTTGAAGCCGGTGCGGTACCAGGTGACGCCCATACCCTCGTCCGCGCGCGGGAGTTCGGCCGGTTCCCACCCGGCGTCGGCGAAGCCGGGCAGATGCCAGCCCTGCCGCTCCCCGTAGAGGCCGCCGTTGTTCAGCGGACCCCGCACCGGATCGGGCGCGGTCTCGCCCTGGATCCGCCAACTCACCTTCGGAGAAGCCCCCTTGAAGGTCACGGCGGTCAGGCCACGGGCCACCTTGTGGGTGTCCAGGGACCGGCCGTCCATGTCGTGCTGCATCCGCCGCACCAACACGGACAGCACATGCTGCCGCTGCTCGCGCTGTTCCTTCTCCGACCCCTTCTCCGACTTCTCCTGCGACTCCTTCTGCCACTCCTTCTTCAGCCCGGCGACGGAGAACTCGGCCGTGGCCGCCCAACTGCCCTGCCGGACCGTCTTCGTGTCCGGCACCGGCATCCGGTGCGAACCGAGCGGCTTCCCGTCCAGCCAGGCCATCAGCATGCCCTGGGTGCCCGTGCTGTAGGCGAGGGAGAGGGACTCCAGGTCCTCGAGGTCGCCGTCCACCCGGCCCCGGTACCAGACGTCCCCGTAGTGGAAGCCGTAGTCGTCGGCGAACAGCACCGGCTGACCGTCCGGGACCGGCGTCGTACTGAACGACGTCTTCTTGCCGGCCACCGTCCACGACGAGTCGTCGAAGGCCGGTGCCGACTCGGGGTTCTCGGTCTTCCGGCGCCAGCCGGCGAGGACCGGCAGCGCCGGCTTCGGCGCCCCGGCCAGGTCCGACGTGGCGACCAGGCTCTCCGAGAGGGTCACCCGGGTCCGTACCGGCCGCCCGTTCCAGGTGACCGAGGAGATCCCGCGCGGCCCCCATACCTCCACGCCGCTCGGCCCGACCGTGTCCCCGGTGAGCTGCACGGTCGATCCGTCGAGCTTGGCGTGCCGCAGCAGCGCCGGGCCGTAGACCAGCAGGGTGCCGGACGGGGTGTCGTACGGGAACAGCCGTAGTGAGGTCGCGTCGTCGGCGAAGAGCAGGAGCAGCGGGGTGTCGCTCTCGCCGCGCTGGACCAGGACCCGGGTGAGCCCGCCCTGGCCGAGCGGCGCGGTGACGTGCAGGACGCCCTGGTCGTACACCCAGGCCGCCTCGGCGTCCAGGCGCTGGACGAAGGGCTCGCTCGGGCACTCCAGCACCAGGTGCGCCATCTCGCCGTACCGGCCGGTGAACAGGGCGATGTCCTGCCGGCCGGCGGTGAACACGGCCATCGGCTGGGCGGTGGCGTACCGCAGCTTCCGCTTGCCGAGGGAGAGCCCGGTGGTGATGAGCCGGGCGTCCTTGGCCGGGACGGTGACCTCGATGTCGTCACCCCCGTCCCGCTTGTGGGTCTTCAGGGTGGACGTCACCTCGCTCGCCCCGTCGTTGCGCAGCACGTACACATGCGCCTGGGTGTCCGGGTTGGTGAGGTGGTACGTCTTCAGCCCGTCCGCGTGGACGTCCGCCGCGCGCTCCAGCTTGGCGAAGTCCGGGACGCGCTGGAGGAGGTGGCCGAGCTGGTGCATCGGCGCGATCTTCGGGGTGACGTTGCGGGCCTCGTCGATGGCCGCCCCGTAGTCGTACGACGTGTAGACGACCGGAGCGGGCAGCCAGCCCCAGTTCGTGCCGCCGTAGGTCATGTAGACGTTGTGCAGGGTGATGCCGTTGGCGAGGTTGGTGAGGTAGAAGCGGCGTTCGTAGGCCGCGTCCCGGGTGCGCCGGGACTCGGTGTACCCCTTGCCGCCGAACTCGACCCCGCCCCACGGATCGAACCAGCCGCCTCCGTACTCCGGCACGAACCCGGGCGTACGGGGACTGGCGGTCGCGCCGCCCTTGAGGCCGCCGATCCCGAAGTCGCCCCAGTCCGGCGGCGTCTGGGTGGGGGCGGGGTAGCCGTCGAAGCCGTACAGCCACTTCCCGGTCTCGCCGCCGGTGTCGAAGGAGCCGGGGATCCAGTAGCCGTTGCGGCCCTTGTCGTTGTGGAAGAGGGGGACGTCGATGCCGTCCGCGCGCACCTTCTTGTACAGGTGGGACATGTAGGCGGGGCCGGCCGGGTCGGCGACGTGGCCGTCGTACTCGTTCTCGATCTGGTAGAGCAGGACGGTCCCCCCGCCGTCCGTGTGCTGGTGGCGGCGCACGATGCGGTTGACGGCCGTCAGCCACGCGTCGACGTGCCCGAGGTAGGTCGGGTCGGTGGTGCGGGCCGAGCCCTGCGTGGCGGTCAGCCAGCCGGGGAAGCCGCCGGCGTCGACCTCGGCGTTGATGTAGGGGCCGGGGCGGAGGATGACGTACAGCCCGGTCTCGGCGGCCGTGCGCAGGAACAGGTCCAGGTCACGGACGCCGGTGAAGTCGAACGTGTCGGGCGCGGGGGAGTGGTAGTTCCACGCCACGTAGATGCTGACGGTGTTGTAGCCGTGCGCCCGCATCTTCTCCAGCACGTCCCGCCACAGGGACGGGCTCGGGAGCCGGAAGGGATGCAGTTCACCGGACCACACCACCAGCCGCCGGCCGTCGACGACCAGGGAGTACTGGTCGTAGCCGATCGCGTGCCGCCGCCCGTCGGCGCGCGGCGGGGCGGGGGGCGGGCCGGTCGGCACCGTGCGTGCCGCGTATGCCGCGGGTGCCCCGGGGCCGCCGCTGCCGCCCAGGGCGAAGCCGAGCGCGGCCGAGCCGGCGAGGGCACTGAAGGTACGTCTGCTGAGCGCCAAGGGATCCTCCCGGGCGATCTTACGGGGCGCGGGTGCGGCCATTGTCCACGGGAGTACGCCCCACAATGGACACATGAGGATCTCGGCACGAGCGGATTACGCGGTACGGGCGGTCCTGGAGCTCGCCGTACGGCAGGACGACGGCCCGGTGAAGGCCGAGGAGATCGCCGGGGCGCAGGAGATCCCGCACAAATTCCTGGAGGGCATTCTGGGTGACCTCCGGCGTGCCGGGATCGTCGACAGCCGGCGTGGCGGGGGCGGCGGCTACCGGCTGGCCCGGGACGCGTCCGCGATCACGGTGGCGGACCTCATCCGGGCGGTGGACGGCCCGATCGTGTCGGTACGCGGCGAGCGCCCCACGGGTCTGGCCTACACCGGCACCGCCCAGCCGCTGCTGCCCCTGTGGATCGCGCTGCGCGCGAACGTCCGCCGGATCCTCGAAGGCGTCACCGTGGCGGACATCGCGGCGGACGCCCTCCCGGAGCCGGTCCGGGCGCTGGCCGCGGAACCCGCGGCCTGGGAGAACCCGTAGGGGTGAGGCGAGGGTTGACGGGGCTGTGAAATCCGCCGTTGTGAATGGCCGGAGTTCGCCCTGACCGCTCGGTGCGGGGGTTCCTACGATGCGAGCGCCTCGTTCTTCACAGGAAGCTCACAGGTTCTTCAAAGGTGAACCACATCGAACCTTGAGGGGCGTGAGGGTCCTGGACCGAGGGTGTCACCCCCCACTCGATCACCGAACCGGAGAAACCATGAAACCCATGAGGCATGGACTCCTGCTCGGCGGAGCGCTCGCCGCGCTGCTCACCGCCGGGTTGCCCGCCCAGGCCAAGGCCTCGTCGTCGCCCGTCTTCGACGACCCGCCGCCGGACAAGATCGTGATCAACGTCGCCACGGTGAACGGCTCCGGCTGCCCGCAGGGCACCACCGCCGTCGCCGTCTCCGAGGACAACGAGGCCTTCACCGTCACCTACAGCGACTACCTCGCCCAGGCCGGCGGCAACTCCGACCCCACCGCCTTCCGGCGCAACTGCCAGCTCAACCTGGTCGTTCACGTGCCGGGCGGTTTCACCTACGCCATCGCCAGCGCCGACTACCGCGGCTTCGCCTCCCTCCAGCAGGGCGCCACCGGCACCCAGCGCGCCTCGTACTACTTCCAGGGCTCGTCCAACACGGCCTCCGCGAACCACCCCTTCCGGGGCCCGTACGACGACAACTGGCAGGCCACCGACACCACCGACTGGGCCCAGCTGGTCTGGGCGCCCTGCGGGGTCCAGCGCAACTTCAACATCAACACGGAGCTGCGGGTGACCGCCGGGAGCGCGAACCCCGGCAAGGTCAGCTTCATGACCATGGACTCCACCGACGGTGAGATCAGCACCGTCTACCACCTGGCCTGGAAGGAGTGCCCCGCCAAGTAGCCGGGCCGGTCACAGGCTCCCGGGGCGGACCAGCCCGGTCCGCTTGACCCCCGTCAGGATGGGCGTGACCTCGATCGTCGTGACGTGTTCCAGGGCGCCGACGGTCTCGCTCAGGAAGACGTACAGCGCGTCGAGGTCGGCCGCGGCGACCGCCACCAGCAGGTTGGCCGAGCCGGTGGTCGCCGAGGCGAACCGCACCTGTGGATGGCGGCTGAGCCGCCGGCCGGTCTCCTCCAGGCCGCCGGGGGCCACCGTCATCCACAACAGCGCCTCGGTACGGATGCCCAGCCGGGCGAGGTCGACCTCGGTCGCGAGCCGTACGGCCATGCCGTGCGCCAGCGCCTCCAGGCGCCGGCGCACGGTCAGCGCGGAGGTGTCGGCGCGGCGGGCGAGCTCCGTGTAGGAGGCTCGCCCGTCCTCGACCAGTCCGGCGATCAGCCGGTGGTCGACGGGCTGGAGCGGGGTCCTGCCGAAGGCCGCCGGCAGGTCCGGGCGCAGACTGGCCAGCTCCTCCTCGGAGAGCAGGCCGCCGCTCCAGTCGAAGCCGGCCGGGAAGACCCGCAGCAGCGCGTGCGAGGTCCACGACCGGACCGCCGCGGTGGCCGGGAGGTCGCGCAGCAGCAGGTTGTTGCGGGCGTCCGCGCTGTCCAGGAACAGCACGGCGCAGATCTCGTCGCCGCCGCCGAGGACGTCCACCCAGATCGTGTCGGGGCGGCGGGCCAGGGTGGCGGCGATGGCGCTGATCCGGTTGGGCTTGCACCGGATGCGCAGGGCCAGCGGGACCAGGTCGGGGAAGCACACGGGGTTGCGGACGGCCGTCGCCCGCAGGGTGCCGTCGTGGTAGAGCGGCGCCGCCCGCCGGACCACGGTCCGCTCGGACACGCCGAGGACCCGGCCGACGGTACGCCACGAGGCACGCGGGGAGGCCATCATCGCCGCGGCGATCCGGCTGTCGGTGTCATCCAGCTGTTGGCGTACTTTCTCCATACTCATCGATCATATGGCCTGCATCCTCGACCAAAAGCCCACTTTCTGGCTCGTTTCCACGCTCCCGGTGAGGATCAGAGACATCGCGACCGAACCGAGAGAGGTGAGCACGATGGCGGACTTCGAGAACCCGGTGGTGGCCACGGGGCAGGGCAGGGTCCAGGGGATCGCGGAAGGCGGGACGGTCTCCTTCCGGGGCATCCCGTACGCCGCGTCGCCCGTCGGCGGGCTGCGGTTCGCCGCGCCGCTGCCGCACCCGGGCTGGACGGGGGTGCGGGAGGCGGTGCAGGCCGGGCCGGCCGTTCCGCAGGGCCCGTCCCGCCTCGAGCAGGTGATGGGGCACCGGGTGCCGGACTGGGACGAGGACGGCAGCCTCACCGTCAACGTCTTCGCCCCGCGCCGGGCCCTGGCGGACGGAACGCCCCGCCAGGTCCTGGTCTGGTGGCACGGCGGCGGCTTCACCAGCGGCTCCGGCGGCTGGGACTGGTACGACGGCGGCCGCCTCGCCGCCCTCGGCGACATCGTCGTCGTCACCGCCAACTACCGGGTGGGACCACTGGGTTACCTGTACCTGCCGGAGATCGGCGCCGCCAACCTCGGCCCCCAGGACCAGGCCGCCGTGCTGCGCTGGGTGCGGGACAACATCGCCTCCTTCGGCGGCGACCCGCGCGAGGTGACGGTCGGCGGCCAGTCGGCCGGCGCCTACTCCACCCTGTCCCTGGCATTCGACCCGGAGACCTCCGGCTTCGTCACCCGGGTGCTGCTGCAGAGCGGCCCCTTCGGCCTGGCCCCGCAGGACCCCGAGGACGCGGCCGAGAACGCCGAGGCCTACCTGCGGCTGCTCGGCGTCCCCGCGGACGCGGAAGCGCTGCGCGCCCTGCCCGCCGAGCAGCTCCTGTCCGCCTACGGGCGGCTCGCGGCCCGGCTCGCCCGCCCCGGCAACGCCGCCCCGCCGATGTACCCGGTGCTCGGCGCCCCCGGCATGCCCCGCACCTGGCAGCGGGCGCTCGCCGACGGCGCCCTGGAGGGCAGGCCGCTGCTCATCGGCACCACCGCTGACGAGGCGACGTCCTTCTTCGCCTTCGACCCGGCCATCCAGCACCTCACCCCCACCGGTCTCCTGGACCTCCTGTCCGCCCAGGCCGGCGACCGGGCCCGGGAGATCTACGACGCGTACGCCGCCCGGCTCCCGCAGGCCACCCCCGCGCAGATCTTCACCGCGATCGGCACGGACACGCTCTTCCGCGACGGCTCGCTGGAGATCGCCGACCACCACGCGGCCGGCGGCAACGCGACCCACGTCTACCGGTTCGACCACCGCCCGGCCGAGGACCCGCACTCCCTCGGCGCCGCCCACTGCGCCGAACTGCCCTTCCTCTTCAACACCTTCGACGCCTACCCGGACAGCCCGATGCTCGGCAGGGTCGGAGACGCCCAGCGCGCCCTGGGACACGAGTTCGCCACCGCGGTCGCCGAGTTCGTCCGCACCGGATCGGTGCACGACTGGCTCCCCTACGCACCCGCGACCCCGGCCCGCATCCGCCACTTCGGCTGAGAGGCCGCTCCGGCTGGTCGGCCCCGCCCCGGCGCTGTGCGAGGGCCGGAGCGGCCCGGTTCAGCCCCGGGCCGCCGCCGTCGCCCGGAACGTGTTCCGGTACGTCTGCGGGGACACCCCGATCGCCGCGTGCAGGTGCTGCCGCAGGGACGTACCGGTGGCGAAGCCGACCTCCGCGGCGATGCGGTCGATCGCCAGGTCGCTGGTCTCCAGCAGGTGGCGGGCCCGGTGCACCCGCTGCTGGATCAGCCAGCGGCCGGGGCTGACCCCGGTCTCGTCCAGGAAGCGGCGCGCGAAGGTGCGCTGGCTCATCCGGGCATGCTCCGCCAACTCCCGCAGGGCCAGTGGCCGTTCCAGGTTCTCCAGGGCCCACGCCCGGGTGCCGGCGGTCCCGGTGGCGCTCTCGTCGGGCACCGGCTGCTCGATGTACTGCGCCTGGCCGCCGTCCCGCCACGGCGGTACGACACACTGCCGGGCCACGCTGTTGGCGACCGCGCTGCCGTGGTCGGAACGGACGATGTGCAGGCAGACGTCGACACCGGAGGCGGCGCCCGCGGAGGTCAGCACGTCACCGTCGTCGATGAACAGCACATCCGGATCCAGGGCGACCTGCGGGAACATCCGGCGGAACCGGGGTGCCAGCGCCCAGTGCGTCGTCGCGGGCCGCCCGTCCAGCAGCCCGGCCGCCGCGAGCGTGAACGCCCCCGTGCAGATGGAGACGATCCGGGCACCGGGCCGGATCCGCGCGAGCGCGGCGGCCACCGGCGCGGGCACCTCGTCCGTGATCCGCGTCATGTCGTACGGCGGTACGACCACGGTGTCCGCGCTCTCCAGTACCTCGGGCCCGTGCCCGAGGGTGACCGTGAAGTCGGCGTTGGTCGCCACCGTACGGTCGTCCGTCGCCGCGCAGGTCAGCACCTCGTAGGCGCCCGGGACACAAGGGAAGACCCGGTTCGGGATCCCCAGCTCGAAGGGGTAGACCCCGTCGAGGGCGAGCACGACGACCCGGTGGGGGCGGGTGGGAAGGAAGTCGAGGTCGGACATGGCACGATTCTATCGCCGGCCGCCGATATGGCCACCGAGCGTCACGCCCCGGAGACCGGAAAGACGTTTGACGCCCGTCGGCGCCCGGTGATCCGATGACGCGCATGAGTACAGGGCACCTGCATCCCGGTATGCACCCCATCGACGACGGCCTTGTACGACGGTTGATCGCCGGGCAGTTCCCGCGGTGGGCGGGGTCGGCGGTGCGGCGGTGGCCGTCCGGCGGCACCGTCAACGCCATGTACCGGCTCGGAGACGACATGGTCGTGCGGCTCCCGCTGGTCGAGGGCGGGGCCGAGGACGTGTCGAGGGAGCGGGAGTGGCTGCCCCGTCTCGCACCCCACCTGCCCGTTCGCATCCCCGAGGTGCTCGGCGCCGGGGAACCGGCCCACGGGTATCCGTGGCCGTGGTCGGTGTACCGGTGGCTGCCGGGGGAGCTTCCCGAACCGGGCGCCCTGGCCGAGCCCGTGCTGCTCGCCGAGGATCTGGCCGCGTTCGTGACGGCGATGCGGAGCATCACCCTGCCGGACGCGCCGCGGGCCCACCGGGGCGGGCCGCTCTCCTCACTGGACGCGGAGACCCGGGCGGCGATCGGGGAACTGCGCGGGATCCCACAGGAGGACATCGACTGCGACGCCGTGGCCGCCGTGTGGGAGGAGGCGCTGCGGGCCCCGGACGGCGACGGGCCGCCGGTATGGCTGCACGCCGACCTGATGCCGGGCAACCTGCTGGTCGACGGCGGCAGGCTGGTCTCCGTCATCGACTTCGGGTGCGCGGGGGTGGGCGACCCGGCCTGCGACCTGTTCCCGGCGTGGAACCTGCTGCCGCCCGAGGGCCGGAAGGCGTTCCGCGAGGCACTGGCCGTGGACGAACCGACCTGGATCAGCGGCCGGGCCCGCACCCTCTCCCAGGCACTGATCGCACTGCCGTACTACCGGCACACCAACCCCGCGATGGCCCACAACGCCCGGCACGTGATCCGGGCGGTACTGGACGAAGGCTGACCCGGTCACTTCCCCGCGTACGCGAGGAAGCCGGCCCAGGCGGCGGGGGAGAGGGCGAGCGCGGGGCCCTGGCGGTGCTTCGAGTCGCGGATGTGGATGGTGGTGGGGCAGGTGGCTACTTCGACGCAGTCACCGTCGCCGCCGCTGCTGTAGCTCGACTTGTGCCAGTGGAGGGCGACCTCGACGCAGTCGCCCTCGCTGCCGCTGCTGTAGCTGCTTTTGAACCAGGTCAGTTCGGACGTGCTCATAGCGCTCCTCGCATCTGCTCCAACAGGGCCCTGGAGTCCCGGAGGCTGAGGGCCTGCGAGCGCAGTTTTCCATACCGCTGGTGGAGGACGCTGATCTCTTTTGGATCGGCGATGAGGCGGCCGTTCTTCTGGCCTTCCGAGTAAGCGAACCACTGATTCTCGGGGGTCTCAAGCAGCTGCAACGGGCCATCCAGGCCGGCGTGTACGGGCTGCTGCAGGGGCATGATCTGGACTTCTACGTTCCGGTGGCGGTCGACCATCGCCAGCAGATGGTCGAGCAGCTCTCGCGTCACGTCGTCGCCGCCCGTTCGCCGCTCCAGCAGGGCCTGTTCGACGATGAAGCTGAACGCGCATGGCCGCTCCCGGCGGGTGGACAGCAGTTCCTGCCGGGCGATGCGCGCGGCCACCCGGTCTTCCAGTTCCTCGTCGTTGGGAATCGGCGGCACGCTCAATGACACCGCCCGCGTGTACTGCTCCGTCTGCAAGAGACCCGGTAGGACTCGGCATTCGTAGGTGTAGAGGTTGATCGCCGTCGCCTCCATCCGAGCCCACTGCCGGAACCACGCCGCCAGCCCCGGCTGCCGAGCCACATGTCCTGCCGCCCGCCGCAGTGCCCCCGTGTTCCCCAGCACCCCCTCCGACGCCTCCACCAACGACTCGTCCGGCATCCACCTCCCCAACTCCACCGATGCCACCGTGTGTTTCGAGAACCGCACCCGTTCCGCGAACTCCTCCCTGCTCAACCCCGCGTGCTCGCGCAACGCCTGGAGCACCGCTCCGAAGGTCCGCAGACTGTCCGACGACTCCGGTTCCACCCCATCGCCCATGTAGGCCACCTCGCGCGGTGCCCGCCTCGCCCGCCATCTCGCCGTCGCTCAACTCCACGCGTGGGGTGGACCGTTCGCGTCGGCGGAGGTGATCGACAAGGTCGGCGTGATCGTCGCGGAGCTCGCGGCCAACGCCGTGACGCACGGGCGGGTGCCGGGGCGGGACTTCGAGCTGCGGGTGTCGCTGGTGACGGGGAGCGTGCGGGTCGAGGTCACGGACACCCTGGCCGAACGGCGTCCGCCCGCACCCGGCGTCGTACGGCCGGCTGGGCCGCTGGACGACGGCGGGCGCGGGCTCGTGCTGGTGGACGCGCTGGCCGACCGGTGGGAGGTACTGAGCAGGGACTGCGCCGACGCACCGGGCAAGACCGTACGGGCCGAGGTGGACCTGCCTTTTCGGCGCAGACCCTGAGGGTCAGCCGGTGACGCCGAGGGTGAGGGTGCCGGTGTAGCCGGCGGTGGTGGAGCCGGTGACGGTCATCAGGCCGGAGGAGGCGCCGCCGTCGTCGTAGATGGAGTCCTGGGCGAGGGTGGTGCGGGTGGTCGTGTTGGTCGAGTAGGGCGAGACCTTGGCGACGGCCGTGGTGATGGTCTCGTTGATGAAGAGCTGGCCCGTGTGCACGGTCGTACCGCCGGTGAAGGAGCCGTCGGAGGTCAGGGTGACGCCCGTGTGGACCTTCACGTGGATGTGGATGCAGCGGCCCCGGTACCAGCCCGGGTAGATGGTGGTGATGTTGGCGACGCCGCTGGAGTTGGTGAGCACGCCGCCGCGCAGGAAGGTGCCGTCGTCGGCCTCGTTGTGGCCGTTGTTGCCGACGTAGCCGGAGTACTCGCCGAGCGCGTCGGTGTGCCAGACCTCCACCAGGGCGTTGGGGATGACGGTGCAGGCGGAGTTGACGACGGTGAGCGCGAGCTTGAACGTGATGCCGGGCTTGCCCTCGGTGATGTCGGTGCGGACCAGCGCCCCGTCGAGGTAGTAGGGGCCTTCGGTCATCTCCTCCGTGAGCGTGCAGACCGCCGCGGCGGCGGCCGGCTTGAGGGCGGGGGCGGCGGCTGCCGCGGGGGCCTCGGTCGAGAGCGCTGCGCCTACGGCCAGGGCAGCGGCGGTCGTCCCGGTGGCGACGAGTACGGTACGGCGCCCGACCGAGCGGGCGGCATCTGAGGTGTCTGTCATGGACACGGCACCTTAGGAACGGTTGCTGTCGGAAAGCTGTCAGTTCGGCAAAGTGAACAGCCGTCAAGTCCTGAGTTGAGACAGCCGAATGGGCGATCGCTGTCCGGCGATCGCTGTCCGGCACCGCGGAACTCACGGTACCGCGCACGAAGAGGGCCATTGGTGTAGTTCACCGAGACGAGGGCACCCCCTGAACGGCGAGGGCTCGTCGGAATCGGCGCGGAATCCGGTTCTAATCGCACCAGAGGGCCGAGACACCGCACGGAGAGTGCCGGGTGCCGAGGGGCTCCGAAGCCGACGCAATGTCCCGCAGTGTTAGAGGAAGATATTCCATGGCTGCCAACCCGCTTCTGCCGACGCCGTCCGGTCCCTACCTGGGCAAAGGGCTGCTGCCCGCCGATTTCTATTCCTTCGAGGAACTGCTGACGGACAGCGAGCGGGAGAAGATCGAGCGCGTCCGTGAATTCCTCGACACGCAGGCCGCTCCCCTCGTCGACGACTACTGGGCCCGGGCCGAGTTCCCCTTCCAACTGGTCGCGGGATTCGGTGGTCTCGGGCTGGTGGACTGGGCGGACCCGGCCTCCGCGGAATCCAAGCCGAGCAATCTCCTCTCGGGATTCCTGGCGCTGGAATTCGCGCATGCAGACGCGTCCCTGGCGACCTTCTCCGGCGTGCACACGGGGCTGGCCATGGGCTCGATCCTCGCCTGCGGCTCCGAGGAGCAGAAGCAGCGGTGGCTGCCGGCGATGAGCCGCTTCGAGAAGATCGGAGCCTTCGGGCTGACCGAGCCGCACGGCGGTTCCGACGTGGCCGGCGGCCTGCGGACGACCGCGCGCCGCGACGGCGACGGCTGGATCCTCGACGGGGCCAAGCGGTGGATCGGCAACGCGACCTTCGCCGACCTGGTCGTCATCTGGGCGCGGGACACCGAGACGAACCACGTACTGGGCTTCGTCGTGGAGAAGGACACCCCCGGGTTCACGGCGACCAAGATCGAGAACAAGATGGCGCTGCGGATCGTGCAGAACGCCGACATCGTGCTGGAGGGCTGCCGCGTCCCGGAGGCCAACCGGCTGCAGAACGCGAACTCGTTCAAGGACACCGCCGGCATCCTGCGCCAGACACGCAGCGGGGTGGCCTGGCAGGCCGTGGGGACGATGTTCGGCGCCTACGAGATCGCGTTGCAGTACGCGAAGGAACGCGAGCAGTTCGGGCGCCCGATCGGCGGCTTCCAGCTCGTCCAGGATCTGCTGGTGAAGATGCTCGGCAACGCCACCGCCTCGTGCGGGATGGTGGTGCGCCTCGCCCAGTTGCAGGACGCCGGGATCTTCAAGGACGAGCACTCCGCCCTGGCGAAGGCGTACTGCACCGTACGGATGCGGGAGAGCGTCGGGTGGGCCCGGGAGCTGCTGGCCGGCAACGGCATCGTCCTGGACTACAAGGTCGGCCGCTTCGTCGCCGACGCCGAGGCCCTCTACTCGTACGAGGGCACGCGGGAGATCCAGACCCTGATCGTGGGACGCGCCGTCACCGGCGGCCTGAGCGCCTTCGTGAAGTGATGACGATGACCACCGAATCGGTCTTCACCGGCCTGAAGGTCATCGACGCGGCCTCGTTCATCGCGGCACCGGCCGCGGCCACCGTGCTCTCCGACTTCGGAGCGGACGTCATCAAGATCGAGCCGCCGGGCGCGGGCGACCCTCAGCGGCGGCTGAGTTCCGTGCCGCCCAGTCCGCAGGCGCGGGCGAACTACAGCTGGCACCTCGCCAACCGCAACAAACGGGGCATGGTGCTGGACCTGAAGTCGCCGGCGGCCGTCGAGGTCCTCAAGCGGCTCGTCGAGTGGGCCGACGTGGTGATCACCAACTTCCCGCACGGCACGCGCGAGAAGCTGCACCTCGGCTACGAGGAGGTCGCGGGCTGGAACCCGAGGGTCGTCTACGCCGACCTCACCGGCTTCGGGGACACCGGTCCCGACGCCCGGCAGCCGGGCTTCGACCTGACCGCCTTCTGGTCGCGCAGCGGCCTGCTGGCCTCCACCCGTGACGCGGGCGCCCCGCCGACCGTCCCGGTCTGGGGCAGCGGCGACTACACGACGGCCATCGCCATCTACGCGGCGATCACGACCGCCCTCTACCACCGCGAGCGGACCGGACAGGGGGCCAACGTCGGGACGTCACTGCTCGCCACCGGCGTCTGGGCCACCGGAACCCTGGTGGCCGGCGCCCTCGCCGACGGCACACCCTTCGAGCTGCACGACCGGAAGGCGCCGGCCAACCCGCTGAACAACCCCTACCGGACCGCGGACGGCGAGTGGCTCATGCTGGTCGCCTCACCCGCGCGCTGGCAGGGACTGGCACGCGCCGTCGGACACCCCGAACTGCTGGAGGATCCCCGGTTCGCCGACCTGGAGGGTCTGGTCCGGCACGCCTCCGCGCTGGCCGAGCTGCTCGACACCGCGTTCCGCTCGCGGCCCTTCGCCCACTGGAAGGACGCGCTGGACCGGGAACGCATCACCTACAGCCTCATCCAGACGCCGGAAGAGGCCGCTCGGGACCCGCAGCTGCGCGAGAACGACATCGTCGTCCCGCTGGAGGGCGTCAGCGGGCTGGCGGAGACCGTCAACAGCCCGGTCAACCTCCGCGGGGTGCCGAAGGCGCCGGCGAGACGGGCGCCGGACCTGGGCGAGCACAACGACGAGATCCTCGCCGAGCTGGGATTCGGCCCCGCCGAGATCGCCGAACTGCGTGCCCGGGGAGCGGTCCCCGACGCCACGGACAGGGAAACGGAGTAGCCGGGTGAGCACGGCCTCGTCGGAGGAGTCGGCGGGCCGGGACGTCCGTATCCCTCATCTCGGCCTTCGTCTCGACTTCGCCTTGAAGTCGCCTGGACGAAGGCGTCCGGCCGGTCGGCGTTTGCCGAGTGGGACAGGGGCCGTTGGTAGCGTCGGCGTATCCCGTGCCGCCCCGACCGAGAGAGACCTGATGCCACCGACGATCCGCAGGGCCGTGATCCCCGCCGCCGGACTCGGCTCCCGTCTGCTGCCGCTGACGAAGGCCACGCCGAAGGAG